>JAUNGS010000044.1:17935-20476 GCA_030524435.1 Eubacterium sp.
GTCGATGACCTGACGGTAGATGGAGATCACCGTGGCCACGTAGTAGAGGCTTTTCATGCGCCCCTCGATTTTCAGGCTGGCCACCCCGGCGTCCATGAGCTCGGGCAGGTGATTGATGAGGCAGAGATCCTTGGAGTTGAAGATAAAGGAGCCCGTGTCGTCCTCGTCGATCTCAAAGGCCTCGCCGGGCCGGGTATCCTCCACCAGATGGTATTTCCAGCGGCAGGGGTGGGCACAGTCCCCCTGGTTGGAATTTCTGCCGGTCATATAATGGCTCAAAAGGCAGCGCCCCGAATAGGAGATGCACATGGCGCCGTGGACAAAGGTCTCGATTTCCATATCCGACGGCGTCTTATCCACGATGGTTTTGATTTCCTCAAGGCCCAGCTCTCGGGCCAGTACAATGCGTCTGGCGCCCTGATCGTACCAGAACTGCGCCGAGCGCCAGTTGGTGTTGTTGGCCTGGGTGCTGACGGACACCTTAAGCTCCGGTGCCGTCTCTCTGACCACGGCAAAGACCCCGGGATCCGCCACCAGCACCGCGTCCACCCCCATGTCTGCCAGGGCCCTGACGTACTCAGGCAGCCCTTCCAGATCGTCGTTATGGGGAATCATATTCAGGGTGACGTAGATTCTTTTGCCCCGCTCATGGACATAGGCCACCGCCTCCCGAAGCTCCTCTAGATCAAAATTGTCGGCCTTGGCCCTGAGGCCAAAGCGTTTTCCGGCACAGTACACCGCATCGGCGCCGTAGTGCAGGGCGTATTTCAGCTTTTCAAAATTCCCCGCCGGGGCCAGTAGTTCCGGTTTTATTCTCATTTGATATTTTCTCCTTTAAAAAAGACAGCCCTGGGACTGTCTTTGCGTTTCATATGAATAGATTATACACATCCTGCGGATAAAAGGGAAGGAAAAATTCACCTTTATCCCAGGCGCATCTATTTTTTATAGCTGACGGACAGGCCATCCCCCAGGGGCAGGATGGTCGTGATGAGTCTGTCATCCTTGGTTAAGGCCTCTAAATATTTGCGCATGCGCTTGACAATGGTGATCTTCCGGCGGATGACCAGCTCATTGGTGGCAATCATCCCCTTGTAAAGCACATTGTCCGACACCAAAAGGCCGCCGGGCTTTAAAAGCCTGAGGCAGTCCTCTAGAAGGTGGATGTAGTGGCCCTTGCCGCCGTCCAAAAACACCATGTCAAAGCTGCCCTTTAAGGCCGCCACCTGCTCCTGGGCATCCCCCTCGAGGATGGTGATGCGGTCCTTGTAGCCCATGGCCTCGATGTTGGCCCTGGCCTGGGCAAGCATCCGCTCGTCTCGGTCGATGGTGACTACCCGGCCCCCTTCGCCCATGGCCTGGGCAAAGATCCCCGCAGAGTAGCCCACCGCCGTGCCGATTTCCAGCACACTTTTAATGTTCTGTGACACAATCAGCATTTCCAGATAATTTCTGACCTCAGGGAAAATGATGGGCACGTGGTTGGTCTCAGCAATGAGGCGGAGCCGCTCAAAATAGGGCGACTCCGCCGGCAATAAACCTCTGATATAATTTTCTACGTAATCCTGTACGATATCGCTCAAGGCTCTGCTCTTTCTAATTCATGTACTTCGCCACGTCGGCGTTGTGACCTTCTAAAGTCTCGTTGAAGTACAGCTTTCCGGTGTCCATATCCGCCACGAAGTAGAGATAGTTGGTGTCAGCGGGGTTGATGGCCGCATCGATGGAATCCAGCCCCGGCGAACAGATGGGGCCCACCGGCAGTCCAGGATTGATGTAGGTATTGTAGGGTGATTCGAACTGGGTCTGCTCTTCGGTTAAAACCGCCGTCTTTTCGCCCCGGGCGTAGTCTACGGTGATATCCGACTGGAGATTCATCCCCGCCGCCATGCGATTGTAGAAAACACTGGCAGCGTTGGGTCTGTCCTCGGGAAGCTTGGTTTCCAGCTCGACGATGGAGGCCATGATGACGATCTCGTCGATGGTCTTGCCCTTTTCCTGGGTCTGCTTTTGAAGGTCATCGCCGTAGACCTCCACAAAGCGGTTTAACATCTGGGTTACGACCCCTGCGGCGTCGATGCCCTTTTCAAAGTGGTAGGTGTCCGGGAAGAGATAGCCCTCTAAAAAGCGATCCTTGCCGTCGGGGATACTGGAGAGAATGGGATAGCTGGCCTTGTACTCCGACAGCTTGTGGGCCTCGTCGATGAAGGCCTGGGCTGTACAGATGCCATTTTCCTCTAAAATAGCGCCCATCTCCTTGACATTGCGCCCCTCGGGCAGCACGACGGTGACCATGTCGGCATAGACGTCGCCGTCCAGCATTTTATTAAAGATTTCCACCGCCGACATATTTTTGTTGAGTTCGTAGTAGCCCGCCTGCATGGTTCTGTTGCCGCGGCTGTGACGGCCGGCGTAGCTCTGGAAAACCATGGCGTTTTTGATGACGCCTTCATCGTAGAGGATGTTGGCCACGTCGGCCACCGTAGATTCCTCGGGGATGTCGACATAAACGCTCTCGCTGCTGCCGCCCACAGGCTCCAG
>JAUNGS010000092.1 GCA_030524435.1 Eubacterium sp.
AATAAAAAAGCCGAGGCAGAAGCCGCCGCTAAAAAAGCCGCCGAGGAAGCGGCGAAGAAAGAGGCAGAATTAAAGGCCAAGGAGGAAGCCGAGGCTAAAAAGAAAAAGCTTCACGCCCTGCCCGATTATCTTTTATAAAGCAAATTAAAGCCGGTGATACCGGCTTTTTTTACGCCCTTTTTTGCTGTGAAAATTGGGTGGGCGCAGCCTTAATAAATTATTAAGAATTGTGCCGCTTTTTTTGTAAGATAATTGTGTTATGATAGGTATTGTCAAAGGAAAGCAGACGACACGGAGGAAAAGAATGAATATTTTGATTTGCGATGACGAAAGGGAAATTGTCGACGCTCTGGAGCTTTATCTCAAAAATGAGACCTATGGGATCTATAAGGCTTATACAGGCCGGGAGGCACTGGATATCGTGTCCCGGGAGACCATCCATCTCATCTTGATGGACATCATGATGCCGGAGATGGACGGGATCAATGCGACCTCGAAGATCAGAGAGCACCACAATATTCCGATTATTTTTCTCTCGGCCAAGGCTGAGGACAACGATAAAATTTTGGGACTGACCGTCGGCGGGGACGATTATATCACGAAGCCCTTTAACCCTTTGGAGGTGGTGGCCAGGGTGAAGTCCCAGCTGAGGCGCTACACGACCCTGGGGAGCTACGTTAAGAGGACAGATGTCTATCAGACCGGGGGCCTGGCCCTGGACGATGCTTATAAAAAGGTGACGGTTGACGGGGAGGCTGTTAAGCTGACGCCGGTGGAATACAAAATTCTGAAGTTTTTAATGCAGGAGATGGGCAAGGTGTTCTCCATTGAACAAATCTATGAGAATGTCTGGGAGGAGCCCTCCTACAATGCAGACAATACGGTGGCGGTGCATATCCGCAGAATTCGGGAGAAGATTGAGATCAATCCCAAGGAACCAAAATATTTAAAGGTGGTGTGGGGCATTGGATACAAAATTGAAAAATACGATGTGCAATGAGACAAAGAATGCCGGGGAAGCTGAGAAAATATCCTGGCTGAGCCGCTGGGGATTGAAGGCGGCGGTGACAGCCCTGTCGGTTATTTTTATAACGGCGGGGATCATGCTGCTGACCCTTACAATCAGAGATGGCATGACGAGCTTTGAAATGTCAGCCTGTATCGGTGAGGCGGACTATTTGAAAAGCGAAGCGCTGAGACAGGATTTTCTCGATGCGGCGGCCAGCTTAAGAGCGAAGGCCAGTGAGAATACCACGGCGGAGGAAATTAAAGAGGGCAGCTGGATGGAGGGCGATCTGGAGGAGTACAAGCTCAGTTTGCTGGACGAGGACGAAAATCGTTATGGCCTTTGGCAAGATGAACTGTATGAGGAAGATAAATCGGTTATTGATGTCATAAACAGCGATGCCTTTCTTGAGCGCCATGCTGCGGAAATCGAAGGCTACAAGCAGGATATGATCAATAATAAGATGAGCAGCTACTACGATCAGATCAGTGCGATTTCGACGCTGGAGGATGAATTTGGTCTGCAGTGGTATATTGAGGCCGAGGGAAAGACACAGACCAGCGGCGGCGGTGTGACGCCGGAGAACCTCAAGACCCACCAGGTGTGGGGAGAAATTGAAAATGAGCAGCTCTCCGGCAGTATCGATGCGAATTTGAATTATAGCGGCGCAGGCGCCAACTATGAAACCAGCGGCAGACCGCAGATCGTCTTTGCCTTTGATGATGAAAAAGTTCAGGATAAGGCTGCGGTCTACAGTGAGGACCACAAAAGGGCCTCCGGGGCCCTTCAGGGCTTTGCCTTTTTAACCCTGGCGGGATTGGGCCTTTTTGTCGGGGCCTGTATTTTGGCCGGCCGGGTGCCGGGACAAGAGGCAGTCGCTCTGGCGCCTTTAGACAGGGTATACTGGGATTTGCAGCTGCTCATTTGCCTGGCGATGATGGCGGTGACCCTTTCCGGCGGCATCGCGGCCCTGGCCCTGAAGCTGCCCCTGGCCCTGGGGGTTCTGCTGGTGGCTATGACCATCGCCTTGGCCGAAATTTTTGTGCTGAGTCTGGTGAGAATTATCAAGGCGGGAAAATTTGCGGATCGCTGCGGCATCAGGGTGTTCTGCGGGAAATTGAGCCGCTACTATCACAGCGTCATGGCCCATCGTCCCTTGGTTTACAAGGTCATGGCCCTGGTTTTGGCCGCCATCGTCCTGGGGGTCTTGTGCCTTGCCCTGCCCCTGGTG
>JAUNGS010000045.1 GCA_030524435.1 Eubacterium sp.
GGAGGCTTCTGCGTCGTCCTTGCCGGCGATCCACTTTTCAGCGGCAGCCTTGACGGCTTCCGGAGCAGTTTCAGCAATGGCCTTTAAGTAGCTGGCGATGGTTTCTCTGATCTTGTTGGAGGCCATCAGCATACCGAAGCCGTATTCTGCATTGTCTTCGAACAGGGAGTTAGCCCAGGCAGGACCCTGACCCTTGGCGTTCTTGCAGTACGGTGTGGACGGTGAGGAGGCACCCCAGATAGAGGAACAGCCGGTGGCGTTGGCGATCATCATGCGGTCGCCGTATAACTGGGTGATGGCCTTGATGTAAGGTGTTTCACCACAACCCGCACAAGCGCCGGAGAACTCAAGCAGCGGCTGGCAGAACTGGCTGCCTTTGACGGTGTATTTGTTCATTAAGTTGTCCTTGACAGGAACGGTAGTTGCGTATTCCCAGTTGGAAACCTGAATTTCCTGGGTTTCTAAAGGCTTCATTTCCAGAGCCTTGGTCTTGGCCGGGCAGGCGTCGGCACAGTTGCCGCAGCCAGTACAGTCTAAAGCAGATACCTGCATTCTGTATTCCAGACCTTCAAACTGCTTGCCATTGGCCTTGATGGTGGTGAAGGCTTCGGGAGCAGCAGCTTTTTCGTCGGCGTTGACTAAGATCGGACGGATCGCAGCGTGGGGACATACGAAGGAGCACTGGTTACACTGGATACAGTTTTCAGGCAGCCATTCAGGAATGTTGACGGCAATACCGCGTTTTTCGTAACGGGAAGAACCGGACATGAAGGTACCATCTTCGTTGTCGACGAAAGCAGAAACAGGAATGCTGTTGCCTTCGAAGCGGTTGACGGGACGCAGGATTTCCTTGACGAATTTCGGTTCGTCTGCTTCCGGTGCAGCTTCGTCCTGGGCGTTGGCCCAAGCCGCAGGAATTTCTACCTTGGTCAGGATTTCCGGGTTGATACCAGCATCGACAGCTTCGTAGTTCATGTTGACGATCTTGTCACCCTTCTTGCCGTAGGACTTCTTGATCCCTTCCTTCATGAACTTAACGGCGTCATCGATCGGAATGATGTCGGCCAGCTTGAAGAAGGCCGCCTGCATGATGGTGTTGGTTCTTCTGCCCAGACCAATTTCTTCAGCAACCTTGGTGGCGTTGATGATGTAGAAATTGATGTCATTTTCAGCCATGTAGCGTTTCATGTGGGCAGGAATACGTTCGTCTAATTCATCTACAGACCAGACGGTGTTCATCAAGAAGGTACCGCCCTTTTTCAGACCCTTTAACAGGTCGTACTGGTGTACGTAGGCCTGAGTAGAGCAGGAGATGAAGTCAGAGTTGACGATTAAGTAAGGTGATTTGATGGGCTGTTTACCGAATCTTAAGTGAGATACGGTGATACCGCCAGATTTCTTGGAGTCGTAGTCGAAGTAACCCTGGGCGTAGAGATCAGTGTGGTCACCGATGATCTTGATGGAGTTCTTGTTGGCGCCAACGGTACCGTCAGAGCCCAGACCCCAGAACTTACAGCCCTTGGTGCCTTCGGGAATGGTGTTGATGTTGTCGGTGAGCTCCAGGTTGGTGTAGGTAACGTCATCCACGATACCGATGGTGAATTTATCCTTGGGTTCGTCGGCCTTCAGGTTGTCGTAGACAGCCTTGATCTGGCCAGGGGTGGTATCCTTGGAGCTTAAGCCGTAGCGGCCGCCGATGATCTTGGGGGCGTTTTCCATACCGAAGAATACGGTACAGATATCCTGGTACAGGGGTTCGCCCAGGGCGCCGGGTTCCTTGGTTCTGTCTAAGACGGCGATGCGCTTAACGTTCTTCGGCAGTACCTTGAAGAAGTGTTCCTTGGAGAAAGGTCTGAACAGACGAACCTTGATGACGCCGACCTTTTCACCCTGTTTTGCCAGGTAGTCGATGGTTTCTTCGATACAGTCTGTGACAGAGCCCATGGCGACGATGATGTTTTCAGCGTCGGGATCGCCGTAGTAATCGAATAAGTGATAGCTTCTGCCAGTTTCAGCAGAGATTTTGTCCATGTATTCTTCGACGATGGCCGGAACCGCGTCGTAGAATTTGTTGCAGGCTTCACGGGCCTGGAAGTAGATATCGCCGTTCTGGGCGGTACCTCTGGTAACCGGGTGTTCCGGATTTAAGGCGTGATCTCTGAAGGCCTGGATGGCATCCCAGTCCACCAGCTTCTTGTAGACGTCGTAGTCCATAACTTCGACCTTCTGAATTTCGTGGGAGGTTCTGAAACCGTCGAAGAAGTGTAAGAAGGGCACTCTGGATTTGATGGCGGCTAAATGGGCAACACCACCAAGGTCCATAACTTCCTGTACAGAGCTGGTGGCCAACATGGCAAAACCAGTCTGACGGCAGGCCATAACGTCGCCGTGATCACCGAAAATAGATAAGGCGTGGGCAGCCAGGGTACGTGCGGTTACGTGGAATACGCCTGGAAGCAGTTCGCCGGCAATTTTATACATGTTGGGGATCATTAATAATAACCCCTGGGAAGCTGTGTAGGTTGTCGTTAATGCGCCAGCGGCCAGTGAACCGTGAACTGTACCAGCGGCACCACCTTCCGACTGCATTTCAGATACTTTGACGGTTTCGCCAAAGATGTTCTTTCTTCCCTGGGCAGACCAAGAGTCTACATGCTCTGCCATCGGAGAAGACGGGGTGATTGGGAAAATACCAGCAACTTCGGTAAACGCGTAGGACACGTGGGCCGCAGCCTGGTTCCCGTCCATAGTCATCATTGTTTTGGACATGATATTCCTCCTTGATAATTAAATCATTGCATCTTTTGAATAATACAAATTTTTACCTTTAACGATTATATCACAATTCATTTTCAGTGTACACGTCCCATTTAAGATAATTTTTTGTCGAAATTTTAACAAAGATCCCGGGGATTTTCAGAGCTGAAGGGTAAAATTTTGAAGTCCCTGGAATTTCCTGTCAAAGTATAGGTTTTCATCCCCTAATCCAGGGCGGCCAGACGATTTTCCAGGGCCTCGGTGGTGCGTTTCAGGACCTTGAGTCTTGCGTAGCGCTTGTCGTTTCCCTCCACCACAATCCAGGGTGCCTGGGGTGTGGCAGTTTTCAAAAGCATTCTGTCGGCGGCAATCAGGTAGCGGTCCCATTTTTCCCGGTTGCGCCAGTCCTCATCGGTGATTTTCCAGCGCTTGTCGGGATCTTGTTCCCGGGCATGGAAGCGCCTTTCCTGCTCATCCCAGCTGATGTGCATCCAAAATTTTAAGACCACCGCGCCAAAATCCGCCAGCTGTGCCTCAAAGCGGTTGATCTCCTGAAAGGCCCGGCGATACTCCGCCTCGGTGCAAAGCCCCTCGATGGGTTCCACCATCACCCGGCCGTACCAGGTTCTGTCATAGATGCTGAAATGGCCCCGCTTCGGGATCGTTTTCCAAAAACGCCAAAGCCAGCAGTGGGCAAGCTCCTCCGCCGACGGCGCCGCCGTGGGATAAACCCGGTAGCCCCGGGGATCCAAATGCTCGCAGAGACGCTTGATGGCGCCGCCCTTTCCCCCGGCGTCCCAGCCCTCAAAGCCGATGATCACCGGAATCTTTTTCTGGTAAATCTCGTACTCCAGCAGCCGAAGCCTTTCCTGATAGCGCCTCAGCTCCCTTTTATAGGTCTTGGGATCCACGGTTTTATCCAAATCAACGCATTCCAGCACCGGTGTTCTGCAGGGTGCCGCCGTCTCCAGGATCAGCGGTTTTCTCTCCGGCGCCGCCTCTTTTTTAGCCGCTGCCACCGTTTTTTCAAGGCGCTGGGTCAGGGTCTTGAGCAGCTGCTCTCCGGCGACCTTTAAGTCGCTGCCGTCGATGATGGTCCAGGGGGCCTCCTTGGTGTTCGTCCTTTGGAGGATGCGGTCGGTTTTCTGCCAAAGCTGCTGGTAGCGCTTGTTTTCCTTCCAGTCCTTCTTGGTCACCCTGAAGCGGGTGGCTTCATTTTCCTCCAGGGATTCAAAGCGCTGCTTCTGAAGCCCCTGGTCGATGTGGACGAAAAATTTAAGCACCACCGTTCCATTCTCTGCCATCAGATGCTCGAAATCCAGCACCTGGTCCAGGGCCTCAGCTTCAGCCTTTCCCGTCAATTTGCGGCTGTGGATGATCCGGCTGTAGTAGCTGCGGTCAAAGATGGCCATTTTTCCCGCCTCCGGCGTTCTAATCCAGTAGGGCCAGAGCAGGGGGCGCCCCTTTTCCTCCCGTCCCCGATGAATTTCGTTGTAGACCACAAAATGCCGCGGATCCATGGGCAGCATCAGGGCATTGATGAGGGTGCCCTTGCCGGCGGCATCCCAGCCCTCAAAAAGGAGCATCACCGGAATCTTCAGGGCCAAAAGCTCCCGCTGCAGCGCCCCCAATTTCAATGTCAGCCTTTCCTTTTCAGCCTTGGGCAGCTCCGGGCCCTTTAAACCAATCCTTTCAAGCATACGGCCACTTCCCTTCCTCTGTAATGAATTAGATTTTAGTATAGTACAAAAACCTGAATTTTACATAAAAAACAGAGCTCCCGAGGGAGCTCCTGATGATAGTCGTCGCTATTTCTGATAGCTGGCGTAAGCCTCAGCCAGATCCTCTCTGGACAGGGTGTCCATGAGGTACTGAGCGTACTGGGCGCCGGTGGCGCCGGTGTCACGGCCGGTGATGGTCAGCTTCTTTTCATAGGTGCCGCAGATATCTAAAGCCATCTGAAGCTTTTTCGCTTCATCTCCATAGCCAATGTGTTCCAGCAGCATGCCCGCAGCCCGGATGATGCTGCAGGGATCGGCGTACTGGCCGCGGCCCTCGTCCACCATTCTGGGGGCGGAGCCGTGGATCGCCTCAAACATGGCGTAGCGCTTGCCGATATTGGCAGAGCCGGCGGTGCCGACACCGCCCTGGAACTCGGCGGCTTCATCGGTTAAGATATCGCCGTAAAGGTTGGGCAGCACCATGACCTTAAACTGGCTGCGGCGCTTTTCGTCCACCAACTTGGCGGTCATGATGTCGATGTACCAGTCGTCCATTTCCACCTCGGGGTATTCCTTGGCAATGGCCTTGGCGGTATCCAAAAACTTGCCGTCGGTGGTCTTGATGACGTTGGCCTTGGTGACGACGGTTACCTTGTTCTTGCCAGATTTTTTCGCATAATCGAAGGCCGCACGAATGATACGGTCGGAGCCTTCCTGGGTAGCCACGGTAAAGTCGATGGCCAGATCGTCGTTGACGTGGATGCCCTTGCTGCCGACGGCGTAGCCGCCCTCGGTGTTTTCACGGTAGAAGGTCCAGTCGATGCCCTTTTCCGGCACAGAAACCGGGCGGACATTGGCAAAGAGATCCAGCTCCCGGCGCATGGCCACGTTGGCGCTTTCGATGTTGGGCCACTTGTCCCCTTCTCTGGGGGTTGTGGTCGGTCCCTTGAGAATGACGTCGCAGGCCTTGAGCTCTGCCAAAACGTCGTCGGGGATGGCCTTGCCGCAGGCGGCGCGGTTTTCGATGGTCAGACCGTCGATATTTTTAAAGACGATTCTGCCCTTTTCAACATCCTCCTTGAGCAAAAAGGCCAGAACCTTTTCCGCCTCAGAGGTGATGAAGGGACCGATGCCGTCGCCGCCGACGATGCCGATGACGATCTTGTCCTTGTTCTCGTAATCCACAAATTCAGCGTTGGCCTTCATGCGCTCGATGCGCGCCAGCTGCTCCTCGATAATTTTTCCAAAATGATTTTTTGCTGCCTCGATCATTTCGAGATGATTTAACTCCATGGGCTTCCTCCTGTGCTATGAATTTTGAAGTCTATAACGATGATATATTTTTCTCGGCGTATGCTCCGAGACCATTTCCCCGACGGCGACGCCCTTGTCCACCATCGTGACCACCCAGCTCTCACAATGCTTTGGCGGTGTGATGGTTAAGGGGAACATGTGTTTGACAATCATGTCCGCCTCCTTGTCGTTGATTTCAAAATATTGGCGCGCGTTGGCCAGAGCCTCCTTGGGGTGGGTAAAGCCGTGCATCTGACGGATGCGCTCCAGGCCTTTGCCAGTTTTCTTTCGGACGCGCCAGTCCTCAAAAAAGAAATCGTGGAGCAAAGCGCCCCGGGCCACGGAGACGTAGACCAGCCCCAGCCTTTTGGCAATGCGGTAGGAATAATACCCCACCGACACAGAATGGGCGTAAAGACCATTGCCGTGATGCTCAATCTCCCTCAGCGCCTGAAATTTCGGGTGCTCAAGGATATCAGAAACCAACGCTTTGTACTCGGCGCTGTATTTTCTTGCTTTCATCAAAATATAAGATCCCTCACATTCATTATAGACGCTGGATCAGGCCCAGCACCTTGTGTTTTATTATAGCACAGCGCAGCCGCAGATTGTATACAATATTTGCTATATCGTTTTCAAAATTATTTTTTCCTTAAAATCCTTAAAGTCCCCTGGGGTCTGCCTCCTGCTTTCATCAAATAGACTTAAATTCTCTTCAATTTTGTGATATGATAAAAGAAAACAACAAACCGTATAGGAGATACACCATGGCCAGCGATAATAAATTACTGAAGCTTTCGGCTGCCGCCCTCGGTCTCGGCGCAGCTTATCTTACCTGGGTCTATAAAAAAGGAAAAAACTTTTTATCCAGCATCGATCAGATACCAGATACCCTGGATCGTGCCGTGCTTTGCAAAACAGTGTCCGTCACCTACCCTCATCCCGTCATGAAGGATCTGAAGCTCGGCGCCTTTTTAGGCCATTTAAAGGCTGATTTCTCGAATTTCACCTTTGAGCAGGATCAATACGATCTGGACATCACCGTCCTCCACGGATCAATAGACGTCACCCTGCCCAAAAACGTGCGCCTCAACATCACATCCAGCGGCTGTCAGAGCAGCATTTACAACGAGACCCACGGCCCAGAGGGAGACGATACCGTTTTGATTTCCGTCTACGCCAATGTGCGCCACGGCTCCCTGCATTTTGAGACGGCGGAGTAAGGTGCTGCCTTAAGGATCACTCGCATCCCAAATGTTCCACTTGAAACACTTTGCTGGTAGTTAAATGCAATGGCTATTCTTCAAGAAGACCCCAGGGTCTTCTTTTTTTGAGAAAAATAAAGACGACCCCGAAAAATCTCGAGATCGTCCGCATTATAAAAAATAAATACTTTATTGTTTTTTTCCCTTTCCCCGCAGGGCGTGGAGCTGTCCCTTGGAGCCAATGTGATTGCCGTCAATGGGATGATAGACAAAAATCACCTCGTAATCGGGATCTCCCACAGCTTTTTGAAAGCTGTCTGTCAGCGCAGCACAAAGCTCCTGCAGACCCTCCTGGTCTAAAACCGGCCCGTTGATGATGAGGGTTACACAGCCTGGGCTGTTGGTTCCGTCGCAGACGGTAAAGGTCTCCTTCTCTACATAATACTTGTCGAACTCCTCAAAATAGGTTTCGCCAATCGGCGCCTTTAAAATGCGCTTTAAATCTGAACAGAGGGCCCGGGCCACCCTCTCTTTGACTGGATCCGTAAAACGGTTACCTAAAACACGTACACTTGGCATGACAGTTCTCCTTTCACTTTTTAGTACAATCATCCTAATTGACATATTAGCACGATTATGCTAATATGTCAACGCAAAGGAGAGATAACGCATGCGAAAAAATACCCGTGAAGATATATTGACCATGGCCCGCAAACTTTTTAGCGAGGGCGATTACAACAGCGTGTCTGTAAAAAATATTGCCGACGCCCTCGGCATCAGCACCGGCAATCTGACCTATCATTTTAAAAAAAAGGAAGATATTGCCCTGGCGCTGGTTCAGGAGCAATACAATATCTATCAAAGCCTTGACCCCGTCCAGAATCTTACCGAGTTAAGGGATTATCTCAGGCACCTTGTCGACGTGCAAAAAAAGCACGCCTATTATTTCAAGCATTACGCACAGTTTTCCCAGATCAGCCCCGCCATAAAGCAAATGCAGGACAAAATATACCAAAATATATCAGAAATTCTGACGGTCTCTTTTCAAAATCTGCATGAAAAAGGTGTATTCATTGAAGATCAATATCCCCACCAGCACAAGCGCATCATAGACACCCTGATGATTTTATGTACCCACAGCTATACAAACGAAGATGTCAATCTCTTTGATTGTATGTGGAATGCGATTTTGCCTCTGCTTTCTGAGGAGGGGAAAAATGATTACAAAGCGTTAGAATAAATGAAAAGACCGAGAGGTCTTCTTTTTAGAAAAAAGCGCACGGGCCTCTAGCTTCGTGCGCTTTGATTTTACTTTGATATTTTTGACCGTTTAAGGGTTATCCAATAATCTTTTTAACTTCCTTGGCCATGGCAAGACCCAAAAGCTTATGCTGATCTGCCTGAAGGTGGAGACCGTCCTCGTCACTGCTTTTAACAACAGTGCCCGCATCAAAGAAATGGACACCATAGGTATCTGCCACAATCTTGTAATACTTGGCCACATCCTTGGATTTTTCCTCGCTGCCGCCAAACATCAGGTTAAATACGCCATCGGCAATGGGGCCCAGCGGCGGCGGTCCTACCAATAATACCTTGGGATCTCCAACGTAATCCCCCACCTGGTGCAGGGCCTTGTCCACAAGGATGCCCGCGCCATTGGCTATATCCTGAGGCGTCACCGTGTAGCGCACCTTTAAATCGTTGGTGCCTACAAAAATGATAATCATGTCAAAGGGTGCCTGGGCATCCATGGTGGGAATAATCTGATCCTTACCACAGCGATATTCCTCGATGGGGTCATTCCACACTGTGGTTCGTCCATTAAGTCCATCGGCAATAACCTTGTAGTCATCGCCAAGCTCGGCCTGCATCACACCAGCCCAGCGGACCTCGTCCTCCCACCGTTCCAATGGTTTGACCATATCATTCGAGGGTTTCCATCCCCAGGTGTTAGAATCCCCAAAAATCAAAACTGTTTTTTTCATTACATTACCTCCGCAATTATATTTAAGCCGTGGCTTATGGACTGCTAAAGTAAAGGCTGTCAATTTTAGTTTAAACCTTTTCAATACCTTTCTTTTATTATGAAGTAAACCTTTTCAATTGTCAAGGAAATCGTCGTTCCTTTTCCTGAAAATCGAACATTTTATTTTCTTCGCCGATCTGATTAAACAGCTGGGTTACCTTTTAAACCAACATCAAAACAGCCGCAGTTTCCCGCGGCTGAATTTATCCGTATTCTGTATTAATCTAAGCTTCTCTTCTATTTTCCAAATCTTCCGCCGGTTGTCGGATAGCCGTAGATGGAACCGTCTTTGATCTGAATTTCGTCCTCCCAGGGCAGCTTGTATTTTCCAGCGGCCAGGTCTTTGATATAGGTCAGGCCTGCATCGCTTTCTCCGCCGGGCTTGGCAACATAGCCTCGGTGACCCAGATTGTAAATATTGTTTTCAAGGCCCCAGGTCTTTCTGGCATTGTCGGCCAGCTGGGGATAAATTTCACCGGTGACAATTTCGTAGGGGTTTCGGTCGCCCTGTACCAGGGTTGTGCCGTCAAAGTTACAGATCTGACCTTCCCCGAAGTAGTAAAAGACATTGTCGTAGCCCGCAAGGTTGACGGAGACGGTGTACATCAGATTCTGCCAGGCGTTGGAACGGTTGGTCAAAATCCACTGATCGTTGACCTGGGTGCTGTAGCCGGAGATACGAATGTAGCAGTTACATCCCTTGTAAGCTGCTTCTCTAGCCAGCTCCGGAATCATGCCGTCATGACAGATGCAGACCGACAGCTTGGATCCTCCCGGTCCGTCGCAGACGGGCATTCCCAGATCCCCCGGATACCAGGGTTCGATGGGGTTCCAGGGGAAGAGCTTTCTGTATTTCAAGCATATTTCACCCTGGGGGTTAATGATAATCGCAGTGTTGTAAGGATTTTTATTGGGATCCGGATTCCTTTCCATGATGGAAAAAACCCCGTACACGCCAGCTTCCTGACAAGCCTTAGCAAAGGCGTCAGTTTCTTTGCCAGGAATATCGCACAAAAATTCTTCCGTCAGCCATTTCTTCGTATTTAAGCCCTGGGTGCTGTACTCTGGAAAAACGATCAACTCAACGCCTGGATACCCGGCCTTTGTATTTTTAAGGCAGGTGATGATGCTCTCAACCTGGCGGTCAATGTCAGCTCTCGAGTTTACAACTGGCGCTGGAAACTGTACTGCAGCTACTAAAAATCCCATGGCAGGTTTACTCATACTTCCAATACTTCCCATAATTAAAATTCCTTTCTGATTGTTCAGATAAATTAGCATGTCTATATCAAAAAACCGGTTTTAACATTAAAAAAGGGAGCCACTCCTCTCTGTGAGGAATGACTCCCTTGTCATGCGCTTGATAAATTCATATGCTGTATACAGTATAGCCCTATGGATTGGGGTTGTCAAATACTTTCCCAAAGTTTTTTATTTTTCTTTAAGCTTACCCCGCCAAAGGGCTTCTTTTGCCGCCAAGGTTATTGTCTTATATTTGGGGTTATTATGCCTATAAACGGCATTAGTGATGATCACTGTTTCCTCTATTTACTTTCCCCGCTTTCGATTTTCAAGGCTTCACGGATGGCATGCTCGATATAATCGATGCCTAAATCCGTATCCAGGGTCAGGTTGTAATTGCCGGCCATCCCCCAGATTTGCCGGGTATAATAACGGTAGTTGTCCGCCCGCCAGCGATCTTCTTTTTGGACCTTTGCCCGGGCTTCCTTTTCAGACAGATTTTCTCTCTCCATCACCCGGCGGACACGGCTTTCGAGGGGCGCGTGGAAAAATACCCGCAGGCAATGGGGATCGTTTTTCAGTATGTAGTCAGAGCAGCGGCCGATGATGACGCAGCTGCCCTCCTGGGAGAGCTCCTGGATCACCGCGGCCTCCGCATCAAAAATCTGATCCTTTGGGGCTTCCTGATTCGGCGCATAGGCGTACATCTGATTGACCATATCAAACAGCAGGCTGTTGGTCATCATCTCCTCCTGTCGACGCACAAATTCAGGCGTGTAGCCGGTGGTCCCCGCCGTCAGCTGAATAATCTCCTCGTCGTAGCAGGCAAAACAGAGTCTTTTGGCCAGCAGCTGACCCAGCTCACTGCCGCCGGAGCCGTACTGTCTGCCGATGACGATGACATTTTTGGCAGCTGGCTTTGCCACCGCTGCGCTCTCCGCCATTTTAACCTTGTGATCCTCGGGGAACAAAAGCCTTTCTAAAAATGCCAGTCGATGCCCTAGAATCCTAGCTAAAAAGCCTACCAGAAGGGCTGCCACAATCGTGCCCTCCCGCACCCCTTCTAAACGGTGGACAAAAATAAAAGACAGCACCGCCGCCGTCACCGTCATGGAGACATCAAAAACAACCTTTGTCGTCCCAAAATCCCGATGCCAGGTCTCCACAATCGCCCGCACAAAGGATTCCCCCGGCAGCATGGCCACGTTGGCCAAAACCTCTGCGTAGACGCCGATGGCCAGAATCAGACATCCGATCAAAAGGTAGACCACCTTCAGCAGATAGCTCTGGGGATGGACGAAAAATAAAAACGCCATGGTCATATCGATAAAATAGCCAAATAAAATGGAAATCGGCACCTGCAGCAGATGCTCCGCCTTAAAATTTTTTCTCAAAATCCCCAGCTGCAAAAGAATTAAAAATACGCTGAACAGAATTGTGAAATTCCCCAGGGTCAAGGGAAAATTCAGGCTGAGCACGTAGGGAATTGAGGAGATGGGTGAGGTTCCCAGATTCGCCTTGGTGATCAGGCTCACCCCCAGGGAGCTGACGAAAAGTCCGACCAGAAAGATGAGGTAGCGTTTCACTTTATCCATGGACGGCCTCCCCCTTCAGGTTATCGCAGATTTTTAAAAGCACCGCCATAAATTTTTCCTGTTCCGCCGCATCGATGCCGGAAAACGCCTGGGCCTCGATGGCTTCAAAGGCCCGGGCCACCGCCGCCTCCTTTGCCCTTCCCTTCTCCGTCAGGAAAATATGGAAGGTTCTGCGATTGCCGTTGAGGGTTCTTCTGCAAATCAGCCCCTGTTCCTCCATGCGGTTTAACACCGAGGTCAAAGAGCCCGCCTCAATGTGGCACCCCGCCGCAATCTCCTTCTGGCTTGCGCCATCGTGATCCTTGAGATAATCTAAAACCTTCGGCTGTCCAGAGGTCAGCCCCTCGCTTTTTACCCGATCCAGCAGCTTTTTCTGAATTTTCATATGATTCACCATCGACAGGTAGTGAAATGATTTTTCCATGACAACACCTCCCCCTGTTTTTTCCGCACAAAGAAAAAACAGATAGTTATAATTCAAACTATTAGAATTATAACTATCTGTCGATGAAATGTCAATCCCCCGGGGATTCACTAAGGGGATTTTCGTTTTGTCAGATGAAACCGCATTGCCCCTTCAACGAAAAAACATGAATTTTCCAGAGGGCTTATTTGACTGCTTTACAGGTAGGCAACCGTTTCTTCCAAGGCCTTGCGCTGATTGTGGTTAGCCAAAGGGCCTGCTCCCTCTGCCGCATAGCCAAGGTCTAAAATCATCAGAATCTCTTCGTTTTCCGGCAGATCAAGCGCCTTGGCCAAAAGCTCGGGGTCGAAGAAATTGATCCAGCAGCTGTCCACGCCATAAGCGGCGGCGGCCAGCATCATGTGGGTGGCCACGATGGTGGCATCCTCCACGCCAGAATCTCTTTTGTCCCCGGGATAGGTGAATACATTGTCTGTGTCGAAGGCCACGACCACGCAGGTGGCGGCGCCGTAGCGGCAGGGGGTTACCTTATCCAGCTTGGCAAGCCCCTCTTCGGACTCAACGACGTAAACTCGCTGTTCCTGAAGGTTTTTAGCCGTGGGGGCCAGACGTCCCGCCTCCAAAATGGCCTCCAGCTGCGCCTTTTCCACCGGACGGCCATCAAATTTTTTACAAGCATATCGATTTTTAGCAAGTTCTGTAAATTCCATGATTTTGTTCTCCTTTGTTTTCTAACACATAAAAAATAGATGTACCAGTTGTTTTCTGATACGTCTATATTGTATTACGATTCCTTCAAAATGTAAAATGCCTATATTGAGTAGACAGCGATACGTTTCCTGAATTGCCAATTATTTTCGATCTTGCAAAAACCGGAGAAAAGCTTTGGTCGCCCTCGACTGGGTCTGACCTTCATTCCAGGCTAAAACCGAGCCAACCAGCAGTGGCGGATCCAGGGGCAAAAAAAACATATCGTCATAATGGCAATCCTGTTCCAGGCAGATTACTGCCCCCTTTCGTTCACGAGCAACAATCACGGCATTGTGAAGCACGTTGTAATTGGCGCAAAAATCCATATCCCGGGCAAATTCTCCAGACCATTCGACAAGGGCTTTGTGCTCCGGCGTATTGATGTGAATCGTGAAAACCAACGTCCCGATTAAATCTCCGGGGCGAATGACATCCTGAGTGGCCAGGGCAACGATATCCTGGGCCCGCCGTCTGAATAAAAGGCCTTCATCTGTCAAAGAAACACTGTGATTTGTGCGCTCAAACAGCTTTGCCCCCAGCTCCCTCTTATGCACTAAGCCCGCTCCCTGCGCATCAAAATAAAGGAGACAATAAAAGATAAAACCAAAAAACCAATACAAAAATACGTGTTAATGTGGAACACATCCTTTAAATCTCCGCTGCCGGCCAGCTTCTTTTTATCCATCCGGCTTCCAAGGATCCCCCCAGAATATAGGCTGGGATCCGGGCCATGTTTCCAATGGTTCCGATCAGATTACACAGGGTTTCGTTGGTCCAGCCCTAGGTGGTGATCAGCGTCGATAAAAGCGGTGTGTTGAGCTATACGTAGGCGCTGTTGGAAAAGGCAAAGACAAACATTACCGCCGCAATGATTACATGTTTCTTCTTTAAAGCTTTATTCTGCATTGGACTTCCTTCTCAACCTTTCTACTGCTCATCGTAAATTTTTTCAAGCAGCGCAGTCAAAAGATCTCTGTCCTCTTGGCGGTGAATCGGCGGCATCCAAATCCTTGACTTGAAGTCGTCCAGGGTCAAGGGAATCATCTTTTCCACAAAAACAGCCCTGTCGTCCAGCTTGTCCATCCCCTTCAGGGTCACCTGAAGATTTTCAAAGCCAAACTGTTTGTAAAAGCTGACGTATTTTTTCGCAACCCGATCCGCAGTCACCTTGACCTCTTCCTCGGTGGGAACGCCGACAATCTGGGCCAGGGCATAAATCTTATCCGGATAGCTTTCGGCGTGATGTCTGATGACCGAGGGCAAAACCAGGGTGCAGGCATGACCGTGAACCAAACCGTAGGCCGCACCGATGGCGTGTCCGATGGCATGTCCCTGGGGAACACCACCGTTGGCCTGGGCATTGGTGGAAGCCCAGGACAGCTGAGTTCTCCCCTCGATATTGCCCGGTTCCTCAAATACGATGGGCAGCCACTGCCACACCCGCTTGATGCACTCCAACATCAGCAGATCGGAGTACTCATTCTGCTGTGCTCCCAAGAGATTTTCCGTTGCGTGGCACAGCACGTCTAAGCCTACAACCGCCGTCGGTTTCGGCGGCATACCGACCGTCAGCATCGGGTCAACAATCGCCAGATCCGGGGACATACTGGGATTCATAAAGCTATACTTTAAATGCCGCTTCGTATCAAGTACCACCGAGCTGCAGGTAATCTCGGCGCCGGTGCCCGAAGTCGTCGGCATGGCCACAAATTTAATGTTTCTGGTGTAGGCGTTTTTCATCAGGGCTCCCGTTCCGCCATATTCGTGTAAATCCTCCACAGGCTGGGGCAGACAGGGAATCATGGCCGCAGCCTTGGCCGTATCGATGACACTGCCCCCGCCGATGGCGAGCACCCCATCTAAGTGATTTTCCATAATCAGCTGGGCCAGATCCATACACACCGTATCCGGGGTTTCCGGCACCACCTCGTCAAAAATAATGTACTCAATACCCGACGCTTCCAAGGACTGCAGCACCGGAGCCGTCAGCCCAGCCTGCTCTACCCCATTATCCGTCACGATCAGACATTTGGTGACACATTGGGCCTGCAATTCCGCACCGGCCTCTTTTGCCGTATCACACCCAAAAATAATCTGGGGAATCCGATTTTTCCTATAACCTTTCATACTTTTCAATCCTCCATATTTCCTTGCTTTATCTGGCAGATTTATTATATATTTACCCTCTTTAAAATAGCAAATACATATAATCGATACTTTATCATAGTTTACAGAGATGATAATATTTGTTATAATCAAGAAAAATACGATTGAAGAAAGGTCCGATGCCCAATGGATATTCGTGTACTGCGCTACTTTTTAGCCGTTGCCAGAGAAGAAAATATCACCAGAGCCTCTGAAAGCTTGCATATTGCTCAGTCCTCTTTGTCGAAGCAACTCATAGAGCTGGAGCAGGAGCTGGGCAAGCAATTGCTTGTCCGCGGAAAACGAAAAATAACACTTACGGAGGAGGGCGTCCTTCTCCGTAAGCGTGCAGACGAAATTGTAGATTTACTTGAAAAAACAGAACGGGATATCCGTTTAGATTCTGAAACCGTAAGGGGCGAGATTTCAATCGGCGGCGGCCCCTCCAATTCGATCATACAAAAAGCCGCCCAGCTCAGGGAAAAATATCCGGAGGTTCAATTTCGCTTTTTATTCGGAGACGCCGTAGATATTACCGAACGGCTGGATCACGGCAGCCTCGATTTCGCCGTTTTAATCGATCCTGTGGACACCATGAAATACGACTGCATCTCCCTGAAGGAATCGTCACAATGGGGCGTTTTAATGAAGGCCGACAGCCCCATGGCTGCCCATTCCGTCATCCACAGTGACGAGCTGGCCCAAATCCCCCTAATTATCCACCAGCGGGCTGGGCTGCAGCGGGATCTTGCCCGGTGGGCCAGCAGGGAAATCGATTTTTTAAACATTGCAGGCACCTTCAATATCATCCACGGCAGCCCGGCACGTTTTGTCGAATCGGGCCTGGGCAACGTTTTGATTATGAACAATTTAGTCGACATCACCCCAGGACAAAACCTGTGTTTCCGACCGCTGGCCCCCGCCCTTAAAACCAGCTACTCCCTAGTCTGGAAAAGATATCCGGTGTTTCATAAGGCGGCGGAGGTGTTTTTAGCGTTGATGAAAAAAATGTAGTTTTTTTGTTACTCTATTATCCCGCCATAAACCCAGGTCACCCCGTTATCCGTTGAATTAAACACAATCCCGCCGTCTTCATGGGCCTCGGTGGTCACCCTTACCCTCAATGTATCGCCATTTTTCTCTGGCATACAGAAATAATTGTAATCGGCCAGGGTAAATCCATATCTTTCTGCAAAGGCCGGCAAGGCGGTGACACTGTCCATTGGAAAGGCTATTTTTTCAAAAGACACGCCTCCATCCCGGGTGACAGACAGGGCTGAATGGGATTGAGATGCCCCTGCAAGGCCAATTATGCCAAACCGCGCATCAAAAAACACGATCCCTTCTGCCGTTCCTACCTCTCCCCCAAAGGGATCTCCATTGAGGCGTTCCCAGGTTTCTCCCCCATCTGCAGTTTTTTCCATAAGGTAATACCTGCTGCCGGCAGCTGCACCTGCTATAACCAGGCGCCATCCACTGCGTTCATCCAAAAAGAAATACATCGTGCCGTCGCTTTCATCGGTGGTCCAGAGCTCCGTATTTTGGGCCTCTTCCACCTGCGCTTCTGTATTTTCCCGTTTTAAGGTCTCCTGACTGACATATTCAGGATCCATCATATACCGGACCGGCGTGATGCTGTCATCCTCTGGAACATACAAGGATACCTCAAATCCGACGATTTCACCGCCGTTGCCGCCGGTTTGGGGCCCATTTCCCAAAACGTATTTTAAACCTTCCTCGGAGCCGAAGGACCTTCGGCCCATGTAAAGCAGCTCATAAACCTGTGGCTCTGGAGCAGTTTCTGCCCAGGTCTTGACCTGATTGATCCAATCTGCCTTGTCCAAAATTTCAAGCATCGGCGCCAGACGCATGTCCGTTTCGTATTCCCCAGTGGTATGCCCGTCCAGCCAGACTGTCATAGATGCGCTGTCCTCCGCATTATAATTGATAAGGTAAGTCTTTTTCTCGCCATCCTCATTATCTCCATACAGAAAAGCATAGATGTCGTGGATTTTTCCGCTTTCATCAAAGCTTATCTGACACTGGTTGGATAGATAAAGCTCCTCCGGCAGCCCAAGCTTGCTGTCCAGGTCTGACAGGATGCCCGCCACGCCGGTTTCATAAATATTGTTGTTTCGCAGGGGAACCTTTCTTTGTCTGGTCAAGGCATCCACCTTCCAGGACAAGGCGCCGTTGTAGGGGATTGCCGTATAAACAATGCCTGCGCCAAAGAAAAAGGTTACCGCCAAAACTGTAACAATTTTCAGATATAAGCTCTGCTCACTTTTTGGATTTTCTGACGCTGGGCTTTTATAATATTTTCTTGAAATTAGCCACAACGTCAAGGTTGTCCCAAAGAAAATCACACCAATGCATATTTTTAGTAAATGCCCCAGTAAATAGCCATATTTACATAGATGCCATAGCTGATACAGCAGGAACACATAAAAGACCATGCTCAACTTGCCACAAATTTTGTAAATATACGACATCACTGATCCTCCTTTGTTTTACAATGACATCCTTCCACATGATCGTCAACCATGCCGATGGCCTGCATATAAGCGTAGACGATGGTGCTGCCCACAAATTTAAAGCCCCGTTTTTTCAGATCCCTGCTGATTTTATCGGATAGGGGCGTTGACGCCGGAACCTCATCCTCCGATTCAAAGTGATTGACAATGGGCTTATCGTCGACATAGGACCAGATAAAGGCATCAAAGCTGCCGTACTCCTCCTGAATCTTTATAAAGGCCTGGGCGTTGGTAACCGCCGCCTTGATTTTTAGGCGATTGCGGATGATTTTTTCGTTGTTCATCAGCGCCTCAAGCTTCGTTTCATCGTAGCCGGCGATCTTTCTGCAGTCGAAATGGTCGAAGGCTTCTCTGAAGGCCTCTCTTTTGTTTAATATGGTCAGCCAGGACAAGCCCGCCTGCATCCCCTCGAGAATCAGCATCTCAAAGAGGCGATGATCGTCGTGGACAGGTTTGCCCCACTCCTTGTCGTGGTATGCTTTGTATAGATCTGTGGTTGCCCAGGAACAGCGTTTGATGGGGGTGGGTGTCATGGTGTACCTCCGGTGGTGGGATTGATGTATAAGTTAAAATGTTTCCGTTTTACCTTTTTCAATGCGCAAGGTCTGATTGTGAAGCGCATGATTTTCATTCAGCAAAAGATTGCGCAGAAAAAGCTCAAGATATGCAGTTGTTTCATGGATACCGTTTTTTAGATCATTGTAATTCGCCCGAACCAGGGCATTTCGAAAGTAAGCTGAATTTTCCGCAAAAGCATCACCTTTTAACTCAAGGCCCAGAGTCCGAAGGTACTTGATAAAAAACACCGCCGTTACTCTTGTGTTGCCCTCGCCAAAAATATGGATCTGCCACAGCCTGGAGACAAATACCGCAAGGTAATGAATCATTTCATCCATCGAAAGATTTTTGTAAGAAAACTTCTTCTCCTCGGAAAAGTCATACTCCAGAGTGGCTCTAAGCTTTGCCGCACTGCCGTAAATAACACTTGCACCGTTGAGCACCCATTCCCTTTTTGTGATATTGTAATCTCTGATACGGCCTGCATGGGAATAGATCCCGTTAAATAATTTTTTGTGTATCGCCAAATACGCATTGGGTGTAAAGCTAAAAGCCTGTTCGGATAAAAGTGCTGCAATGCGCACCGAAACCTTATCCGCCTCCTCGGTACGGTCTTCTGTACTATGTATGGGATTTTCCTTATAATAAGCCTGCAGCAGCACATCGGCCTCTTCAAAGGATATCTCCCCTTCGATATTGCGAACAGCTGTGTGTATGAGATAAGCCGATGTTTTCAGATCATCTACTGCTTGTAGGCCTACGGCGGTATGCCAGGCCCAGGATTTGTATCGTTTTGAGGGATCGGATGATTTTAGGTAGGATTTGAATGGGGGGTGGTTTATGGTGGAGGGGTGCCTCTTTTCTGGATTTTTGTGCTTTCAAAGATAGTTGTTGTTGATGCTTTATTCTTTTGATTTAGCATACTGTTGAATTTAAGGGTTATGTATAAAACAACTTAAATGGGCTCATGGGAAGACAGACAAAGTCTCGAGCTGGTTGCATAACCGGTCTAATCGTTTCGTCGGCAGTGTGAAATTTTTTCTGTAAATTGAGATCTTCTATGATAATTAAGCGGCTTGATGGCAGTTTTTGCGATTAATCTGTAAATTGAGATCTTCTATGATAATTGAGCGGCTTGATGGCAGTTTTTGCGA
>JAUNGS010000046.1 GCA_030524435.1 Eubacterium sp.
ATAAAGTGAATATAAAATAAATAGAAGGGAGTAAAATCAGGGGAAACTACGGGGAATAAGGATTCTTTAAAACAATAAGGGAGTAAAAAATAATGAAGAATTACATTTTAGTGATTGATGAGGGGACAACAGGGACAAGGGCATTAATTTTTGACAAGGACTTTAACATCGTATCTCAGTGCTATGAGGAATTTACACAGTACACACCCAGTGAGGATAAGGTAGAGCACGACGCCATGGAAATTTACGCCAAGAGCGTGGGCGTGTGCCGTGAAGCCATCGTCAAGGCTCAGCTGGATGCAGCGGAAATTGCAGCCATCGGTATCACCAACCAGAGGGCAACCTGTCTGGTGTGGGACAAAAATACAGGTTTGCCGCTGTACCGGGCCATCGTCTGGCAGGATAACAGAACCGCAGGGCTGTGTCAGAAAATCAACGACAGCGAATGGGGAGAAAAGGCAAGGAAGGCCACGGGGTGGACGGTGGCGCCGGTTTATTCATCCCTATCGCTGCACTGGTATCTGGAAAATGTGCCGGAGATCAAGGCGAAAATCGATGCCGGGGAGGCGCTGTTTGGAACCATTGATACCTGGCTGATCTGGAAGCTCACCGGCGGAAAGAGTCATGTGGTCAGCTATTCCAACGCCTCGGTTATGGGCAGCCTGGATTTGAGAACCGGAGAATGGTACACTGAATTTTTAGACTACCTGGGGATTTCAACGGCGATCTATCCTGAAATCGTAAACGATTCCGGCGATTACGGCGTTACCGAAAAGGATATCTTTGGTGCAGAGATCCCCATTTGCGGGGCCATTGCCGATCAGCACGCCGCCCTCTATGCCCAGGGATGTCGCTCCAAGGGAACCTGTAAGATCACCAACGGCACAGGCTCCTTCCTGGATATCAATATCGGTGACGAATGTGTTATCTCCGACCAGGGCTTAAATACGGTTATCGCCTGGAAGATCGGGGATGAGATCAATTATGCGCTGGAGGGTTTTGAATCCGTTACCGGCTCGGCGGTGCAGTGGCTGAGGGACGGCCTCCAGGCCATCGCAAAATCCAGCGAGTCAGAGCCTCTGGCCTGCTCGGTGAAGGACAGCAACGGTGTCTACTTTGTTCCGGCCTTGGCAGGCCTCAGCGCACCCTACCACGATCCCTACGCCAGGGGAACCATCTTCGGTATCAGCCGGGGTACGACCAAGGCCCACATTGTCAGAGCAACCCTGGAAGGTATTGCCTATCGGTTAAAGGATATTTTGGATGTGGTGGAAAAGGAATCTGGCGTTAAAATGACGGATATTCGCATTGACGGCGGTGCCTCCATGAACAATCTGCTTGCCCAGCTCATGGCGGACATGCTGGATGCCAGAGTCGACAGACCTCTGTCGGTGGAAGCCACCAGCTTGGGCGCTGCTCAGATGGCAGGCTTGTCTGTGGGACTTTGGTCCGAGTCGGATTTTGACAAATCTTTGGAAATTGACCGCTCCTTTGAGCCGGTCATAACGTCGGAAAAACGGGAGGCGCTCTACGCCGGATGGAAGGAAGCCATCGAGCGCTCCATCGGTTGGAGAAAGCAGGCTTAAGGATAATCGGGCGGGATGACTTGTCGTCCTGCCCTCTAAGAGAGGAGAGAAAATCGTGGGCGACTGCGTACAACAATTTTACGAAAAGCTGAAAGAAAGCACAGCGCTTAAAGATTATAAGATAGCGGCCAATGCCGATACCCGGAAGGTTATGCGGCTGACCGGCGAGGTGGACACCTGGCAGCAGGTGGTGGATATCGGTCATCTTGCCGGAAAAAGCGGCGTCAAGGGCGTGATCAACGATCTGAAGGTTAAGGGTGTGGAGGCAGTATCCAAGGACAGGTCTGGGGATATCGAGGCGGCCAAGGCCCTTGGGGCCATCGACAGCGCCGATATCGTCATCATCGGTGCCGGGGTCAGCGGCAGCGGTATCGCCAGAACCCTGGCGAAATACGACAAAAAGATCATCGTGGTGGAAAAGGCATCGGACGTGTCCGAAGGCACCTCCAAGGCCAACAACGGGATGATCCACTCGGGCTACGACTCCAAGGCGGGCTCTTTAAAGGCGCTGCTCAATGTCAAGGGAAACGCCATGTACACCCAATGGCAGGAGGAACTCCACTTTAAGATGAATCGCTGTGGTTCCTTTGTGGTGGGCTTTGACGCTTCGGACGATGCCTATATAGAGGAATATTACGAGCTCGGCAAGAAGAACGGGGTTCCAGGCATTGCTATTTTAAGCGGTGACGAGGCCAGAGCCATCGACCCGGCTCTGAGTCATGAGGTCGTCAAGGCACTGTGGACGCCCTCGGCGGCCTACGTGGAGCCCTACGAGGTGGTGGAGGCCCTGATGGAAAACGCCATCGACAACGGTGTCAAGCTGATGCTGAACACGGAGGTGGTCGGTTTTGAAAAGGACGGCGGAAAGCTTTCTGGTGTGATTACAGACAAAGGGATCATCGAGGCGGGCTGTGTCATCAATGCTGCCGGGCTTTACGCTGACGAAATTGCGGAGAAGGCGGGAGATCGCTTTTACACCATTCACCCCCGCCGGGGAACCCTGGTTATTTTGGATAAAAAACTCAGCAAAAAAGCCAACAAATGTTTTATCGGCACACCGCCGAAGAATTTTACCAAGGGCGGCGGTCCGACCCAGACCCCCGAAGGCAATCCCCTCTGGGGACCCTCGGCCATAGAGGTGCCCTGCAAGGATGATTTGTCTGTGGACGAGGAGGATGTACGCTTCGTCATGGAAAAGGGCAAGCATCTCACCGAGGGTGTCACGGAGAAAGATATTATCACCTATTTCAGCGGCTGCCGAGCGGCTAACTATATTGAGGACTTCATCATCGAGGCCTCGGAGGTTTTGGACAACTTTATCCACGTTGCAGGGATTCAGTCGCCGGGGCTGGCTTCTTCACCGGCCATTGCTGAGCGGGTCGAAGGCATCTACTGTAAGCTGCACCCCGAGGCGGTCCAAAGAGAAGACTACAATCCCATCAGACCGGAACACAAGGCTTTTAGAGATTGTACCTTGGAGGAAAAGGAAGCACTAATTGCCGAAAATCCACTGTACGGCCATGTGATCTGCCGCTGTGAAACCATCACCGAGGCGGAAATTGTCAATGCCATTCACGGTAAAATTCCAGCCACCACCGTGGATGCGGTGAAACGCCGTACCCGCGCAGGCATGGGCCGCTGTCAGGGCGGCTTCTGCGGACCCAGGGTTGTGGAGATTATCGCCAGAGAACTGGGCACCCTGCCCCAGGCGGTTACCAAATGTGGAGAAGGTTCAGAAATACTGACAGAGGCGTCCAGAGAGGGGGAAGAAGCATGAGACAAATACAGACAGACTGCGCCGTCATCGGCGGCGGTCCGGCGGGGCTGGCGGCGGCCATAAAAGCCCACCGGGGAGGGTTGAGCACGCTGATCATCGAGCGGGATCTTTCCCTGGGCGGTATTCTGCAGCAGTGCATCCATGACGGCTTTGGCCTGCAGCGCTTTAAACGCCGCATGACCGGCGGTCAGTACGCCCAGGTCTTCATCGACGAGGCGGAGCAGGAGGGCATCGCCGTCAAGCTGGATACCATGGTATTGGAAATTCGGCCGGATAAAACGATCTACGCCGTCAACACCGAGGATGGACTTTTGGAAATCAAGGCCAAAACGATTATCTTAGCCATGGGCTGCCGCGAGCGGACCCGCTCCCAGGTCATGATCTACGGTACTCGCCCCGCCGGTGTGCTGACCGCCGGTGCGGTTCAGCGCTATATCAATATGGAGGGCTATCTTCCGGGAAAAAAGGCGGTGATTTTAGGCTCCGGCGACATCGGCCTGATCATGGCGAGGCGTATGACCCTGGAGGGCATCGAGGTGAAGGGTGTCTACGAGATCATGCACACCGAGGGCGGCCTCACCAGAAACATTGTGCAGTGCCTTGAGGACTATGGCATTCCGCTGCATCTGGCCACCACGGTTACCAAAATCCATGGCAAAGGCAAAATCGAAGGGGTCACTGTGGCCAAGGTGGATGAAAACCTCAAGCCCATTGCGGGCACCGAGGAGTATATCGAGTGTGATCTGCTGGTATTGTCTGTAGGACTTATTCCCGAAAATGAGCTCAGCGAACAGCTGGACATTGAGATGGACCCCAGAACCCGGGGCCCGGTGGTGGACGAGCAGATGATGACCTCGATGCCCGGCGTCTTTGCCGCAGGCAATGTGGTCACAGTTTTTGACCTGGTGGACTATGTCTCCCAAACGGGAGAGATGGCAGCCCAGGGGGCCATTCGTTATCTGGAAGGTGATCTTGAAGACAGGGTGTACCGTCCAGTTGAAGCCGGAGACAACGTCAGCTTTGTGGTGCCCCAGAGAATTGGCGATACCGAGGGCAAGGTGCCGGTGTTCATGCGGGTCAGAAAGCCCGACGAAAAGGTAAGGCTGATGTGCACCCAGGGCGATGTCGCCCATAAGCTTAAAAAGCATGCGGTGGTTAAACCGCCGGAAATGGTCTGCGAGGTCATCGATCTGGATAAAACCGCCGAGGGCCCCATCTGCATCAGCGTGGCAAAGGAGGGATAGGTATGGAAAAAATCAATTATACCTGTATCGTCTGCCCCAAGAGCTGCAAGGGTGAGCTTGCGGTGGGAGATGACGGCAGTTTGGAGGCCACAGGCTTCGACTGCAATAATGGAAAAAAATACGCCGTCAACGAGTACACGGATCCCAAGAGAATGTTGACGACGACGGTGAAGGTTAAGGGCGGCATCTTCAATCTTCTGCCGGTGGTCAGTGGTGATGAGATCAGCAAGTCCAAGCTGATGGACTGCATTCACTCCCTTTACACCATCGAGGCAAAAGCGCCGGTTAAAGCGGGAGACGTGGTGGTCTGTAATATTTTAGATACCGGTGTCGATATTATCGCGGCCCGTGACATTAAAGCAAAATAAGGAGAATACAGTAATGAAAGAAAATATCGGAGGCTTTTTAAAAGTAATTCAGCAGGAGCTGCCGGAGGTTGGCGTTTTAACCCGGGAGGAGGAGCGCTTAATCTACGCCCATGGCTGCTATCCCAGAGAATACAAATGGCTGCTTCAGGGACCTTATAAATACCTGCCCGAGGCCATTCTCATGCCCAACAATACTCAGGAGGTCAGCCGGATTATGGCTTTGTCCCAGGAATACGAGGTCGGCATCATTCCCTACGGCGGCGGCTCCGGCATCGTCGGCGGCAGCATTGCAGAGAACAACGAGGTCATGCTGGATATCAAAAACCTCAAGACCTTCGAGATCAATCCGATCAACTGCACCGCTGTGGGCGGCGCAGGCCTCACCGGCGCAGATTTTGAAAACATGCTCAACGAGGCGGGCTACACCTGCGGACAGTATCCCCAGTCCTTCCAGAGTGCCGTTCTGGGCGGTATGGTGGCCACCAGAGCCATTGGCACCTTCTCCACAAAATACGGCAAGATGGACGACATGGTCAACTCCATGGAGGTGGTGCTCCCCAACGGCCATGTGCTGAGAACCCATAAAACCCCCAAAGCCTCCACAGGTCCGGAGCTGGATCAGCTGTTCTTGGGCAGTGAAGGGGTCTATGGTATCGTCACCGAGGTTGAGGTAAAGATCTATCCCGTGGCTGAAAAACGTTACTTTGAAGCCTTTACCTTTAAGTCCACCGAGGATGGTCTTGAAGCGATTCGTCAGTTTGTTCAGAACAATGTTCACCCGGCGGTGGTTCGCCTTTACGACGAGGAGGAAAGTATTCCCAAGGTAGAAAAATACGGCTATGAAAAGGGACACGTTTTCTTGGTCATCGGTTACGAAGGTTTGGAAAAGCAGGTGGATTTAGAGCGTGAATACGTCCATTATTACTGCGCTTTAAACGGCGGCGTGGCCCAGGGCAGAAAGCCCGGCGACGACTGGTTTAATTCCAGATTCTCCACGAAAAAAATGCTGGACCACGACGCCATGAAGGGCGGCACGGCCGACGCCATCGAGGTGGCGGCGCCCTGGGACTGCATTGCTAACGTATGGCGTGAGATGAGAAAGGCCTTGGAGCCCATGTGCACCAGCGTCGACTGTCATTTCTCCCACGTGTATCACACCGGCGCCAGCGTCTACGTTATCTTCCACGCCCAGACCGGCGGTGATGATTTTGACGGAGAAAAACGTTACATGGAATGTCTGGACACGGCCATCAGAACCAGCCTGAAATACGGCGGCAACGTCTCCCACCACCACGGCAGCGGCAAGGCCAAGGCGGCCTATCTGCCCCTGGAGCACGGAGAAGCGGGTATTGAGGTTATGCAGAAAATCAAGGATGCCCTTGATCCCAAGGGATTAGTGAATAAAGGAGTACTGGGATTATGAGAAATTATACATTAGAAAATTACGAGGACAAGCTGAATCATCAGGTTATTCACATGGATCAGGCGGTGTGCTATTGCCCGGAGTTTAGGGCTAGCCACATGCTCCACGACTATCCCTCCCGCAAGCTGCAGCTGGCCCGGGCGGTGTACAAGGGGGAGATGGAACCTAGTGAATATATCGCCAAGCTGGTATTCCAGGGGATTCTGTCTCGCCAGGGCGAGCGCTGGCAGAATTTTGGCGAAAATCCCGAGGATGCGACGGACGTCACCATTTTGTGTCGGGAGCTGATGCTTAAGGCTGGTTTTGGCCAGGCCATTGCAGAAGGGCTGAAAGATACCCTTGCGGCCAACGGCGGCCACGTTTTAAAAACCTCTGCAGAAAGTCTTAAAGCATGGCAGGAAGCGATTCCAGTGCTTTCGGGCAGCGGTAATCTTTTATTCCTGGATGACGCCACGGCAGCCTTAGCGGCGGAGGCGGCGCCGGTTCTTGGTCAATGGTTTAAGGAGCGCGGGATCTCCTTTGAGCCGGACATCGAGCCGATTTTTGCAGGCTTCGAGTATTTTGCCTACGGTTTGGTAGACGAAGGTATCGATTATTTAAAAGCGTTGGTTGAAAAAATGCATGACAAAGGGGTCAAGGTGGTATACACCCTGTCAGCTCAGAGCACCTATCTGCTGACGACCTTTGCCGAAAAGCTGGATATCGAAGTACCCTTTGAGGTGGTTTATCTTCCCGATGAAATCAAGGCGCTGAACATTGACACCCCCAGCTATTTCTACGGCGGAAGCTTCAATTGTCGTTTCTTAGGAAATGGCCAGATCCTCAATGCGTTGGCAGTCAACGACGATGAAAAACGGGTGGCCACAAGCATGGAATTTTTACCGCTGCTTGAGGCTGATCGTCGGGTGAATGTTTTAAATATCTGGCAGAAGCCCTTGACGGCCGAGTATTTTCTGACGGGCTTTGACGAAGCCATGGCAGAAAAAATTCAGCAGGATGCCCTGGCGGATATCGAAAAATCCGGGGCAAATCAGATCGTTGTCTTTGAGCCCTACGCCTATGCGCTGTTAAAATCAAAGCTGCCGGAGAAAAAAGTGCTGTATTACCTGGCCTGTCTGTAGGCAGAGACCAAAGCTATCAATATTTCCTTTTAGAGCATCTGCAAGGGTGCTCTTTTTCTATTTTTTTGACGCTATAAACTCTGAAAAAAAGAAAATAAAAGCTATTAATATTTCAATCAATGTATAAAAAATTTAAATCAATGCCTCGGAATAAAAATTTTTGTGATCTAAGACGAATTGTTGGAAGTGGTGTACGGCGGGAGACATAAAATGGGAATCGTCGCTTACCAGATAAAAGTTGTATTCATGAGAGGGGGCGTTGATCTGCAGGATCTTTAAATCCAGCTTTAAAAGCAGATCCATATAGGGCACCACCGCAATGCCAAAGCCCTGGGCGACCAGCCCTGCGATGACCTGATCCTCCTCGGTTTCGTAGGCGATTTGCGGCTTTTCGCCTATCTCCGAAAACATCTGATCCACCAGGGAACGCATGCCGGTGCTTTTCTCCAAAAGAATCTGCGGATAGGGCAGGGTTTCCGGGAGATCGATGGTGTGCTGGGCGGAGAGGGGATGATGATTGGGGACGATCAGCACCAAATCCTGTTTTTGTATACTGGCTGCCGTGAGGTTTAGGTGCGCCGGCGGTTGGGAGCAGAATATAAGGTCGTATTTCTTTGCGGCAAGGCCCTCCAGCAGGACCTGGGTTGTCCCGGTGTGAAAGGTAAACTGAATGTTGGCGTCGGGGTTTTCCTTTAAAAAGGCTGCCGCCAGTCGGGGAATATATTCGATGCCCAGGGTGCGAAGCAGTCCCAGACGAATCAAGCCCTCGCCGCCGGCGCTGCGTTTAAGGGATGCAATGCCCGTATCCAGTATGGACAGCGCGTGCTCCGCATAGCTTAAGAATTCTTTGCCGAATTGGGTCAGGGTCGTCTTCTGCCCGCTTTTTTCAAACAGGGGAAGGCCAAGTTCCTTTTCGAGCTGGGCAATGGCATAGCTTAAACCGGGCTGGGAGATGTAAAGCTGCTCAGCCGTTTTCGTATAATGCTGTGTATGTGCCAGGGTCACAAAATAACGTAAATAAAATAAATTCATTTTTATACCCCTTCCTGATATCTGCATTATACTACCAATGATAGAGAAAAGCTATGATTTCATTAGGATTATTAATTTGATATATAAATAGTTTCATATTAGAATGTAATCGTCGACATGACCAGGTGATGTCTGAGGCCCCGACGGGCTGAAATGGGCAGAGCCGTGGTCAATATATGGTTGAGAAAGCCAAAAATAAAGAAAGAAGGCGTAAGATTATGAGTAAAGTTATATGTTCTCCCGGCTGCTACGTGCAGGGAAAGGGAGAGATGCAAAGATTAGCCGACTATTGCAGTAAAATAGGTGCAAAAGCGGCCTATCTGCTGATTGATCAGTTTATCTATGACACCTATAAGGAACAGATTATAAGCAGCTTTGAAGCTGAGGGGTTTGCCTATACAATAGGTATTTTTGGCGGAGAATGCTCGGAAAATGAAATCCAAAGACACAAGATGGCCCTGGGCCAGGCGGGAGTTATCATTGGCATCGGCGGCGGGAAAACCCTGGATACGGCCAAGGCCATCGCCTTCTACACGTCAATTTCTATCATTGTTGTTCCCACAGCGGCATCCACAGATGCCCCCTGCAGCCGGTTGTCCGTGGTATACACGGATTCAGGCACCTTTGACCACTACCTGCCCTTAAACAAAAATCCGGATATCGTCATTATGGATACAGAGATCATCGCGAAGGCACCGGTGCGCTTCTTGATGGCGGGGATTGGCGATGCCCTGGCAACCTACTACGAGGCGGCGGCCTGCGAGCAGTCGAATGCAGTCACCATGGCCGGGGGACATATTACAAAGGCAGCCTTTACCCTGGCAAAGCTGTCGCTGGAAACTCTGCTGGAGGACGGTATTAAGGCAAAGCTAGCGGCAGAACAGGGGGTTACCTCAAAGGCGCTGGAAAATATCGTGGAGGCCAGTACCTATTTAAGCGGCATTGGCTTTGAGAGCAGCGGCCTTGCCGCAGCCCATGCCATTCATAATGGCCTGACGGTTTTGGAGGAAACCCATCATCTTCTGCATGGAGAAAAGGTTGTCTTCGGAACGATCTGCCAGATGGTTCTGGAAAACAGGCCCATGGAGGAAATCAGAGTGATCGTCGATTTCTGTAAGCGGTGTAATCTTCCCACAACCTTTAAGGCCATGGGAATGGATCAGGTGAGCGATGAAAAGCTGATGGCGGTTGCCGTGGCCAGCTGTGCCGAGGACGATACGATGGGCAATATGCCCTTTGTCGTAGAGCCGGAGGATATCGTTGCGGCGATGAAGATCGCAGATCAGATTGCTTAAAGCTAAATATAGGTGTTAGGCGCATGTGCGCTTGAAGAGACCTTCCCCGGGGCAAAAGCCTGCCCCAGGGGAGGTCTTTTTAGCTTTTTGGAGAGGGCTGTGGGTTAAAGGGTACAATAACACTTGACCAATTATATTATACGTTATATAATATTAAAAAAGAAAGAGTAAGGGGGAAAGCACATGCAGTTTCAACTGGGCTCAGGATTTTTAGATGCCTGCGTTCTGGCGGTGGTTGCCCAGGAGGACACCTACGGCTACAGCTTAACCCAGAGGATCAAAGGGGTTTTCGATATCTCAGAATCCACCCTGTATCCGGTGCTGAGACGGCTCCAGAAGGAGGCCTGCCTCTCCACCTACGACAAGCCCTTTCAGGGCAGAAACCGGCGTTATTACAGGGTTACCGACACGGGGATCGGCAGGCTTGAGGATTACCGCAGAGATTGGCAGATTTATAAAAATCAGATCGATTTGTTTTTAGATGGAGGTGAAAGCCATGAATAGAGCACAATTTCTTGCAGCCTTAAAACGGCATTTAAGAAGCTTGCCCGAGGAGGAGCGCAGCAGCGCCCTTGAGTACTATACCGAGTATTTTGACGAGGCCGGTTCCGCCAGGGAGGCAGAGATTATCGCAGAGCTGGGCTCTCCCGCCAAGCTGGCGGCGCAGATCCGGGGTGAATTTGCCTTAAGCGCCGGGGAGGGCAAGAAAATTCCGGGCTTTGTCATTGTGCTGCTGGCGCTGTTTTCTGCGCCGGTGGCCCTTCCCCTGGGCATTGTGCTGGTGCTTTCGGCCCTGGTGCTGATGGCGGCGGCCTTCATAACCCTGGCGGCCTTTGCGGTGGGAGGGCTCGCTGTTTTTATCACAGGTCTCATCAGCATTGCTGCGGGGATTCTGCTGCTTGGGCAAAGTGCGGCCACTGCGCTCTTTTTAGCGGGCTGCGGCCTGGCCGGCATGGGCGCTGGTCTGCTGCTTGTGCTGGGAATGGTTAAGTCGATTATTCTGCTCAACAAAGGGCTTAGAAAGTTTGGAAAAACAATTCTGGACAGGAGGCATAAAAATGAAGCGGTCTACTAAAATTATATTGATTACAGCGGCGGTTCTGGTGGTCTTTGGCGGCGCCTTAGCGGCCGTGGGCGCCGCCTTGGGCGGACTTCAGAACAGCTTTTATATCGACCGTCAAGGGGTGCATCAAAGCACTGCAGAACCCCAAAAGCTTGAGTACACAAAGCTGCCGGATCAATTCGACACCCTGACGGTGGCGCTTTCGGCCACAAGGGTTGAAATTCTCCCGGGGTCCGAAAACGCCATTGAAGGCAGATACGGCAGTGACGGGGAAGCATTGCAGATTACCGAGGAGAATGGCGCCGTCAATATTACGGCTTCTGGTGAGAAGAAGGCGGTCATCGACATTGGCGGCATCCACAGCTCAGCACCGGTACTTAGAATTTATCTCGATGAAAGCTCGGCGGGGCGGAAAGTGAAGCTGTCTTTGGATTCTGGCGAGGTGTCGGTGAAAAATTTAGCCCAGGTCAAGGCTCTGGAGATCGACACCGGCATGGGGGATGTGAAGGTGACGGCGCTTTCGGCAAAGACCCTAAAGCTTAATCTGGGTGCCGGAAATGCGGAGGTTGCAAAGGCACAGCTTGGAGAGCTTCAGCTGGAGAATCATCTGGGTGAGACGAAGCTCACCGAGGTTTCGGCGGATAGGGCTGTGGTAAAAAATGCTTCCGGGGAAATTTCCTTTGGGGGCGGCGCCTTTGGTTACCTCGAAATTGATCAAAGCCTGGGCGAGGTGGAGCTTGAGCGGACGACCTTGAAGGGCGGAAAAATTACGTCAGCCAGCGGCGATGTCAGCGTCGACGGCGAGCTTTCCGGAGATATTGAGATCCAGTCCTCCCTGGGGGATGTGGAGGTCACAACGGCCAATAAGGTCAATCAGTACAGCTATACCCTGGAGACAAAGCTAGGGGAAATTGAGGTGGAAGACAAGGAAACCGGCGTCACCTCGGCGGGACAAATCTCCTGGGCTGCCGAGAGTCCCCGGGGAAATATCAAAATTTACAACACCTCCGGGGATATCAGCCTTTCGTCGGGGCATCACGATTAGCACCTGGCTCTAAAGTGTGCTTCAGCGTTGACAGTGACGCGTTAAATTTGGTATTATAAAGTAATGGCGGAGGCCGTTTAAGGGCCCCGCCAGGATGAAAAGAAGCCGGGAGGCAGTAAATGACACGACAGAAAATTTTGGGTGCCGAGACCGTCGTCATCAAAATGGGGACGACGTCGCTGACCCATGCCAACGGAACCTTAAATTTGAGGAAGCTGGACCAGCTGGCCATGGTGCTGACAGACCTGGAAAACAGCGGCAAAAGAATGGTTCTGGTATCCTCGGGGGCCATCGGCTGCGGCATGAGCCGCCTGGGGCTGGCGGACAGACCCACAACCCTGGAGGGCAAGCAGGCCACGGCCTCGGTGGGCCAGGGGCTTTTGATGGAAATCTACAGCAAGCTTTTTGATGCCTACCACCAGACGGTGGGGCAGATTCTTTTGACCAAGGATGTGTTTAAGCACTCCATCAAGAGAACCAACGCCATCAACACCTTTAAGGCCCTAAAGGAGCGCCGGGTGATTCCCATCGTCAACGAGAACGACTGTATCGCCACCGATGAAATCCAGGAGGAATGCTTCGGCGACAACGATATCCTGTCGGCCATGACGGCGGATATTGTGGCGGCGGATCTTTTGATCATCCTCTCGGATGTGGATGGTCTCTACGATGCCAATCCCAACGAGAAGGCCGACGCCAAGCTGGTGAAGGCCGTCGAGGTGATCGACAATAAGATCATGGCCAGTGCGGGAAGCTCGGGCTCGTCCTTGGGCACCGGCGGCATGATCACAAAAATTGGCGCGGCAAAGTACGCCACAGAGCGCGGCATCGATACGATCATCGCCTCTGGGGATGATGTCAGAATTGTCTATGATATTTTGGAGGGGAGAGAAGTGGGCACCCACTTCCTCGCAAGAAAGGTACAGGAGGTACAAGATGTTTAAAAAAGTAATGATTGGCTTAGGATCAGTGGCTGCAGGCATGATGACGGTGTTCGGCGCCATTTACGTTATTGAAAAACGGCGTGAAAAGGCAGTGGGCGGCAAGCTGATGCGGGTGAACTATCGCTTCACCAAGGACTTTGAAGACTAGAGGCGGAAACGATCCTGTTATGCCGAAGGTATTTATATTCACAGCATCCACAGGGGCAGGGCATAATCTTGCGGCAAGGTCTATGGCGGAGGTCCTCGGCGAGGCAGGCATGACGGCGGAGGTATACGACGCCTTCAAAGAGAGCAGCGCCGTGCTGGACAAGATCATGACGGCGGGCTACAAGCAGCTGGTGGAGTACGTGCCCAAGCTTTACGAACAGATCTACAATCAGTTCAACCACATGACCCCCTTTCAGCAGTATATTTTCAGGCTGATGGCCAGAAAGCTGAACCCGGAGATCGTCCCGTTAATTCAGCGGGAAAGGCCCCAGCTCATCATCTCCACCCACCCCATCGTCACCAATATGCTGGGTACCCTCAAGGGCCACGGCGCCTTCGATGTGCCGCTGTTGTCCTTTGTGACCGACTATAAAATCCACGGCGCCTATATCAACGACGCTGTGGACGCCTATGTGGTGGGCAGCGAGTACACCAAGGAGACCATGACAGAAAAAGGGGTCAATGGCGATATCGTATACCCCTTTGGCATTCCGGTACGGCCGGAATTTGCGGCGGCGGCGGTTAAGACCAAGGCTGACCCCGAGGATCCAAACATTCGCGGAACCATCCTCGTCATGGCCGGAAGTCTGGGGACCAAGCAGATGGAGAAGGCCTTTGCGGCCCTGATGAAGGCCAAGGAGAAAATCAGAATCATCGTGGTCTGTGGCAACAACCCCAGGGTTGAGCGCTCCATTGAATTCCTCAACAAGGTTTTCGCCTCGGAGGATAAAATCGTGGAAATCTACGGCTTTGTGGACAACGTGCCTGAGCTGATGGACCGCTCCGACGCCATCATCTCAAAGCCTGGCGGTCTCACCACCACCGAAGCTATCTGCAAAAGCGTGCCCATGATTATTCCCTACTACTATCCGGGACAGGAGGAGGAGAACGCCGACTATCTCGTGGAAAGCGGCATGGCCATCAAAATCGACAAGATCAAGGAGCTCACCTCCATGATCGATTTCCTGGTGGAAAACAAATACGTTATCCAGGAGATGGCCGAGAACATGTCCGAGGAGGCGAGGCAGCACTCCATGCAAAAGACGGTGGCGCTGTGCCAAGAGCTCATCGACACCTATACAAAATCAGCGCAGCAGGAAGCGCTGCAATAGTTAAACAACGACACCCTCGATAAAATTTTTATCGAGGGATATTTTTTTGTCTTAAGCTTAGAAATTTATCTTTGAAAAAAATTAAGGTTTTTGGGAAATTCTTGTTAGAGGGTGGGGGAATATGGTATAATATGGAGCAAAGTGGTGGTTAAACGCAGAATTTAAGCACCCAATCCCAAAAGAAAGGATACAGGCAGATGGCGAACATGCTTTTTGGTGAGTACGCGCACAATATAGACGACAAGGGCCGTCTGATCATCCCGTCAAAATTCCGGGATGCCCTGGGCGAAACCTTTGTGATCACCAAGGGGCTGGATCATTGTCTGTTTGTATTTTCCATGACGGAGTGGACGGTCTTTCAGGATAAGCTGAGGGCGCTGCCCATCTCGGACAAAGATGCCCGAAGCTTTTCGCGGTTTTTCTTCTCCGGGGCGGCGGAGTGCACCTTGGACAAGCAGGGGCGAATCAGTGTCCCCCAGTCCTTGAGAAAATACGCCAAGCTCGACAAAGAGACCCGCATCATCGGCGTGGCCAACCGTCTTGAAATCTGGAATGCCGACGATTGGGACAGCTACGCAGATATCGACGCCTCGGATATCGAGGACAAGATGGCGGAGCTCGGCATTTAATAAAATCGAGAAGAAAGGAGGAAGCCCTTGGAATTTTCACACGTCACAGTTTTATTGAAGGAGACGGTGGACGCATTGAACATCAAGCCCGACGGCATCTACGTCGACGGCACCCTGGGGGGCGGCGGTCATTCCGAGAGAATCTGCCAGAGCCTGGGCAAAGACGGCGTGCTCATCGGCATCGATCAGGACGATTTTGCCCTGGATTATGCGGCCAAGCGCCTGGCACCCTACACCTGCACGAAGCATCTGGTTAAAAATAATTTTGTGAATTTGGAAGCGGTGCTTCAGTCTCTGGACATTTCAGCCATCGACGGCATCATTTACGACCTGGGGGTTTCGTCCTTTCAGTTTGACGACGAGCGCCGGGGCTTTTCCTATCACAACGACGGCCCCCTGGACATGCGCATGAACCAGTCGGCGGCCCTAAGCGCCTACGAGGTGGTCAACGATTACCCGCCGGAGAAGCTAAAAAAAATCCTTCAGGTCTACGGAGAGGAGAGGCACGCCGCCCGAATTGTGGCAGCCATCCTCAGACATCGGGAGGAAAGGCCCATAGAGACAACTCTGGCGCTGGCGGAGATTATCAAAGAGGCCTACCCGGCCAAGGAGCGCTTTAAGGAAAAGCATCCGGCAAGGAAAAGCTTCCAGGCCATCCGCCTGGAGGTCAACCACGAGCTGGACATTTTAGAGAAGGCCTTTGGGGCGGGCATTGAGGCCCTGAAGCCCGGGGGGCGTCTGGGGGTCATCACCTTCCACTCCCTGGAGGACCGTATCGCCAAGAACTTTTTCAGAGAGCAGGCCAACCCCTGCACCTGTCCGCCGGATTTTCCAAAATGTGTCTGCGGCAAGACGCCGAGGATCAAATTGGTTACAAGAAAACCCCTGGCGCCCTCCCCGGAGGAGGTAGCCTGTAACAGACGTGCCAGAAGCGCAAAGCTTCGGGTCGTTGAAAAAATATAAGTAAGCCCACTGCACAAGGAGATAAGTTATGGAATCATTAAATAACACCTGGACAATTTCAGAGGTTTCGGTACCTGTGGGTGCGCCCCGCAGAAGAGAAGACTCTGCCTCCGGTGCCAAGAGAAAGAAAAAAAGCAGAAGCACCGGCCGCAGACAAAAGACAAAGCGCATCTTTGCCTACAAGCGCGTCCATATGAAAACGACCTTTTCCTGGATGCTTTTGACAGGCGCTGTCATTTTCGCCCTGGCCATCGGCATCCTCTTTCAGCAATCGGTTATTTCCCAGCTCAACGATGATGTCAGAACCATGAAGACAACCCTGGATGAAAAGATAGCGATGAACGACAGTAAATCCGGCGCCTTAATCGAAAACTCCGACTGGGCCAGCATCGAGGCCACGGCGCGCAGCTACGGCATGCAGGAGCTGTCACCCTCCCAGTACGCCTATGAAACGGGGATGGAAACCCAGCAGGCTTCAACGGATTCCCAGGAAAATCAATCCTGGCTGGCATCACTCTTTAACTAGCAGAGGTTTTTTATGGCCAAAGGCAGAAGAAAAAAGAAGCCGAAAAATCGGCTGAGATTTGTATGGCGCGGGGTTATGATCTGCTTTGCCATCCTTGTTTTAAGGCTGATCTACCTTCAGGTTTTTGATTCGACAGATCAGTACGCCAGACAGGTGGACCAGCTGGTGGACGAGGTATCCCTCCAGGCCAGCCGAGGCAATATTTACGACCGCAACGGCAATCTTCTGGTTCAAGACTCCACGGCCAGTGCGATCCACGTCATTCCCCTGGAGGTGGAGGATACAGACAAGCTGGCAAATGCCCTGGTTGAGAAGCTGGGTTTAAAGCGGGAGGATGTGCTCAAAACCATCACCAAAATTGAGGACAACAGCATCGAGGTCGCCAGAAACGTCAGCAGCGAGGCAGCCAGCGCCATCATCGCCCAAAATGCCGAGGGATTTAGCTACGACGACGGCACTCTCTACGTAACCCCTTCCGAGGTCAAGGATGCCGAGGCGGCGGCAAAGTCCATCAGCGAAAAGCTGGACATGACCTACGACGACGCCCACGAGGTGGTCACCCGCAAGAAGAGCAGCACCGTTTTGGTGGCGGGCAAGCTGGACAACAGCTTGGCCAAGCAGATCAAAGAGGAGCAGGCCATCTACGACGAAAAAGGCAATATTACAAGCTACAACGGCGTTCAGATCATCGAGGATAAAAAGCGCTATTATACCAACGGCAATTTTGCCTCCTACGTCCTGGGCTTCACCGGCCAGGATCACGTGGGGCTGACGGGGGTAGAGTCGGTTTACGACGATTCCCTCAGCGGTGAAAACGGCATCCTCTACATGCAAAAGGACGCCACGGGCAACCAGATTCCCTCCCAGACCAAGGTGATTAAGGAATCGAAGGCCGGCGAGGATTTAACCCTGACCCTGGACTCCAATATCCAGATCATGGCGGAAAAGGCCCTCAGTGAAGCCATCTCCAAGTGGAAGGCCAAGAGCGGCACCGTCATCGTCATGGACACCAAAACCGGGGAGATCCTCTCCATGGCCACAAAGCCAGATTACGATCTCAACGATCCCTACGAACTCAGCGAGTCCTACGCCAGCACCCACAAGGAGGATTTGACGGATAAGTCAGAATCCGATCAGCTGGGAGAGATGTGGAAAAATCCCGCCGTCAGCTTTATCTACGAGCCGGGTTCTACCTTCAAGGCCATCATGGCTTCGGCAGCCTTGGAGGAGGGGGTTGTGTCTCCGGACACCACGGTGTACTGTCCGGGCTATATCACCGTCAATGGAGTTACCATCAATTGTACCGGCAACCACGGTACCCAGACGGTATCCCAGGCTATCGCAAACTCCTGTAACCCTGGCATGGTTCAGATCATCCAGAAGATGGATCCCAACCTCTTCTATCAGTATATCTACAATTTTGGCTACGGCGAGACCACAGGCATTGAGCTCACCGGCGAGGAGTCTGGTCTGGTCAACCGTATCTTCGACAGCAACGGCGAATTTAACATGCTGGATTACTCAACCCTGTCCTTCGGTCAGGGGCTGGCGGCCACGCCGATTCAGATGATTTCTGCCCTGAACTGTGTCGTTAACTACGGCTATTACATGAATCCGACCATCATCGCCGAGAACAGCAAGCAGCAGGAGTACATCGACGGCAAACTGGACAGCCCCAAGCAGATCATTTCTGCCGACACCTCGGCGGAAATGCGGGCGATCATGAAGGAGGTTGTCTCGGGGACGCCGGCTTTGGCCCAGCAGTCCGAGGGCTACAGCATCGGCGGGAAAACCGGTACGGCGGAAAAATTCGTCGACGGCGCCTACTCCAGCACCCGCTTTGTCACCTCCTTCTACTGCTACGCGCCCATTGAGGATCCCAAGTATTCCATCCTCTTGCTTTTGGATGAACCGGATCCCAGCGCCTACGGGGGAACCAGTGCGGCGCCCTACGCCATTGACTTGATGAAGCAGATTTTGGGCAGCAGCGGAGAGGCTGGAAGTGCCGCAGAAAACGGCAGCGTCACGGTGCCGTCGGTGACAGGACAGGAAAAGGATACCGCCGTTAAGCTTTTAGAGGAGCGGGGCATCAAATACCGCATCGAGCAGAAGGATGAGGGGACCACGGTGATCTCCCAGAGCATTGAGGCCCAAACCACCTACGACGGCACCACAGAGCTGGTTTTAGAGGTGGGAACGCCAAGTGCAGAAACGGCCTCCAAGGTCACGGTGCCCGATCTCACGGGGATGTCCATCCAGGCCGTCAACGAGACCATCACCGGTCTGGGATTAAACCTCAAGGTCAGCGGCTCAGGCTTCGCCAAGGAGCAGTCGGTGGCAGCCGGCACGGTGGTGGACAAGGGCAGCGAGATTACGGTGACCTTTAGTCCGTAGAATTTGTGTAAGGTTTGATAATGTGTTATAGAAAAGGAGAAGCTGCGATGCGGCTTCTCCTTTTTTCTATCCTAATGATACCCAAGATACTCCAAAAACCGCAGAAGCATTAACCTAACCTTAATTCCCGACTAAATCTCTTGAGAACGCCTAAAAATATTGATATAATATAGGGGAAAGGAGCACCCCTATGGGGAGAGAAGACAGTGCATTAAAACAATTTTTCAAAGATAACCATCGGTTTGCAGACCTATTTAACCAGACACTTTTTAAGGGCAAACCCGTTATCGATCCCAGGAAGCTCACAGACATGGACACCGTTCAGGCAGAGGTCATTTCTCTGAAGGCGGGGTCCGAAAAAGTAATTCAAAAAAGCAGGGATGTAGCCAAGCTTTATAACAATGAAATCGAACTGGTAATTTTAGGGTTAGAACATCAGCACCAGGTACACTATGCCATGCCCGCAAGGGTTATGTTATACGACGCCCTGACCTATGAAGGTCAGTATAAAGAAATAGCCAAAGAACACCGCAGACAGCGGGATTTAACACCGAAGGAATGGCTAAGTCAGTTTTCAAAAACCGATAAGCTGATACCGGTTGTCACCCTGGTGGTCTACT
>JAUNGS010000093.1 GCA_030524435.1 Eubacterium sp.
AAATACCGACCTCCAATCGTTAGATTTTTGGTCTAACTTTTGGGGGTCGGTACAGACCTTCCTCTTTTTATAGCTCTCTAAAATAATTAAGCCTGCACCTGGGGTGCAAAGCCCTCTTTGCCGATACCACAGGCCGGGCAATACCAGTTTTCCGGCAGCGCTTCAAAGGATGTTCCCGGCGCAATGCCGTTGTCCGGATCGCCTGTCTCGGGATCGTAGACGTACTCGCAGATCTCACACTCGAATTTTTCCACAGCATTTCCTCCATCTTCCTATTTCGTTCACAGATCATATCCATGGCGGCGCTGGAAATAAAAACCCTTATTCCCAGATCCAGGCCCGGTGATCCAATAATCTTACTAATGATAATCAAAGCCGACGCTTTTTTCAAGCCTTTTTATAAAAACGCCGTACTTTTAACCTATTTTTTACATTTTACAGCCTCAATAGAGATCGATAAAGGCGGCGCCCACCAATCCAGCGTCGTTGCCCAGCTCTGCCAATACGATTTTTGGCACCCCGGCCTCCCGGAAGGTGATCCTGGACAGAGCCTCTTCAGCCACCGCCGCCCTTAAAAATTCTCCGGCCCTGGACACGCCGCCGCCCAGGGTATAGATCTTTGGATCTATCACATCAGAAATCATGGCGATGGCCCGGCCCAAGGCCTGGGTCATGGTTTTAAAGCAGTCCTGGCCTACCGCGTCTCCCGCCGCCGCTGCGTCCAGAATCATCTTGGCGTCGATGACCTCCGCTCTGCCCCCGGCGGCCTCGAGAATTGTGCTGCCTCTGCCCTGGGCAAGGAACTCCTTGGCCTGGCGAATGATGGCGGTGGAGGAGGCGTAGGTCTCCAGACAGCCCCGCTTGCCGCAATTGCACCGGGGGCCCTGCTCATCCAGGACGATATGGCCAAACTCCGAGCCTGTGCCGTGGGCCCCTGTGATCACCCGACCTCCTGCAATCACGCTGCCGCCGACACCGGTGCCCAGGGTGAGCATCACCGCATCCTTATAGCCCCGGGTACTGCCAAAACGATTTTCGGCAATCCCCGCCACCGTGGCGTCGTTGCCCAGGCCCACCGGCACCCCAAAGTGCGCCTCCAGCTCTGCTTTAAAGGGCTTGTCAATCCAGCCGATATTGGGGGCATTGACCACCCGGCTGCCATCCGCCGAGATGATCCCCGGCACCCCGGCGCCGATAAATACCGGCTGGCCCTGGGCTGCAATCAAATCTGCCGTCAGTGAAAAAATCTGATCTCTGACGAGACTATAGCCTCCCTGGGCCTGGGTGGGGCAGCTGACCCTCTGGATAATCCTCCCCTGATCGTCCACCGCCGCCGCCACCAGATTGGTTCCGCCGATATCTATTCCTATACGCATTGCCTATGTCTCCTTCCTTTTTCTCTATATTATCTAAACTTTACTTCTTTTTCAAGTTAGGATATAATAATTCCCGAACTTATACATTTATATCATATTCAGGAGGTTTTACCGTGAAAGAATTCACTAAAACGCAGAAGCTCGTTTTCTGCGCCCTGCTCATCGCCTTGTCCTACATCGGCTCGATGATCAAAATCTTCGGCAGCGTCGCCCTGGACGCCCTGCCCGCTTACTTCGGCGCTTTAATGTTCGGCGGCCCCATCGGCGCCATCGTCGGCGCCATCGGCCATCTGTTTTCCGCCTTTTTATCCGGCCTTCCCATGGGTCTGCCCATGCACATCCTGGTGGCCCTCTGCATGGCCGGCGCCTGCTACGCCTACTACTGGATCAACAAAAAGACCAACCTCGTGGTCGCTTCCATCGTCGCCATCATCATCAACGGCGTCGTCATGACCTTCCTGTCTGGTCTTTTGGCTGTGGCCCTGGGCGTATCTCCCTCGGTTATGGGCTTTGTCGTCCCCATGCTGGCGCCTCTGCTCATCGCCTCCACCGTCAATGTCGTCATCGCGGCGCTTCTTTACCTCGCCGTGAGCAAGGCCCTCAACAGATAATTCCCTGTAATTTTAAAAAGCCAGAATCCGCACTGCGGATTCTGGCTTCAGGATGTAGACAAAGTCCCGGCAAAAGCCGGGCTTTTCTACATTTGCAAC
>JAUNGS010000047.1 GCA_030524435.1 Eubacterium sp.
CAGGGTGATCTCGCCGGTCATGGCCAGATTCTGGGGCACTCCCTGGTGCGTCAGGGCTGAAATCAGGGCAGTGGTCATGGTGATCCCCGCCGAGGGGCCATCCTTGGGCACGGCGCCCTCGGGCACGTGGAGATGGATATCGTTTTTGGCGTAGAAATCCTCGCTGATGCCCAGCGCCGTTACCTTGGAGCGGATATAGCTGATGGCCGCCTTGGCAGATTCCTGCATGACGTCCCCCAGCTGGCCGGTGATGACAATTTTACCGGTGCCCTTGACCACCACCACCTCAATCTGGAGGGTCTCGCCGCCGACGGCGGTCCAGGCCAGGCCGTTGACCAGGCCCACCTCCTTTTTATCCTCCACGGTGTCGTAGGAGTAGCGGCGCATCCCCAAGAACTTATCCAGATTTTTCTGGGTGACGGAGATGGATTTTTTCTCGCCCTCCACCAGCTCCCGGGCTGCCACCCGACAGATTCTGGCGATTTTGCGTTCCAGGTTTCTGACCCCGGACTCCCGGGTGTAATAGTTGATGACGTTGGAGAGCACCTTGGGGCCAATCTTGCACTGGCTGGCCTTGAGGCCGTGGATTTTAAGCTGCTTGGGCACCAGGTAGCGTTTGGCAATTTCCACCTTTTCGCTTTCCACGTAGCCGTTGACCTCGATGATTTCCATACGGTCCAGCAGAGGTCTTGGGATGGTGGCCAAGGAGTTGGCCGTGGTCAAAAACATGACCTTGGACAAGTCGAAGGGCAGCTCCAGGTAGTTGTCAGTGAAGGTGCTGTTCTGCTCGGGATCCAGCACCTCCAAAAGCGCCGAGGCCGGATCGCCTTTGAAATCCTGGCTGAGCTTGTCGATCTCGTCCAAAAGAAACAGCGGATTCATGGCCTTGGCCTGCTTGATGTGGTAGATGATTCGACCCGGAATGGCGCCGATATAGGTTCTCCTGTGACCGCGGATCTCCGCCTCGTCCCGCATGCCTCCCAGAGACATTCTGACGTAGGGTCTGTTTAAAGCCTTGGCGATGGACTTGGCGATGGAGGTCTTGCCGACCCCCGGCGGTCCCACCAGGCAGATGATGGGCGATCTTAAAGACTTGGACAGCTGGCGCACCGAGATGTACTCCAGAATGCGCTCCTTGACGCTGTCTAAGGCGTAGTGCTCGTCGTCCAGGATCTTTCTGGCCTTGGCCACATCCACGGTTTCCTCCACCGTCTTATTCCAGGGCAGATCCAGGATCCACTCGATGTAGGATTCCACCACCCCGGCCTCCGAAGAGCCCTGGGGCAGTTTGTTGAGGCGGGCGATTTCTCCCTCGGTCTTTTCCCTAACCTCGTCGCTGACCTCCAGGGCCGCCAGGCGTTCTCTGTACTTTTCGATCTGGCCCACCACATCGGTGTCCCCCAGCTCCTCCTGGATGACCTTGATCTGTTCCCTGAGGACGTATTCCCGCTGGTTTTTGTCCAGCTCCGATTTCACCTTCATCTCGATGTTCTGCTCGATCTGAAGCATTTCAATCTCGTTGACCAGCACCTCGTAGGTGATCATCAGGCGCCTGTCGATGTCGGTCTCCTGGAGAATTCTTTGGGCGTCCCTGTTTTCAAGGTTTAAATTGGCGCAGACCAAATCGATGAACTGATCCGGATCCTCCACCAGCTCCAGGGCCGTCATGAGGTCCGTGGCCATCTTTCTGGTCATGTTCATGTAGCTGGCAAAGGCCTCCCGGATCATTCTGAGCAGCGCCCGGTTTTCCTTGGTGTCGTAGTAGATGCTGTGGATCGGTTCGTAGGCCACCTCAAAGAAGGGCTCGTACTGGACGTACTCTGTGATTTTCGCCCTTTCCTCCACCTCCACCAGAATTCTCGTCAAATCGTCGGGCATCTTGAGCATCTGCTTCACCTTGGAGATGCAGCCCACCTCGTAGACGTCCTGGGGCTCCGGATCCTCCACCGTCGGATCCTTTTGCTCCGTCAGAAAAACGGTCTGGTCCCTGGTCATGGCCTGCTCCAGGGCGCGGATGGATTTTTCCCGGCCGATGTCGAAATGGATGACCATTCCCGGAAAGACCGTCATACCCCGCATGGGAATCATGGGGAGACTATTCTTTTCTTCATTTTCAGAAGGCATGAGAGTTTCATGGTGCTGTTCAAAGTTCAGGTTTTCTTCTTTTACTGTATCCATTGTCAAACTCCTTTCTTCTTTCTGTAGTTCAGTCAAAATTGGGTAAACTTATTATAAAAAAAGCAACCTCATCGATTGCTTTTTTCGGAAATTTCTAGGCTTCGGCAGCCACGGCGTGATCCTGAACACTGCGGTAGGTCAGCCTCGGCGCTTCCACACCCTCGATGACATCCCGGGTGATGGTCACCCGCTCGATGTTTTCCTCCGAGGGAATATCGAACATGACGTCCGTCATAACATTTTCAATGATGCCTCTGAGCCCTCTGGCGCCGGTATTGTTGGCCAAGGCTTTCTCGGCGATGGCCTTCAGGGCGTCCTGATCAAAGTCCAGGGCCACGTCCTCGAATTCCAGCATCTTCTGATACTGCTTGACCAGCGCGTTTTTGGGCTGAGTTAAAATTCTGATGAGGGCGGCCTCGTCCAAGCTCTGGAGGGTCGCAATGACGGGGATTCGGCCGATAAACTCGGGAATCAGCCCGTATTTCAGAAGGTCCTGGGGCTCAACCTGATTCAGAATGGCCTCCTGATCCTTCTCTTCCTTGGTTTTGATGGTGGCCCCAAAGCCCATGGAGCCCTTTTCCATCCGCTTTTCGATGACCTTTTCCATGCCGTCGAAGGCGCCGCCGCAGATAAAGAGGATATTGGAGGTATCCATCTGCAGAAATTCCTGGTGGGGGTGCTTTCTCCCGCCCTGGGGCGGCACATTGGCCACGGTGCCCTCCAGAATTTTCAAAAGGGCCTGCTGCACGCCCTCGCCGCTGACGTCCCGGGTGATGGAGGGGTTGTCGCTTTTTCTGGAAATCTTGTCGATTTCGTCGATGTAGATGATTCCCCGCTCGGCCCGCTCGATGTCCATATCCGCCGCCTGCAGAAGCTTCAGCAGGATATTTTCAACGTCCTCGCCCACATAGCCCGCCTCGGTGAGGGAGGTGGCGTCGGCGATGGCAAAGGGCACGTCCAGCACCTTGGCCAGGGTCTGGGCCAAAAGGGTCTTCCCTGAGCCCGTGGAGCCGATGAGGACGATGTTGCTCTTCTGGAGCTCCACCGCATCGTCGTCGGCCTCGGCCATGGCGTTGATGCGCTTGTAATGATTGTATACGGCCACCGCCAGGGTTCTCTTGGCCTGGTCCTGGGCAATGACGTATTCGTCCAGCTTTTCCTTGATTTCCCGGGGGGTGGGCACGTTGTCGAAGGTGCAGCTCTCGGGCACCGTCCGCTCCGTGGCGATGATTTCCTCGCAGAGGGCCACGCACTCGTCACAGATGTAAACGTCGGGCCCGGCGATCATCCTTCTGACCTGGGATTGGGGCTTGCCGCAAAAGGAACAGTGTATCTCTTTGATTCCGTCTCGTTCGTCCATAATCACACCGCCTTTATCTTGAATAAATGACCTTATCGATAAGGCCGTAGGCCGCCGCCTCGTCCGCCGACATGAAATTGTCACGGTCGGTATCCCGGGCGATGACCTCCAGGGGCTGGCCCGTATTCTCGCTGAGAATGCGGTTCAGCTTTTCCCTGGTGTTGACCAGGTGCTTGGCGTGGATTTCCACGTCCACACTCTGTCCCTGGGCGCCGCCCAGGGGCTGATGAATCATGACCTCGCTGTTGGGCAGGGCCATGCGTTTTCCCTTGGCGCCCGCCGCCAGCAGGAAGGCCCCCATGGAGGCGGCCATACCCATGCACAGCGTCGCGACGTCGCATTTAATGTAATTCATGGTGTCGTAGATGGCGAAGCCCGCCGTCACGGAGCCCCCGGGGCTGTTGATGTAGAGCTGAATATCCTGGTCGGGATTTTCTGCCTCCAAAAACATCAGCTGGGCCACAATCAGGCTCGCCGTGGTGTCGTTCACCTCGCCGTCGAGAAAAATGATTCGTTCTTTCAACAAACGGGAATAAATATCGAAGGAACGCTCTCCCCGTCCCGTCTGTTCAATGACCATTGGGACAAGATTCATTTGCATTATCTATCTCCTATTTTACCTGAGCGCCGTCCACCAGAGCATCGATGGCTTTTCTGCGCTTGATGTCTGCCTTCATGTACTCGGTCATCTGTTCATTGACAGTTTTCTTGAATTCGTCGAAATCCTTCTGGTAGGCTTCGGCGTATACCTTGATTTCTTCGTCTAATTCTTCATCGGTCACTTCGATGTTTTCGGCTTCAGCCACCTCGGAGAGGATCAGTTCAGCTTTGATATTGCGTTCAACGTCGCCCTTGAGGTTATTTTTGAAGTCTTCCACAGAGGTGCCGGTGAACTTGAAGTAGTCGTCCAAGCTCAGGCCCTGGCTCTGCATCTGACGGGCGTAGCCGTCTAAGGTGCGGTCAACCTCTTCGTCAACCATCAGGTAGGGCACATCGATGTCAGCGGCTTCGATGGCGTGATCCAAGACCTTGGTTTCCGCCTGACGGCGCAGGTTCTGGGTCTTTTCTTCCTTTAATTTTTTAGCGATGTCCTGCTTTAATTCGTCTAAGGTGTCAAATTCGCTGACGTCCTTGGCAAACTCGTCATCCAGCTCCGGCAGCTCCTTGACCTGAACCTCGTTGACCTTCACCTTGAAGGTGGCGTCCTTGCCGGCCAGCTCAGCAGAGTGGTACTGTTCCGGGAAGGTTACCTTGACTTCCACATCGTCGCCGGCCTTCTTGCCGATGAGCTGATCCTCGAAGCCCGGAATGAAGGTGTTGCTGCCCAGCTCCAAGGAAGCGCCCTCGGCCTTGCCGCCGTCAAAGGCTTCGCCGTCACAGAAGCCTTCGTAGTCGATGACGACGGTGTCGCCAGCCTTGGCTTCGGCGTTTTCATCGCTGATCATGCGGGCGTTCTGATCCTGCATTTTCTTGAGCTCAGCGTCGATGTCGGCATCCTCAACCACCGCTTCTAAAGATTCAATTTCTGCACCCTTGTAGTCGTTCAGGACAACGGCGGGCTTTAAGCCAACCTTGACCTTGAACACGGCGCCGTCTTCGCCGATGCTTTCCACGTTTTCCAGCTCGGGACGGGTTACGGGTTCAATTTCCAGCTCTTCCAGGGCGGCGCGGTAGGCCGGCGGGAAGGCGTAATCGATGGCGTCTTCGTAGAATACGCCCTTGCCGTAGTGGGCTTCGATTAATTTGCGGGGGGCTTTGCCCTTTCTGAAGCCCTGAATTGAAAAATATTTTCTGTTTTTATTGTAGGACTGCTGGACGGCCTTCTGAAAATCCTCAGCGGGCACGGTGATCTCCAACGTCACGATATTTTTTTCACGGCTTAACTCTTTAACACTCATTATTATCCTCCAAATATGCCTATTTTAGCTTTTTCTTATAGATTTCTCAATTTGTTAAGTATATCATAGGAAATTGTGCTTATCAAGGTGAGAACGCCCTTCTTTTTGAAAAAAAGCGCCGCCGCCCTGCTCCAGGGACAATTTCCAGCGGGATTTCACCGCTTTTTTCTTCAAAAAAGCCGGCGGTCTCCAGAGCCTGGAAACCGCCGGCGATATCATTTCGTCTATTTAGCCGCCCAGATAGGCCGACTGTACCTCCGCATTGCTCAAAAGCTCGTCGGCGTTGCCCGACAGCTTGATCTTGCCCGTCTCGAGGACGTAGCCCCGGTTGGCGATGCGCAGCGCCTTGTTGGCGTTCTGCTCCACCAGAAGAATGGTGGTGCCTGCGCTGTTGATGGTCTGGATCATGCTGAAGATCTCGTCCACCAAAATAGGTGCCAGCCCCATGGAGGGCTCGTCCAGAAGCAGAAGCTTCGGCCTTGTCATCAGGGCCCTGCCCATGGCCAGCATCTGCTGCTCGCCGCCGCTCAAGGTTCCGGCCACCTGCTTGACACGCTCCTTTAATCTGGGGAAGTAGCTGAAAATCATCTCCAGATCCGAGTTGATCTCCCGCTTGTCCTTTCTGATGAAGGCTCCCATCATCAGGTTTTCGTAGACCGTCATCTCGGCGAAAATCTGACGTCCCTCGGGGACGTGGGCCATGCCCATGTCCGGGATGTGGTGGGCCTTGACCTTGGTGATGTCCTCGCCGTTGAAGGTCACAATCCCCTTTTCAGGCTTTAGAAGACCGGAGACGGTTTTTAGAGTCGTCGTCTTGCCGGCGCCGTTGGCCCCGATGAGGGTGACGATCTCGCCGTCGTTGACCTCAAAGTCGATGCCCTTGATGGCGTGGATTTTGCCGTAATATACATTTAAGTCCTTTACCTTTAACATGGCTGCCTCCTACTCTCCCAGGTACGCCCGGATAACGTCGGGGTTGTGCTTGATCTCGTCGGGGGTTCCCTCGGCGATTTTTCTGCCGTAGTCCACCACCGCGATTTTCTCGCAGATCCCCATGACCAGCTTCATATCGTGCTCGATGAGCAGCACCGTGATGCCGAATTTCTCACGAATGAAGTGGATAGTGTCCATGAGCTCCGCCGTCTCGTTGGGGTTCATCCCCGCCGCCGGCTCATCTAACATCAGCACCTTGGGATCCGAGGCCAAAGCCCGGGCGATTTCCAGCTTCCTTTGCTGACCGTAGGGCAGGTTTTTGGCCTTGGTGTGCTCGTACTCGCCCATGTCAAAGATGTCCAAGAGCTTCTTGCAGGCCTCGTAGGTCTTGCGCTCTTCCCGCCAGAACTTGGGCAGTCTGAAGAGCCCCTGGGCCAGGTTGTAGTCGATGAAATTGTGGTAGGCGATCTCCACGTTTTCGATGGCTGTGAGATCCTTAAAGAGACGAATATTCTGGAAGGTTCTGGCCGCACCCATTTTCACGACCTCATGGGGGGACTTGCCAACGATGCTTTTGCCGCCGATGACCACGTCCCCCTCGGTGGGCACGTAGACGCCGGTCAGGGTGTTGAAGATGGTGGTTTTGCCGGCGCCGTTGGGGCCGATGAGCCCCACCAGCTCGCCCTCGTTCAGGGTCAGATTAAATTGATCCACTGCGGTGAGTCCGCCGAAACGCATTGTTACATTTTTCGCTTCTAAGATTGCCATCACGCTTCACCTCCGTCGGCGCCCTTGGTTTTCCTTCTGTTCTTAATATTCGACAGAAAGTTTGTCAGGGAGAATTCGTAACGTCCAAAGATCCCCTGGGGTCTGAAGATCATCATGATGACCAGGGCCAGGGAGTAAACCAGCAGTCTGTATTCCGAGAACTGACGCAGAAGCTCCGGCAGCACCGTCAGCACGATGGCCGACAGGATGGAGCCGGTGACGCTGCCCAAGCCCCCCAGAACGACGATGACGAACATCTCGATGGAGAACATGAACTGGAATTTGTTGGGGTCGATGTAGCCCTGGTAGGTGGCGTAGAGGGCCCCACCGATGCCCGCAAAGAAGGAGGAAATGGTGAAGGCCATAACCTTGAACTTCGTGGTGGGAATCCCCGAGGCCTCGGCGGCGATTTCATCCTCGCGGATGGACATGATGGCCCGGCCGAATTTGGAGCGTCCCAGGGTAAAGATCAGGACGATGACGACAATCATGATCCAGTAGACGTAGCCCAGGCTGGCCAGTCTGGGAATCCCCTTGAGACCCTGGGAGCCGCCGGTGGGCGCAAAGTTGACAAAGAAGATCCTGATGATCTCCGCAAAGCCAATGGTCACGATGCCCAGGTAATCCCCCCGCAGACGCAGGCTGGGGGTACCGATGGCGATCCCCAGAATCCCCGCAACAATCCCGCCGGCCAGGCAGGCCACAAGGAGCACGATGAGCTCCGGCATCGCCGGAAGGGCGTCGCTTAGGGTGATGGCCACCATGCCGCCGGTGTAGGCACCGATGGCCATGAAGCCGGCGTGGCCCAGGGCCATCTCACCCAGAAAGCCCGCTACGATGTTGAGGCTGGTGGCCATGATGATCATGATACAGGTCAGGATGACAATGCCGCCAAAGTAGTTGCTCACGATTTTCAAGGTGATCAGCGCGTAGATGACGGCAAAGATCAAAAGCGCCGACAGGGCGTTGATGATATAGGATTTCTTGATATTTGGAGTCATGGCTTACACCTTCTCTTTCATATTCTTCCCGAGGATACCCGTCGGTTTGAATAATAAAACGATGATCAAAAGCAGGAACACGATGGCATCGGCCCAGGTGGAGGACAGATAGGTCTTGGTCATGATCTCAACCATGCCGATGACAAAGCCCCCCAGCATGGCCCCGGGCACACTGCCGATGCCGCCCAGTACCGCCGCGACGAAGGCCTTGAGGCCCGGCATAGTCCCCATGGTCGGTGCGATGGTGCTGTAGGCCGTGCTGTACAGAATGCCCCCCAGAGCCCCCAGGGCTGAGCCGATGAGGAAGGTCAGGGAGATGGTTCTGTTGACGTTGATGCCCATGAGCACCGCCGCATTCTGATTTTCAGAGACGGCGCGCATGGCCCGGCCCTGCTTGGATTTTTGTATGAATAATTCCAGAAGAATCATGAAGAAAATGGACAGGCCGATGGTAATCAGCGTAATGGAGTTGACCTCCAGACCAGCGATGTGGAACACGACCTGGGGAAAGATCTTGGGCATAACCTTGGGGTCGGCGCCGAAGATCATCAGGGCGAGGTTCTGTAAAAACATACTGACGCCGATGGCTGTGATCAGCGCCGACAGACGCGGCGCCTTTCTCAAGGGCCGGTAGGCGATAAATTCAATGGCGACCCCCATGACCGCCGTGACGACCATGGAAAAGGCGATGACTGCCCAGAAGGGCCAGGCCAGCGTCGTAGCCGCGATGAAGGCGAAGTAGGCGCCAAACATCATAATTTCTCCATGGGCGAAGTTGATGAGCTTCAAAATCCCATAGACCAATGTGTACCCAATGGCAATCAAGGCGTAGATACTCCCCGCATTGAGGCCATTGATCACCTGCTGCAAAAACATTTCCACCAGCAGTTACCTCCTTAACTCAAAGACTTTCCACAAAAAAGGCGATGCCCCTCTGTGAGAAAATAAAAAATATAGGGGGCCTAGCCCCCTATGCGCTTTCAGATGCTAAAAGATCTGTTTAGTTATCACCCTGAACAGTGGTTACGAATTTCAGTTCGCCGCCATCAACGGTGATGATGGTGATTTCCTTGCCCTTCGGGTTGCCGTTTTCATCGAAGGTAAAGTGACCGGTAATACCGCTGAAGTCTGTCTTGTTCAGCGCATCGATGATGGCCTGGGAATCGGTGCTGCCCGCAGCTGCGATGGCGTCGGTCATGCAGTAGATGGCATCGTAGCCTAAACCTGCGAAGGAATTGGCTGTTTTATTGAATTTTTCGTTGTAGGCTTTGATGAAGTTCTGAACATTTTCATCCGGGGAATCCGCTGCGTAGTGGTTGGCAAAGTAGCTTCCCTGGGCTGCGTCGGCGTATTCTACCTGAACGCTGTCCCAGCCGTCGCCGCCGACAAACTTGGCGTTGATGCCCATTTCCTTGGCTTTCTTCAGGATCGGGCCTGCGACGTTGTAGTAGTCAGGAATGTAGATGACCTCGGGGTTTAATTCCTTGATCTTGGTCAGCTGTGCGCTGAAGTCCTTGTCGTTCTGAGCGTAGGATTCTGTGCCTACGATCTGACCGCCTTTGGATTCAAAGGTTTTTGTGAAGGCTGAAGCCAGACCTTCGGAGTAAGCGTTGCCCTTGTTGACGAGGATGGCCGCTGTCTTGGCGCCCAGCTCCTTGTCCGCTGTACCTACGGCAAAGTTCGCCGCAGCGTTGCCCTGGTAGGCGTCGAGGTAGCATACCCGGAAGCTGTTGGGCGCGTCTAAGGTGATATCGTCCGCTGTACCCGTCGGGGTTAAGATCGGCATGTTGTCGTCGGTGGCCATTTCCTTGATGGCTAAGGCTTCACCGCTGAGGACCGGACCAACCACGGCCACAACGCCGTCCTGGTCTCTTAAACGGCTGTAGGCGTTGACGGCCTCGGTGGCGTCACCCTTGGTATCGTAGGAAACCAGCTCTACCTGCTTGCCGTTGATGCCGCCGTTGTTGTTGATTTCTTCAACGGCCAGCTCCATACCGTTTTTAGCGCCTTCACCGTACATGGCGTTGTCACCGGTGTAGGGTCCTAAGGTACCGATCTTGATCGTGTCACTGTCGCCGCCTGCGCTGCCGCAGCCTGCGAAAACCGACACTGCCAAAACAGCTGACAGTGCAAAACCAATCAATTTCTTTTTCATTTTTCGTCTCTCCTTTTTTTATACACACTGTGTATACATTTGAATGTATACATTGTAACACATTTTAAGAAAATTTCAAGGAATATCTCGGCGCTTGTATACAATTTTTTGTTATGAGGGACTTTCCCTATTTTTTAGTCCCCCTGCACGTCGATGACGGCCCTGATTTTCATGATTTTTCCCCCGAGGGGCCCCTGAGTTTTTCGGAGAATTTAAAAAACTGCAGCCCGTCACCCCACGGTGACCCTGGCTGCAGCTGTAATTTATACTTTTTTAGCGGCCTTCTGCTTTTTCTGCGCTGCCTTTTCTTTTTTGATGTAGTCCTCGCAGAGCTCCCCCAGGGGACAGGCGCCGCACTTGGGGGCTCTGGCGGTGCAAAGCCTTCTGCCGTGCCAGATAATCCAGTGGTGGGCCCGGGACCAATACTCCCTGGGCAAATTCTTCATGAGCTCCTTTTCCACCTGGAGCACATTGCTTCCCTTGGCCAGCCCAATGCGCTTGGAAACCCTGAACACGTGGGTGTCCACGGCGATGGCCGGCACGTCAAAGGCGTTGCTCATGACCACGTTGGCCGTCTTTCGTCCAACCCCCGCCAGGGCCGTGAGCTCTTCCAGGGTTTGGGGCACCTCGCCGCCGTAGTCCTCCAAAAGCTTGTGGCAGGTGATAAGAATATTTTTAGCCTTGGTGTTGGACAGACCGCAGGTCTTAATCTTTTCCCGAAGCTCCCCCTCGTTGAGGGTCAGCATTTTCTGGGGGGTATTGTATTCCTTAAAAAGCTCGGCGGTGACCAGATTAACCCTGACGTCGGTACACTGGGCTGACAGCATGGTGGCGATGAGCAGCTCAAAGGGCGTTCTGAAGTTAAGACCACATTTTTCATCGCCGTAGTATTCTTCTAAAATCTCCAGCACCTGGAGTCTTTTTGCCTTATTCATTGTATTTCTCCAAAATTCATCATTTGAAATATTTTAAAGCCCGCACCTGGGGCGCGGGCTTTAAAGCTAAGCATCCTAAATTTTTATCTATTCCGTGGGCTCACTGGTGCCGTCATCCGGCGGTGTTGTTGTGCCCCCCTGATCAGGGGTCTCTTCCGTCGTGCCCTGATCGTCGCCCTCACCTGCGGTATCCTCGGGTACTGTGGTATCCTGGGGTTCCTCGTAGGTCTGGCTCTGATCCACGGTGGCCTCAGGTGTGGCCTCAGGGGTCGGGGTTGCCGCCGGGGCTGCCGTCGGCGTGGCCTCCTGGGTGTCTGTGGACTCACCGACCAGGTTGTTGTTGACCAGAGCCCGCATGTAGCTGCCGTAGATGCCCGCAGGCACGTAGCTGCCGGCGCCTACCTCCTGATGCTCGGTGTTCCCCACCCAGATGGAGCTGCTGAGGTTGCCAGTCATCCCTGTAAACCACAGATCCCATTCGGCATCGGTGGTACCGGTTTTACCGGCGGTGGCCATGCCGTTGGCCGCACTGGTCCCTGTACCGCTGGTGACAACCTGTCTCAGAATTTCCCACATGGTGCTGGCGGTTTCCTCCGACATAACCCGGTGGCTGTCCAGGCCGAGCTGGCTCTTTTCAAAAACCGCCTGACCGTTGGTCCGCTCAATTTTTTCCACAAAGTAGGGCTCGTTATAAACCCCGCCGTTGTTAAAGACGTTGAAGGCCGCCGCCATCTCAAGGGGCTTGATCCCCTCGGTGAGACCGCCCAGAGCCGAGCTGAGATTGTAGTCATCATAGCCGTCCTCCCGTTCACCGGGGTTGACGAAGGTGGTGATGCCGAAGGTCTTCATCCATTCCAGGGCATTGTCCACCCCAAAGTCATTGAACACCTTAACCGCCGGAATGTTCAGAGAACGCACCAGGGCCTGGGTTAAGGTGACGGTGCCGCTGTAGCCGCCGCCGTAGTTCTGGGGGGTGTAGCCGCCAAAGCTGGTGGGCTCATCCACCACCGTATCCGAAGGCGAGTGGATGCCCTTTTCAAAGACCCCGCTGTAGTACAGGGGCTTGATATTGGACCCCGGCTGATGGGGGGAATCGGCGATATCCACCTGATTGTAGTCGTTGGTACCGGCGTAGTAAGCCCTGACGGCGCCGCTCTGATCCACGGTGACCAGGGCACCGGTGTCGCCGGTTTCCGGTGTCATACCGTAGTTTTCCAGGGCACTGGTGACGGCGTCAACGGCCGTTGCCTGGTAGTTGGTGTTGATGGTGGTGTAGATCTTATAGCCGCCGCTGGAGATATCCGAGCGAATCTGCTCAACGGCCTCGTCCTCGGAGAGTCCTCTCTCCTTCATCATGGCCGGGGCTGCATACTCGGCGTACTCCTGCAGTGCCTGGCTGACAAATTCGTCGTAGCCATCTCTGATCTGGTTGTTGATATCTGTCTCAGACCAGGGCATGATGGTCAGCTCGGTGGCCGCCGCCTGATCCGACTGTTCCTGGGTGATATAGCCCTCCTTGACCATCCGCTCCAAGACCTCGGACTGACGCTTCTTGGCCGCCTCAAAGTTGGTGTTGGGGGCGTAGGCCGTGGGCGCCTGGGGCAGACCGGCAATCATGGCGCATTCCGCCAGATTTAAATCGGAGACGTTCTTTCCAAAATAGGTCTGGGCCGCCGCCTGAACGCCGTAGGCCGCAGAGCCAAAGTAATACTCGTTAAGATACATTTCCAGAATCTGGTCCTTGGAGTACTTGTCCTCCAGCTGCCAGGCGATGGAAATTTCCTTGAACTTACGGCTGAAGGAGTCGGTGATGGTCTGCTCGTCGGCCAGATCCAGATCGTAGAGAACCCTGGCCAGCTGCTGGGTGATGGTGCTGGCCCCCTGGCCCGTGGCGCTGCCGCTTAAGACATTGGAGACCATGGCTCGAACCATACCGAAGTAGTCGATGCCGCCATGGCTGTAGAAATGGGAGTCCTCGGTGGCAATCAGCGCATTCTGCAGATCCTTGGGAATCTGATCCAGGGAGACGTAGGTCCTGTTTTCGGTGTACAGCTCCGCAATAATCTGGTTATCGGCGGAATAAACCTGGGTCTTTTCCTTCATCTGATAGGTATCGCCGGAGATATCGTAGCGATTTGCCTGGTAAAAGGCGAAAACCGAGCCACAGCCCAGCACGAAAAGTGCAAGGATCGTGATCAGTACGATTTTCCAGGCCGGCATTTTCTTCTTCGGCTTTGTTTTTCTTGGCAGTCCCTGACGAACCGCTTTTTCTTCGTTTCTCATTTATACTACCTTTCCATTTTTAATCTTAAACGCTGCCTGAGCGTTTTTAAATCCTCTGTTAGATCTGCACGGACCTCTGTTTTCCCGCTTTTGGGCAAGGGAAATACCAGGCCTGCGGCGTGAAGCGCCTGTCTTTTTATACCATAATCGGGGTTGTCCCCGGTGTTGTAGAGACTGTCTCCGATAATTGGGCAGCCGATATGCTTCAGGTGTACCCGAATCTGGTGGGTTCTGCCGGTTTCCAGCACAAGTCTGACCATGGCCGCATCGCCGTAATCCTCCAACACCTCGTAGTGGGTGACGGACATTTTTCCCGACGCCATCACCTGGCGCTCGATGCTGTCCTGGCTGATTCTGCCGATGGGGGCGCGTATCGTCCCGGCGGGCGCCTGGGGCACCCCGTTGGTAAAGGCGATATAGGTCTTGGTGACTTCTTCCCCCTTCATTCTCGACTGAATGTAGTGGTGAACGTACTTGTTTTTGGCGATGACCACCAGGCCGCTGGTGTCTCTGTCGAGGCGGTTGACAAAGCGAACCTTGCTTTTCACGCCAAGACTTTGCCAGTGCCAGGCCACGTAGTTGGCCAGGGTATCCTCCTGATGGCTCTTGGTGGGATGGGTTACGCAGTCGTAGGCCTTGTTGGCCACCAGCACCTCATCGTCCTCGTAGACGATGTCCAGAGGACCGGCCACAGCCTTGAAGTCGAAGGTTTCCTCGGGAAAGGTGATGGTCACCTCGTCGCCGTTCTCCACCGTGTCGGTGAGCCAGCAGTCCCGGCCATTGATGGTGAGGGTCCCCTCGCGCTTGATCTGCCTCAGCAGACGGCTGGAATAGCCGTAGCGCCGGACCAGCACCTCCTTGACAGGCAGCGCTTTTTTCACTTGAATGTTATAATGATACAGATATTGTCCCTGGGAGGGCAAGATCATGCTCATACCCCTCTCTTGTCTGTTGTATATTTTCTCAGCTATCTATTATATTGTAAATTTGAAAATTAATCAATGTTCGTTCCCTAAAAAAAACAGATTTTCCCTATAATAACCCCTGCTCTTTAAGGCTGGTGTAAGTTTCACTGCCTACAATGATATGATCCAACAGGGGAATGCCCAAAAGCTGTCCGGATTCGGCCAGCCTTCGGGTGATGCGCACGTCCTCCTGGCTGGGTGTCGTCTCTCCAGAGGGGTGGTTGTGAACCGCAATGATGGCCGAGGCCTGGTGGCGGATCGCCTTGACGTAGACCTCCCGGGGGTGCACCAAAGAGGCGCTGACCGTTCCAATGGAGATTTCCTCGGTGCGAATAATCCGATTTTTCGTGTCCATCAATAAAACTCTGAAGTGCTCCTCGGGCAGCCAGGCCATCTCTCCCCTGAGGAGGTCGTAGACATCCCCGGGACAGGCAATTTTATTCAGCTTCGCCCTGCCAAAATTCAGTCGGCGCCCCAATTCTAAGGCCGCCTTGAGCTGACAGGCCTTGGCCGTGCCTATGCCCTTGAGGGCTGCGTTTCTCTGAAGCTCTTCAATGCTTGTATTAAAAAAAGATGTTAAATCCTGATCGAAATAGTTGAGTACCCGCCGTCCCAGCTCCACCGCTGTGGCCTCCTTGGAGCCATTTTGGATGATGATGCCGATGAGCTCGGCATTGGTGAGACTTTGGGCGCCGCAGCGTACCATTTTTTCCCGGGGCCGTTCCTCCTCGGGTAGTGCACGGATTCCCGTGTGCCCGGCATTTTTTCTCATATACACCTCCTCGTACCTTGTCTATTTTAACAGAACTTTAAAAAAATTATCTTAATAAAAAGCGAATTTTCTGTATAGATTTGTAACAATTCATCTCCCCTGCTCTTAATTAAACGTACAATTTACAGCCCGGACCAGGTATTTAAACTGCAAAAAAACCGAAGTCAGCGCTTCGGTTTTTGTAAACTTATAAGCTAGTAAAATGCAAAAAACCTGCGGCTAGCGCCCCAGATGCATATCCAGGGCAAGGTCTGCGGCGGCGCCGTAGCACCGCGTCACCATAATGGTTCCCACCAGATTCAGGCAGGCCCCAAGGGCCCCCTCGGCCTGGGCCCCAAAGGTGGCTTCCCCGGCCAAATAGGCATCGTTTCTGCGCTCCAGCTCCTCAAAAATATTCTCCCAGGCCGCAGGCTCAAAAATCTCCGGCCCCCTGAGACGCTGCTCCAGGTCCCTGCGGTTGACCCTGCAATAGTGGCAAAGGGCCTTCTCATATTGATAGTGCTCCCGCACCGTCCCCTGGTACCTGGGGGTATGGGCCTCACAGAAAAAGTCGGCGCAATAGTGACAGAGGCTGCCCAGCCGCTCGGCCAAGACAAAGCCTGCGTCAAAATCTCCGAAGATTTCCCCCTCCACCAAGGCCGCAATGCTCTGTCTGACATGCCCCGAGGCCACCGCCCGCTCGTGGGGGTGGATCACGAAGCTAAAGGTCAGATCCGGCGCCACGTTGCCCAAAACAAACCCCAGACGGTTCAAATGGATACCATAATTCTCTGCCAAATGCCGCCACAAAATTTCCGCAAACATACGATGTGTCTTTTTATTCAAAATGTCATTCCTCCAGCCTTTAAGCTAAACTGCCTTTATATTCTCTCACTCAAATCTATAATACACCCTAAATGTTAAGAAAAAATGATGTGAATTATGAAGATTTATTTAAATTTCACGACTTTTTCTGCCGCCGAATTCTCAGATATTGTATATACAGGTCAATATAAGTGTGCTATAATAGAAGCAGAACGGTTTCATTTCATCAGAAATGCGGGTACCATTCTATTTTTTATATGCTATAATGAATAATAACATCTGTGTGAAGGCAGATACGAACGGGTAGAAATCATGAAGGAAAGCATCGTAAGATCAGTTGAAGGTTTATATGAACAGCGGACATTGGAGCTGGTAAAAATTGCCATCCACAAGGGCTTTACACCCCTGCAGATTCTGGATTGGCTGCGCATCGGCATGGAACGCGTCGGCGTCCACTACGAGAAAAGCGACTATTTCATCGCCGACCTCATCTTTGCCGGTATTATTTTCCAGGAGGTCATCGCCCTCGATGAGTTTCAGGCCATCTCCCCCGTTGTCAGCCAGCAGAGCAAGGGCAAGCTGCTCATCGCCTCGGTCTACGGTGACTGCCACGAAATTGGCAAGAACATTTTTGGCTCCTTCGCAAAAACTGCCGGCTTCGACGTCATCGACCTGGGCATCGACGTCCCCGCCCAGGACATTGTCAATAAGGCTGCGGCCATCATGCCCGATGTCATCGGCCTCAGCGGCATGCAGCAGGAAACCATCGAAGAAATGAAAAAGGTCGTAGACGGCCTCACCGCCCTGGGCATTCGCGATAAGATTCGCATCATCATCGGCGGCGCCTTCATCGAGGACGGCAAAACCCACCTTGCCATCGGTGCAGACTACGCCACCCAGGACGTCACCAAGGCCGTCGAAATTTGTACACAGTGGATACAGGAGAAACAATAGCTTATGGGCGCACCAGAATATATTAAAATTGTAGAAGCAATAAAAAACCGTATCACCAGCCAGGAGCTGGAACCCGGTGATGCGATCCAATCCGAAAGCTTACTCTGCGACGAATTCAACGTCAGCCGCATGACCGTGCGGAAGGGCCTGGCAGTTCTGGTCAACGAGGGGTATATCTACTCCATCCCCGGCAAAGGCAACTACGTCTGCGAGCCGGACTTAGACCAGTATATCCTCCGCTACAACGAGATGGCCCCCTACAACGAAAAGGCCACCGAGGTGCGCCTCATCGAGGTCAACGTCGTGAAGCCGAGCTACGAGGTGGGCTTTAATTTAGAAATCCCTGAAACCAAGCACGTCATCGTCGTCAAGCGCGTCTTCCTTCGAGACGGCTTTCCCACCGCCTACGATATCAAGTTCATCCCCTACTACCGCGGCATCCCCATCGTAGAAAAAGAAATTCGCTACGCCACCTTCCCCGAGATGGTGGCCAAGAAAAATTCCATCTTCGCCATGACCAAAAAGCTGAAGATCCGCGCCGCCATCGCCGAAAATGAAACGGCCCGGAATCTGGAGCTGCCCACAGGCACCCCGCTCTTGGTGGTAGAAGAAAAGCTTTTAGACGAAAAAGACAAACCCATCGGCTGGGGGATGATGTACCTCACCGGCGACGAATCCGGTCTCGAGGCCATCGCCTCCTTCGATTAAGCTTAAAATTATCAATACTTAACTTAAAATTAAAAAAACTTAATGTTTCTTAATTTTTCTGAAAATAAAGATACATTAAAGATTAAACCTATAGAATAATACTCGAGAGATAAACATCTCCCCTTTTTCTTTTCATTCCTAATTTTATATAAAAAACAGCGGTAACGGAACCGCTGTTTTTTATTTTTTGATGACTATCCCCCACTGCATTAACTATCGGGTGTCCGACCATGGAAATCTGGCCATTCCGCCTCCAGACGGACCGCAAAGCTGTCCGGATGGCGAAGGAGGGACAGATTCTCCAAGGACGGACACCCTACACCGCACCCTCTAGGGCGTCCGCCACTGAGAATCTAATCGAATCCGCCTCCACAGACTGCGCAGCTGTCCAAATGACAAAAGCGTGACAAATTGCCCAGGGGCAAACATACACTGCACTACCAAGGGTGTCCGCCACTGGGAATCTGACCGAATCCGCCTCCAGACGGACCGCGCAGCTGTCCGGATGGCGAAGGAGCGGCAGATTGCCCAGTGGCGGACACCTCTACAATATAACTTCAGCCATAAAAAAACTGACGTCCGAAAACGTCAGTTTTTTATGTTTGTATTGAAGTCTTAATTAGTCTTCGATGATCTTCGCTACAACACCGGAACCTACGG
>JAUNGS010000048.1 GCA_030524435.1 Eubacterium sp.
TTGAATCCTGTATGAAGTTTTTCCAAGGTGACCGTTGTAACGCAACCTTAGGAGGGGTTTGTTATATCCATTTAACTATGGAGGCAAAATATTTATATGAGAATAAGAAGCTATTTGTAAGCTCAGCTGAACGCTACTCATTTTACCACGACCTTTTAAAAAAATCAATGTTAATCTTTTCAGAAAATGCTATAATGATGGGAGTTTAAAGGAAAGCGAGGACATCACAGATGAAAATTGGATTTATCGGGGTCGGCGTCATGGGCAAGTCCATGGTCCGAAATCTTATGAAAAAAGGATTTGATGTTTCAATTTATACAAGAACAAAGGCCAAGGCCGAGGATATTATTGCTGAAGGGGCGCAGTGGTGCGATACGGTGGCCGCCTGCGCAGCGGGCAGAGATGCGGTGATCACCATGGTGGGCTATCCCAAGGACGTCGAGGAGGTCTATTTTGGAGACGGCGATATTATCTGCAATGCGGCGGCGGGAAGTTATATCATCGATATGACCACCACCAGCCCCAAGCTGTCTGAAAAAATTGCGGCGGCAGCGGAAGCCAAGGGGCTTCGGGCCCTGGATGCGCCGGTGTCCGGCGGCGATGTGGGGGCGGCCAAGGGAACCCTGTCCATCATGGTCGGCGGCAAGAAAGAGGATTTTGAGGCCTGTTTGCCTGTTTTTGAGGCCATGGGAACCCAGATTGTCTACGAGGGCGGTCCGGGCATGGGACAGCACACCAAGATGGCCAATCAAATTGCCATCGCCGGGGCAGTCTCCGGGGTCTGTGAGGCCATGACCTATGCCAAGAGCGTCGGCCTGGACGTTCAGCGGATGTTAGACAGCATCAGCGCGGGTGCGGCAGGGAGCTTCCAGATGAGCAACACGGCGCCGAGAATTCTGGCGGGGGATTTTGCCCCGGGATTTTTCGTCAAGCACTACGTGAAGGATATGAAAATTGCCGCAGAGGAGGCCGCAGACCGCGGCGTGGATCTGGAGGTTTTGGATAAGGTGATGGCCATGTACCAGGGCCTGGAGGATCAGGGCATGGGCGATCTGGGCACCCAGGCGCTGATCAAATACTATGAAAATAAGGCTTGATGCGGCTTGCAGTTGTATGCTGGATATGTTAAAATAATCCCTCCAAAATGAAGGAGTACAGAGAGATGAAGGATTATAAAAAATACCTGCTGCTGATGGTCCTTTTGGTGTTGGGCACGCTGCTGCTGCCGTCGCTGATTACTTTAATCGGCATGGCGGTGTCACCGATCATCGGTATCGGCGCCTTTGTGCTTATCCTTTTTGCCGTCACCGTCATTTTGGCCTATAAGAATAAAATTGGACGAAAGTAGGAGAGACTGAATTGGCAAAGGAAGCATTGGCATATGAAGTCCGGTTAGCCCGGGAAGAGGATTATCAGAAAATTATTGACATTTTAAATGCGGCCATTTCTGAAAGGCGCTACACTGCCCTTTTGACGCCGGTATCCATCGTAGGGCGCGCAGAGTGGTTCAGGGCCCACCAGGATGGGATTCACCCCATTTATGTGGCCCAGGACACCCAAAGCGGCGAGGTGATGGGCTGGATGGCCGTCAACGCCTATCGCTCAGGTCGTGAGGCCTTTGCAAAATCCTGTGAGATCAGCTACTATATTGCGCCGGAATTCAGGGGCAGAGGCGTGGGAACCGCATTGATGGACCGAGTCATCGCCGAGAGCAGAAGCAAGGGGCTCAAGAATCTGATGGCAGTAATTTTTGCGGACAATCAGGGCTCCCTGAAGCTGGCGAGAAATCACGGCTTTGAGCCCTGGGGAAAATTTCCGGGCATTGTGGAGATCGACGGCAGACAGACCGACTGCTATCAGATGGGGCTGAAATTGTAAGGGCCCAAAGAAAAGCGAAGGCCTGGCATGAAATCTCAGGATGACAAGAGATTTTACTTGACAAAGCCGTGGATTGTATATATAATGAGGATTGCCCATTTGGAGTAAGAGAATGATTATTAATGTTTCAAAATTAGTCAGCGCGAAGGCCCTCAGCTATGAATTTCGTCTCTATCAGGACGATCTTTCAGGGTTTGTCGACGAATACAGCGGCACCATTGATGAAAATGGCATTCTGGTCAAGGGCAGCATCACCAAGCTGTCTGCGGAGGAATTTCTCTTGAAATTCACCGTCCAGGGAACCATTATCTATCTCTGCGCCCGCTGCCTTGAGCCGACACCTTTAAAGAGCGTCTATGAATATGAGGAGACCATCAAGACAGAGCCTGGGACAGAGGAATTGGATCTGCGTCCCTATGTCTACGAGTGTCTGTTCATCAACGAGCCGTTTAAGGTGTTATGCGACGAAGCATGTAAGGGGTTATGTCCAAGTTGTGGAGCAAACTTAAATCATGAAAATTGCAGTTGCGGGGATACCCTGGATATAGATCCCAGGATGGAAGCCCTGAAGAAATTACTGTAAGATTTGACAATATCATAGGAGGTGGAAAGATGGCAGTACCGAAGAGAAAAATTTCTAAGGCTAGAAGAGACAAAAGAAGAACACATTACAAATTAAGTGTGCCGGGTATGAGTGTATGCCCGAAATGTGGTGAAATCAAATTACCGCACCGCGTATGCAGATCCTGCGGAACTTACAAAGACGTAGATGTAATTACTGAAGACTAAACAGAGTTTCGACTCTGTTTTTTCGCTATATAGAGTAATTTTAGGAGGGTCACAATGAATATTTTTGTAGATGCCATGGGCGGAGACAACGCGCCGAGGGAGATCGTCAAGGGCGCTGTCGACGCCGTCCTCGAGTACAATATTGCCCTCACCCTGGTGGGTCAGGAGGAGGTTGTCCGCAAAGAGCTCAGTCAGTACACCTATCCCACAGAAAGTATTCGGGTGCTTAACGCCGACGAGGTCATCGGCTTTGACGAGGAGCCCGTCAGGGCAATTCGCCGCAAGGAGAATTCCTCTCTGGTGGTGGCCCTCGACGCCATGAAGGGGAGCCCGGACAGCGTGCTGATCTCTGCGGGAAGCACCGGCGCCCTTTTGGCCGGCGGGCTTTTGAAGCTGGGCCGCATCAAGGGAATCAAGCGTCCGGCCCTGGCCTCGGCCATTCCCAAGGAAAACGGCGTGACCCTGCTCATCGACATGGGGGCCAACGCCGACTGCAAGGCGGATTATTTAGAGCAGTTTGCCTTGCTGGGCCACGTGTACTACCAGAGTGTTCTGGGCAAGGAAAATCCCAAAATCGGCCTCATCAACATTGGCGCCGAGGAGGAAAAGGGCAGCATGATGGTCAAGGAGGCCTACCAGCTTCTGAAGCACAGCGGCCTGAACTTCATCGGCAACGTGGAGCCCAGGGATATTCCCACCACCGAGGCGGATATCCTGGTGTGCGACGGCTTCACCGGCAACGTGGTGCTGAAGCTTTTGGAAGGCCTTTCCAGCTACCTGATGTCGGGGATTAAAACGGCGATCATGGGCTCGGTCAAGGGGAAGCTCGGCGGTGCTTTGATCAAGGACGACCTCAGGTCCTTTAAGAAGCAGTTTGACGCCGACGAGCAAGGCGGCGCTCCCTTCCTGGGCGTCAAGGGCGGCATTATCAAGGCCCACGGCAGCAGCAATGCCTACGCCATCAAAAATGCCATCCGCCAGAGCATCAAGTACATTGAAAACGGCGTTTTGGAAAAGACGACCGCAGCCATAAAAGAACATGCAGAAAGGGGAGAATAAGCAATGGATGAAAAATTCAAGAAGGTTCAGGAGATCATCGCGGAGCAGCTCGAGGTAGATGCAGATAAAATCACCATGGACACGAGAATGGTGGAGGATCTCGAGGCAGATTCCCTGGACATCATCGAGCTGATCATGGCCTTTGAGGACACCTTTGGCGTTAAGATGCCCGATGAGGAGCTTGAGAAGATCAAGACCGTCGGCGATATCGTAAACGCCCTGTAAAAGATGGAAAACTGGCCCGTAAGGGCCTTTTTCTTTAATGTCAATTATAAAACGGCGGCGGCCGGAGAGATATGCGGGAGGGTTGGCCCTTCCGGGGGCATGTCTGTCCGAACGGCGCTGTATTGGAATTTAACTTAGTGAGGTAATAGCATGCAGGCAATCGAAAGGAATATCGGTTATACCTTTAAGAACAAGGAGCTGCTGGAGGTCGCCCTGACCCACAGCTCCCGCCATGTGAGCTCGGTGAACAACGAGCGTCTGGAATACCTGGGGGATGCGGTGCTGGAGCTGATCATCAGCGAGTACCTGTTCAAAAACCAGAAATTTTCCGAGGGGAAGATGACAAAGGTTCGGGCCAATATCGTCTGTGCGGAATCTCTGTCCCAGGCAGCCATGGATCTAAAGCTGGGCGAGTATATTCTTCTGGGCAAGGGCGAGCTGGTCACCGGCGGACGCCACAGAAAGTCAAATTTAGCCAACGCCTTCGAGGCGGTGATGGGGGCGGTCTTTTTAGACAGCAATTATGAGACGGCCAAAGAAGTCGTCCTCAGGGCCCTGGAAAAAAACATCGTCCTGGCCCTCAAGGGACGTCTGGTCAAGGACTACAAGACGGAGCTCCAGGAGCAGATCCAGAAGGACGGCGACAACACCCTGGCCTATGTGCTGGACCGCGAGGAAGGGCCGGAGCACAACAAGACCTTTTACATCAACCTGTTGTACAAGGGGGAAGTTGTCAGCCAGGGCATGGGCAAGAGCAAGAAGGAAGCAGAGCAAAACGCGGCAAAGAAGTATTTGTTTGGCGATGAGTAAATCGAAGGAGGACTGACGGTTGTACCTGAAAAAACTGGCACTCAACGGATTTAAGTCCTTTGCGGAACCGGTGGAACTGGAATTTTCCAGGGGGGTATCCGCCATCGTGGGACCCAATGGCAGCGGCAAGAGCAATATCACCGACGCCATCCGCTGGGTTTTGGGCGAGCAGAGCACCAAATCTTTGCGGGGCAAGAAAATGGAGGATGTCATTTTCTCCGGAACAGAGCAGAAAAAGGCCCAGGGCTATGCGGAGGTTACGCTGACCTTGGACAACAGCAGCGGCTACATCGCAGATCAGCTGGACGAGATCGTCATTACGAGGCGTCTCTTTCGTTCCGGGGACAGCGAATACCGCATGAATCAAAAAAGCTGTAAGCTCAAGGATATCCACGAGCTGTTTATGGACACGGGCCTTGGGAAAAACGGCTACTCCCTGATCAGCCAGGGGGGCATCGAGAATATCATCAACTCCAGCCCCCTGGAGCTCAGGCGGATTGTGGAGGAGGCGGTGGGCATCGTCAACTACAAGACGAAAAAGCAGGAGGCGGAGCGCAAGCTGGCCCACACCCAGGACAATATCGAGCGTCTCTCGGATATTTTGGAGGAAATCGAAAAGCAGCTGAAGCCCCTGAAGAATCAGTCGGAGAAGGCCAAGGCCTACCTGGAAATCCGGGAGGAGCTTAAAAAGGTGGACCTGATGATCTTCAAAGGCAGCATGGAGGAGGCCGATGGCAGGCTTGAGGACTACGCCCGTCAGCTCAAGGATTTGAAATTTGAAATCTTTGAGGTGGAGAAGCGCAGCGGTGAGCAGGACCTTAAGTTTCAGCAGACCAAGGCCAAGATCAGAGGGCTTTTGGAAAAGACCCAGGAGATCACCGCAGACATTGATTTGCTCAAGGAAAAAATTCAGGCGGCGGAGCGGGCGCATATCATCGCCTCGGGAAAGATTGAAAACGAGCGGGATAAAGACAGCCGTTTTCTCAGGGAGATGGAGCGCTACGAAAAGGAAAAGGCCAGGCACCTGGAGGCCCTGGCGCTTCTGATGGATAACGGCCGGGAAATTAAGGAACGCCTTGACGAAAAGCTAGAGGTCCTCGATAAGCTTAAGGGAGAGCAGGCGGAGTGCAGCGCATTGCTCGAAGCCGAAAAGGAAAAGCAGGCCGATACCCTGAAAAAGAAGGCCGATGCGGAGAGCAGAAAAAGCCAGCTCGGCGCGGAGCTTTTGGAGCTCAAGGGGAGCCTGGTGCAGTGGTCCACCCAGAAAAGCTTTTACGAGGAGCGGATGGAAAAAATCCGGGAGAACTGCCAGCGGGGAGAGACCCTGCTGGAGGAAATTGCCGTGGAGGCCGAGCAGAACGAAAAAACAAGACAGCGGCTTGAGCTGGAGCACCGGGGAGCCCTTGAAAAAAGCGAGGCGGCCCAGAAGGAAATTACCCGACTCAGGGAGGCCTGGCAGGTTCTGGAGAACAACATCAAGGTCAACGTCTCAAAGCGGGACTACCTCAAAAATATTCAGAAGAACTACAGCGACTACTTTCCCAGCATTCGGGCGGTGATGAACTCCAGAGAGCATCTTGGGGAAGCCCTGGACAAGGTCTACGGCCCCGTGGGCGAGCTGTTGTCGGTGCCTGAGAAGTATACCTTGGCGGTGGACATCGCCCTGGGGGCCAAGAGCCAGAACATCGTCGTGGAGGATGTCAGCACGGCCAACCGCTGCATCGGCATTTTGAAAAATCAGCGCGCCGGCCGGGCCACCTTTTTGCCTCTGGACAATCTGAGGTACAGCGTCATCGAGGGCCAGGACCTTGCGGTCCTGAAAAAACAGGCAGGCTTTGAGGGGGTGGCGGCCCAGATGGTGGACTACGCCCCCAGATTCAAGCGGGTTGTGGAAAGTCTGCTGGGGAGAATCGTCATCGCCAGGGATTTTGACGCCGGACGTCAGATTCAGAAGGCCATCCACGGCCGTTACACCATCGTCACCCTGGAGGGCGAGCTCTTTTATCCCGGCGGCGCCATCGTCGGGGGCTACAGCAAGAGCGGCAAGCAGTCGCCCTTGTCCAAGAAGGCCGAGATCGACAAGATAGAGGCTGAGATCAAAGCCCAGGAGGCGGAAAAGCTGAGGCTTCAGGAGCTGGGGCAAAAAGCTCTGAAGGCCCACGAGGTCCTGAAGGAGGCCTGTAAAAAGGCGGAGCTCAGGTTAAATTCCGTGGCCCAGGAGGCCTGGCAGATCCAGAAAAACAGAGAGGACGCCGAGGCGAAGATGGCCGAGGAGCGTCAGATCGAGGCGGAGTTTACAGAAAACAGCGGCAGCTTTGAGGAGAAGACCATGACCCTGGAGGAGGCCATCGCCAGGAAACAGCAGGAGCTTCAGGCCCTGGAGGCCGCTTTCGATGAAGAGGACAACGGCAGCCAGGAGTACATAGAGGCGCTGCGGGCCTCGGTGGAGGGGGTTAACCGGAAAATCTCCGACGCCAGAATCGATTTGGCCAGAGACCAGGAGAGCGAGCGCGCCCTCAAGCAGCAGATGACCATGGTGGAGGGGCAGGCTGCCCAGTGTGGGGCCAGGATTGCCCAGCTGCAGTCGGATCTCGAAGCCAGCCGGGGAGACCAGGCGGCCAAAAAAGAAACCTGCGACAGGCTGAAGGTTGAAATTGAGACCCATCAGGCGGCGGTGCAGGAGAAGGAAGGCCTTCTGGCCGAGGTGACGGCCCAGTCCGAGGCCGGCAAAAAAGACAGCGAGCAGCTGGAGGAGGAAATTCGACAGCTGAACCATACCCTGATCCTTAAAAACGAGGCCAAAAGCAGTGTGGAAATTGCCAAGGGCAAGCTGGAGCTTCAGGTGGAGCACTGGGAGGAAAATATTCGGGAGAGCTACGACATGAATCTCCTGATGGCCAGGGATTACTGCGCCGGTCTGTCGGCGGAGTCTGTGGATACCCGGCCCGAAAATCAGCGGCGCCTCAAGGGGATGATCGCCGATATGGGCCATATCAACGTCAACGCCATCGAGGAGTACGCCTCCTTAAACGAGCGCCACAGCTTTATGTCCGGCCAGTACGAGGATCTCACCAAGGCCAAGGCGGAGCTGGAGGAGATCATTGCCAACCTCTACCAGTCCATGGAAAAGCAGTTCCAGCAGAAATTTGCCGAGCTGCAGAAGAAGTTCACGCGAATCTTCGGGATTCTCTTTGAGGGGGGCAAGGCCCAGATCGAGTACACCGATCCGGACAATGTCCTGGAAAGCGGCATCGAGCTGGTGGCCCAGCCGCCGGGAAAAAATCTCAGACATATCTCCCTGCTCTCCGGCGGGGAAAAATCCATGATCGCCATCTCGCTGCTCTTCTCCTTCATCGAGCTGAATCCCAGTCCCTTCTGCGTCATCGATGAGATCGATGCGGCCCTGGACGATCACAACATCTATCGATTTACCAAGTATCTCGAGCGCATTGCCCGGGAAAATCAATTTATCATCATCACCCATAGAAAGAGTACCCTGGAGGCCTGCGACGCCATCTACGGGGTTTCTATGGCGAAAAACGGGGTTTCCAAGCTGGTTTCCGTCCGTCTGTCGGACTATGTGGAGCCGGCGGTGTGACGCCCGAGGAAATGGAGGATTGAAGAATGTCAGAACTAACCCTTTACGAGCGCATGTGTCAGAAGCTCACCAAAACCAAAAACAGCTTCAAAGAGAAAATTGAAAATGTGGTTTATTACAATGAGCTGGACGACGATTTTTTTGAAGAGCTGGAGGAAACCCTGATTCTGTCGGATTTGGGGATGGAAACCTCGGTGGCCATCACCGAAAGGCTGCGGCAGGAGATCAAGGAGACGAAAAACCGCTCCAAGGAGGAGGTCCTCAACCTGCTCTACAAGATTATGGCCGACATGGTCGAGGTGGAGAAAAAGCCCATGAGCCTGCCGGTGATTCTCCTGGTGGTGGGGGTCAACGGCGTCGGCAAGACCACGACCATTGCCAAGCTGGCCCAGCGCTACAAGGCCGAGGGCAAAAAGGTCATGGTGGCGGCGGCGGATACCTTTAGGGCGGCGGCCACGGAGCAGCTGGATACCTGGGCAAAGCGGGTGGACATCGACATCGTCAAGAGCAGCCAGGGGGCCGATCCCTCGTCGGTGGTTTTTGACGCCATCGGTGCGGCCAGAGCCCGGGGCACCGAGGTTTTGATCTGCGATACCGCGGGCCGTCTCCACAACAAGGTCAACCTGATGAAGGAGCTGGAGAAAATCACCCGGATCATCGACCGGGAGGGGACAGGCTTCGACAAGCACAACCTGCTGGTGCTGGACGCCACCACGGGCCAGAACGCCTTGATCCAGGCCAAAACCTTCAACGACGCCGTGCACCTGGACGGCATCGTCATGACGAAGATGGACGGCACGGCCAAGGGCGGCGTGGCCATCTCCATCATCGGCGAGCTGAAGGTGCCCATCGAGTACGTGGGCATCGGTGAAAAGCCCGAGGATCTCATCGACTTTAACGCCCAGGATTTCGTCAGAATGCTCTACGCCGGAGACGACGAGGTTCAGGAATAAATTTGAGCATACATTTGCTTTGGAGCCATTTTAGAGGCTCCTTTTTTATGCTTTGAATTTAAGAATGCCTCTGAAACCCGTTACCATTAAGAAAAGGAAAAAAATCCTGGGCAGTCAAGGAAAAAGCCTTGACAAAGTGGATGGAAATGCGTAAAATAGACAAGGCTGTAAAGTAAGAAAGCTTTACTGAAAGGGTGAAGCCCATGGAAAAGAAAGTGGAAGAACAGTTCCTCTACGATATTTACGGGGAGCTGCTGACGGAAAAGCAAAAGCTGATTCTGGATTATTATTACAACGACGACTATAATTTGGCGGAGATTGCAGAATTGGTTCATGTTACGCGCCAGGGTGTTTACGACAGCGTCAAGCGTTCAAAATCGACCATGGAAACCTACGAGAAAAAGCTGGGCCTGCTCCAGAGGTTTCTCAGGGAGCGGGCGCTGCTCAACGAGAGTATCGGCGAGATCGCAGAGCTCCTTGAGGCGGAGTCGGTGAAAAAGGACGCCGCACTGCATTCTGAACTGACGAAGATTCAAGGAAGGCTGATGAAAATCAGCGAAAATAATTAGGTGAAACATGATTTTTGAAGGCTTAAATGAAAAATTTCAGAATATCTTTTCCAACCTGAAGCGCAAGGGCAAGCTCGGGGAGGCGGACATCAAGGCCGTCAACCGTGAAATCAAGCTGGCGCTTCTGGAAGCGGACGTCAACTTTAAGGTTGTCAAGCAATTTACCAAAACCATCGGTGAGCGGGCTGTGGGCGCAGAGGTATTAAATTCTCTAACGCCGGCACAGCAGTTTATCAAAATCGTCAACGAGGAAATGACAAGGCTTCTCGGGGGCGATCTTCAGAAGCTCGAATTTGTGGACAAGGGCGTCAATATCTTCATGATGGTCGGTCTCCAGGGGGCAGGTAAAACCACCACCGCCGGAAAGATCGCCAACCTTCTCAGAAAGGAGAAGAAGCTGCGTCCCTTACTGGTGGCCTGCGATGTCTACCGTCCGGCGGCCATCAAACAGCTGCAGGTTCTCGGCGAGGAGCTGGATATTCCAGTGTTCACCATGGAGGGGGAAAGCGATCCCAGAGTCATTGCCCAGCGGGGTGTTGAAAAGGCCGAGGCTGAAGGCTTCGATCTGGTCATCATCGACACCGCCGGCAGACTTCAGATCGACGAGGCCCTCATGGCGGAGCTGAAGGACATTAGGGAGCTTATCCATCCCACGGAAATTCTGCTGGTGGTCGACGGCATGACGGGGCAGGAATCCGTCAATGTGGCCGACGAGTTCAACAAGCTTTTGGACATCACCGGCGTGGTACTCACCAAGCTCGACGGGGATACCCGAGGCGGGGCGGCGCTGTCCGTCACCTACACCACGGGGAAAACCATCAAATACATCGGTACCGGCGAAAAGCTGACGGACATCGAGCTCTTTTATCCGGACCGCATGGCCTCCAGAATTCTGGGCATGGGGGATGTACTCTCCTTCATTGACAAGGCCCAGAGCATGGTGGATGAGGAAAAGGCCCGGGCCTTAGAGGAAAAGCTCAGAACCCAGGAATTTGACCTCAACGACTTTTTGGATCAGCTCCATCAGATCCAGGATATGGGCTCCATCGGCAGTCTCTTGGAAATGCTGCCCGGCGCCAACCAGAAAATGCTCAAGGGCATGAATATGGATGCGGCCGAGGGTCAGACCAGACAGAGCGAGGCCATTATCCAGTCCATGACACCGGAGGAGCGGGAAAAGCCCGGCATCATCAACGGCAGCCGCAGAAAGCGGATTGCCCTGGGCAGCGGCACCACGGTCTCCGACGTCAATCGTCTTCTGAAGGGCTTTGAGCAGACCAAGAAGATGATGAAGCAGATGGGCAATATGACCAAATCCAAAAAGAAGAGCCGCTTCAAGCTGCCTTTTATGTAAAAGGCCATCACAATGCTTACACGCGCATTCATAAAATGCGAGGTAATAAATAAAAAATGAATTTCACAGGAAAGGGGGAAATACAATGGCAGTAAAAATCAGATTAAAAAGAATGGGTAAAAAGAAAAAACCCTTTTATAGAGTTGTTGTCGCTGATGTTCGTGCGCCGAGAGATGGTAAATTCATCGAAGAAGTAGGTTACTACAATCCCTGCGTTGAACCGGCTGAATTAAAACTCAACGAAGAAGCGATCAAGGGCTGGTTATCCAACGGTGCAAAGCCCACGGATACCGTTCAGGCTTTATTGAAAAAAGAAAATATCATTGGATAGTTCGAGGGTGGTTTTATGAAAAGGCTGATTGAAATTATTGCGAAAGCCTTGGTGGACAACCCCGACGCCGTCGTCGTCAGCGAGACCGAACAGGAGCATTCAATTCTTCTGGAGCTTAAGGTTGCCGACGAGGATATGGGCAAGGTCATCGGCAAGCAGGGCAGAATCGCCAAGGCGATTCGTACCGTGCTGAAGGCATCAGCGACGAAAAGTCATAAACGTGTTATCTTGGAAATTATTCAATAAAAAAGACAGGATTCGTAATGGAGATTGCGAATCTTTCTTTTTATATCCAGAAAATTGCGGAGGATAGGGAAAATGAAAGAAGAACTGATGATCATCGGGAAGGTTCTTGGCGCCCACGGCATTCGGGGTGAGCTGAAGGTTCAGCCGCTGACGGACGATCCGGGACGCTTCTACGATCTCGATGGGGTGTACCTTGAGAAGGGCGGCAAAAGGCAGGCCTACAATATCGAGCTGGTGAGGCTCCACAAGGGCAATGTGCTTTTGACCCTGGAGGGCATCGCCGACAGAAATGCCAGCGAGAAGGCTGCCGCGGCGATGGTGTGCATCGACCGGGAGGACGCTGTGGATCTGGAGGAGGATGAGTATTTCATCGAGGATCTCATCGGCATGACGGTTCTCGACGAGGGAGGCCAGGTTGTCGGAAAAGTTAAAAATATAATCCAGACCTCCGGCACCGTGGATACGGTGGAAATCGTCACGGCGGATAAAACGGTCTATGTGCCGGCCAGGAAAGTCTACTTTAAACAGGTTGACCTGGCGGCGGGAAAAATCGTTGCGGCTATTCCCGAGGAGCTTTTAACCCTATGAAATACTATTTTCTGACCCTTTTTCCCGGGGTTTTCCACGCCTATTTCGGAGAGAGCATGATGAAGCGGGCGGTGGACAGCGGTGTACTGTCCTTTGAGGTCATCGATATCCGGGAATTTTCCGAAAACAAGCACCGGCGGGTGGACGACTATCCCTACGGCGGCGGCGCTGGGATGGTCATGGCGCCGGGACCCATTGCCCGTGCCCTGAAAAGTATACCAAACTGGCAAAGCTATCCAGTGATTTATCTGACGCCGGGGGGCAAGCCCTTTGAGCAGGCCGATGGGGCAGCCTTCGCCAAGGCCGAAGGATTGATCTTTATCTGCGGTCATTACGAGGGCATTGACCAGAGGGTCATCGACGCCTACGTGACCCACGAGGTCTCCACCGGGGATTACGTGCTCACCGGCGGTGAACTGCCGGCCCTGACCATGGCGGACTGTATCGCCAGAAATCTGCCGGGATTTCTAGGTAACGCAGAGAGCCTCAGCGAGGAATCCTTTGAGCGGGGACTCTTGGAATATCCCCAATATACCAGGCCGCCGGTTTTCGAGGAGATGTCGGTGCCGGAGGTACTGCTTTCGGGGAACCACAAGGCCATCGAGGACTGGCGGCGGGCACAGGCGTTGGCGAAAACCAGAGCGGTGCGCCCGGATCTCTACGATGCCTTTGCGCTGGAGACGAATCAATAAAAAAATCCATCCTGAAGATGGATTTTTTTATTGGCGTTTGCGGCCTTCCCTGGAGGGCCGTTTGGGGCGGCGCCTGCTGACCGGCTGAGCCTGGGGGGCCAGAATAAATATGACGACGAGGACGGTAAAGATAAAAATCAGCGGTGCATAGACCAGCTTTTCGACGACGCTGTCGGCCATCAGGTGCCCGATGGCGTTGAGAAAAAAGTAGACCACCATGATCCACAGGAAGGAATCCGCCAGGGGATAAAAAATTTTAACCAGGGGCCACCTCAGCTTGGCCAAAAGGCCGATCATGAAAATGGCCAGAAAAAAGATGGCGATGGCTTCAGAGACGAGCACCGAGGCTCTGTCGGTGATGGTGGTATCCCAAATAATACTGGGCGGAACAATGTCAAAAAGTACCAGCAGATGAAGAATTAGCAAAAGGATGGAGAGTCCCAGCAGAGATTGTCCCAGTTTTTTAGAGTTGACCTTTAATTTCATAAACGCTCCCTTGAATACAGTCGGGTTTAATGCCAGAGGCCTGCCCGCTGTCAGCAACTATTGTGATAATAATATTATTATAGCAAATGTGCTGATAAATAAAAAGTTGGGGAGGGTGGGCACAGGTGAAATTTTACCAAAAAAGCGCAGATCTCCCTCCAAGACAGGGGGTGATGGTTCTTGAAAAATAAAAAAAGCCATCGGATTGAATCTCCGATGGCCCTTGACTTAATGCTGGTCCTTGTTTTGAGGTGCGGGATGGCATTGGGTAGCGTGACTGCAGCCGCTGCAGCCACAGCCGCAGCCGCTGCCGCCGTGTTTCATCTTTTTAATTTGGAAATATATGATTGTGACGACGACGACACAAAGCGCCGCAGCCACAAGAAAGGTTGACAGATTCATGATTGACCTCCTTAGCATGTTTGTTCTAACTGACTTTTAGTTTACGCCTTTGAAAAACATTTGTCAAGGCTAACGGCAGGACTTAAGAAATTCTCAGGATTTCGTGGAAAAAGAAAAATTTAAAGCTGATATTTTAGGAAGCTTAGGACTGTGGTATAATTGATTTTACCCAAAGCTTGCCGATGATGGCGGTCTTGGCAGATAAAAAGCACAGCACAGATTGAAAATAGAGAGGGAGGACACAATCGTGGAAGAAAAAATTGTGATTTATCTTGGCGCCGAAGGCGTTCCCCTGGAATTTATCACCCTGGAGCCCATTGGAGAGGATACCGCAGATTATATTGCGGAGCGGGCGGAAATCTATTTTAAGGACGTGGAGCTTGAGTCCATGGGCGAGCATCTCATAGAGGATCGTCTGGAGGATTTTTATGAGGAGATTTGGGAGCGGCTGGAGGTGCAGCTCTTTTGTCCGAGGTATGAAAAAGAAAATATCGCCAGTATCGAAAAAATCCTTGAGGATTATTAAAAAGAGGCCCCGAACCATTGCGGCAGATGGTTTGGGGCCTCGTCTTAATTGGCGGAGCCTTTGGTGTCGGCTGTCTCAAAATCAATTTGTCTGGCCGTGGGGTCGGCGGCGATGAGACGTACCCGTACCCTTTGTCCCAGACGGTAGATTTTGCCGGTGCGCTCTCCGGCAAAAAGATTTAAGGCCTCGTCGAAGAAATAGTAATCGTCCTTGAGATTTTGGACGTGGACCAGTCCTTCGATGGTGTTGGGGAGCTGGACGAAAAAGCCAAAGGCAGTGACGCTGCAGATGGTTCCCTCAAAAATTTCGCCGATGAACTGGGACATATACTCTGTCATTTTGATTTTCTGAAGGGTTCGCTCCAGGGATTCCGCCCGCCGTTCTGTCTCACAGCAGTGCTCGGCGATGGCAGCGATGTTTTTCTTGAGGTAAGCGAGCGCCTTTTTTGAAAGCGGATCCCCCAGCATCGCCGACAGGCTTCTGTGGACCACCAGGTCTGGGTAGCGGCGGATGGGAGAGGTGAAATGGGTGTAGTATTCGGCGCCCAAGGCGTAGTGTCCCTTGTTTTCCGGTGCGTAGACAGCCTGCTGCATGGTTCTGAGCATCAGGTAGTTGATGGCCTCGCCCTCGGGGGCAGCCTCGATTTCTCGCTGGAGCTTGGTGAAATCCTTGGGGGTGACGGCGTGATCCGTCGTCCCCAGCTGATGGCCGTAGCGGCCGACAAAGGTTTTAAAGGAAGCCAGCTTTTCGGGGTCCGGCGCATCGTGATTTCTGAACAAAAAGGGCAGCGGAGCACCGCAGACATGGGCGGCCACCGTCTCGTTGGCCACGAGCATAAATTCTTCGATGATTTTCTCGGAGAGACCGCGGTCAAAAAGGTCGATGCTTTGGGGAAATCCCTTTTCATCCAGAGTGATGGCGGCTTCGGGAAAATCAAAATCCACGGTTCCCCGGCCGCCCCGGCGCCTGAAGCGGAGGACGTCCGCCAGCTGCTTCATTTGGTGCAGCGTGTCTTTAAAGGGAAGAATGGCCCGGACTTCAGGAGTGTCCTCACCAGCCAGAAGGGCGTTGACCTGATTGTAGGTCATGCGGGCCTTAGAGTGGATAATGGATTTTAGGATTTCGTAATGAAGCACCTGTCCCTCGCCGTCGATTTCCATGATGCAGCTGAGACAGAGGCGATCCACCCCTGGCTTTAGGCTGCAAAGCTCATTGGAAAGCTCGAAGGGAAGCATCGGCACCACCTGATCGATGGCGTAGACGCTGGTGCCCCGCTCCAAAGCCTCCCGGTCGATGGCGTCTCCGGGACGCACGTAGTTGCTGACATCGGCAATGTGAACGCCCAAGAGAAAATGTCCCTGGGGTGTCGTGGTCAGAGAAACAGCGTCGTCAAAATCCTTGGCGCTGTCGCCGTCGATGGTAAAGATTTCCTGTGAACGAAGATCCCTCCGCTCCGGTGAGCAGTCGTCCTCCAGGGTGAGGGAGGAGGCTTGAGCCTTGGTTTCATCTGAAAATTCTGTGGGAATCTCAAACTCTCTGAAAAGCATCAGGGCGTCCAGGGAGGTGTCCCCGGCGCGGCCTAGAATCTCGATGATTTTTCCCTCGGGGTTTTTGGAGTGCTCCGGCCAGCTGGTGATGACGGCCACCACCTTGTCGCCGTCCTTGGCGCCGCCGATTTGCCGGGCGGGGATGAAGATATCCCGGGAAAGGCGAAGGCTGTCGGCCAAAAGAAAACCGAAATCCTTGTGGGCCTCAAAGGTGCCGACAATTTTTTGTGTGCTGCGCTCAATAATGCGGACGACCTCACCTTCAGGACGACGGTTTGCAGGGCGATCGGTTAAACGAATCTCGACTTTGTCCTGATCCAGAGCCCCGGCCAGGCGATGCTCGGGAATGAAAATGTCCGTTTGCCAGGAGGGATCGTCGGGAATGAGAAAGGCAAAGCCTCGGCTGTGCCCCTGAAGTGTACCGGTGATGGTGTCTGCGGTATTGCCCCAGTGATAGAGGCCCTGGGCGTCCAGAGAGATTTTGTCCTTCTTTTGAAGCTCGCCCAGAATACGGTCGAGCATTTGCTTTTCCTTTTTTGTGTGGAGATCTAAAAGACGCGACAGCTGCTTGAAGCTCATAGGCTGATACTCGGCGCCTCCAATGATCGATTTAATCAGTTTCTTTATCTCTTTAGTTTTCATAGTTATCCTTTTATTTAAAATTGGCTGAGCCTTCGGGTTCTATTCTAGCAAAGAAAAGAGCTAAAAGCAAAAATGAGCAGAAACGCTAAAGAAAAGAATTGCACAAAAATTCAAAAAAAGTATTGACAAAGAAAGGGTGAGCCCCTATAATATAAAAATATCGCACATCGTGATTTGCACCACACAAAAATGTATGGATGTCAACAAAGGAAAAGGTAAAAACTGCTTGACAAATGCAAATCCTGCCGATATAATAAATAAGCTGTCTTGAGACAGCGACCAGAAAAATCATCGTCAAACTTTTCAAAAAAAGTCCTTGACAAGAATGATTGAGTACGGTAAGATATAAGAGTTCGCTTGAGAGAGTGAGCGACAGCGAAAAGCTGTCGAGAACCTCCGCCGTCTTCGATGGCTGCGGTCGCGGGCTGCGCCCGCACAATAAAAATATTAAAATCGCTATCGACAAGCAAGCTTGCCGATCAACGCTTTTAAATTTTTCTTGTCTCGACTGTTAGCTTTCGCGAAGGTCATAGAAAAGAGAATAGTACCATAAAACCTGAAAATTCCAGTCAATG
>JAUNGS010000094.1 GCA_030524435.1 Eubacterium sp.
GTTGCAAATGTAGAAAAGCCCGGCTTTTGCCGGGACTTTGTCTACATCCTGAAGCTCTCAGACAAAGGCTGAGAGCTTTTTAATGGCTTTTTTTTAGGTCTGTCAGATATTTGATCAGCAGCTTGACGACGATGCCGGTGACGGTGCCGGTGATCACCGCAGCTGCCATCAGGACAGGCAGGTAGGAGAGAAACAAATGGGGGTTCTGGACCACCAGGGCGGCGGCGGTGAGCTGTCCGAGGTTGTGGAGCAGCGCTCCGACTACGCTGACGGCGATGAGGGATATAGAGAGCCGAGTTTTCAATTTACACAGCAATATCATGCCCAAAAGGCTCAATAAGCCGCCGGACAGGGCGTAGAGCATACTGCTCATGCTGCCGAAAAGAAAGGCCGATAAAAGGATTCTCGTAAGCATAAGGACAAAGGCCGAGGGGATGCCCAGGGTTTCCAGGGTTAAAAGCACCACTGCGTTGGGCAGGCCAAGCTTGATGCCGGGAATTGGAGGAGCCAGGGGGATGAGGCTTTCGATATAACCCATCATCAAGGCTAGGGTGGTGTACAGGGCCAGACGGGTCAGGCGTTGGGTGGTTTCCATATTAATTCTCCGAAATGATCTCTACAATAAGTTTATGGGGAAGACAGGCGATGGTTTCGCCGATCTCTGAGATGGGGGCGGTGTTGACACAGACCTGGTTGTCACAGTCGGCGCTGACGATCGAGGCAGTGCCCCCAGAGATGACCAGGGTGTTGGTGCCTAAATCGGAGGTGAAGGTTTCGGTGCGGTCCTCATCCAAAGCGTAGGTGGCCACAATTCTGCCCTCCTGGCTGACCCGGACACTTTTTTTCCCATGGGGCCCCTGCAGGACAAAGAAGGCGGCGAAGAGAGCCAGGGCGGCGATTAAGATGGCCAGAATCAATCGCAAATCGTTTTTTTTCATTGTGTTTCTCCCAAAAATCGTTTATCATCATTGTAACGAAAAAGAGCGTTGGGGTAAAGAAAAGTTTTTGTTTTAAGAAGGTAGGAGCTATGGAAGCATATTGTGAAATCAGCGGGATCAGGCTGTCCCTCGAGCACTATACAGGACCGGGCCATACCCTGGAGGTTAAGCTTGGGACAGGGGAGGTCCTCTGGACCGACGACCGCCTGTTTTATCAAAAGCCCAAGGTGGTCAAGGTGCTGTCAGAGCAGGAGCGCACAGCCTTTAGAAAGCTTCTGGAGGACTGCGGTGTCCTTGACTGGAGGCCGCGGTATTATGACGATCAAAAAATGGCTGGCCTGCTGTGGAAGCTGGAGGTGTTTTTCGGAGATGAACAGCAAAATTTTCGGGGCACCGGCGTCACCCCGGAGAGCTGGGATGAATTTATAGAGAAAATCTCAGTGCTGATCGGGAAGGATTTGGGACTTTAACATACAGAGGCTGCAGGGCGTAAAAACTTTCAAAAAAAATTAAAAAAGAGTTGACAAAAGGCTGGAATCGTAGTATTCTATATAGGCACTAAGCAATACAGTGTTGTGCGAGAGTGTTGGAATAGGCAGACAAGCACGTTTCAGAGGCGTGTGTACTTCGTACGTACGGGTTCGACTCCCGTTTCTCGCACCATTATTTGTCAACAAACTCAGTTGAGAAAATCTTGACTGAGTTTTTTATTCTCACTAATATGCAGTAAGATGAAAAAATACTTGCAAATATGCGTGAGAGTAGTTATAATATAGTAGTGTCGTATTTACTGCGGCAATATGCGAGGATGGCGGAATTGGCAGACGCGCAGGTTTGAGGGGCCTGTTGGAATTCAACTCCAGTGAGGGTTCAAGTCCCTTTCCTCGCACCATCATAAGAAAAGCAAAAAGCCCATGAAATCAATGGTTTCAGGGCTTTTTTATTTTTCTGAAAAT
>JAUNGS010000049.1 GCA_030524435.1 Eubacterium sp.
GCCCAGGCCCTGGGGGCTGAGCTGGATCAGGTCAGCGTCAAGGCCACCACCGAGGAGCATTTGGGCTTCACGGGCAGGGAAGAGGGCATTGCCGCCCAGGCCGTGGTTCTTTTGGAAAAAAGATAAAAGCATTGCGCTTGAGATAGATAGATTGGATGGAGAAGATTATGATTGGTATTATTGCAGCCCTGGACGGGGAAGTTCAGGATATAAAAAAGGAGATGGTCTCCGAGGAGATTTTGGAATACGCAGGCATGCGCTTCTACAAGGGTCTCCTCTTTGGCAAGCCGGCGGTGGCGGTGCGCTGCGGCGTCGGCAAGGTTAACGCAGGCATCTGTACCCAGGTGCTGGTGGACCGCTTTGGGGTGGAGGCGGTCATCAACGTGGGGATTGCCGGCGGTCTGGCCAAGGGCCTCAGGGTCGGCGATCTGGTCATCGGCAAAGACGCCGTCCAGTACGACATGGACGCCTCGGCCTTTGGCCATCCGGTGGGAGAGATTCCAAACATGGACATCACCTATTTTCCCGCCGATGAGCGCCTGGTAAATCTGGCCAAGAATGCGGCCTCGGGCCTCGGGGCAATCGCCCTGGTGGGCAGAATTCTCACCGCCGACAAGGGGGTTGGATCGACGGCCCTCAAGGAGCAGCTCCGGGCAGATTTTGACGGAGCCTGCGTCGAGATGGAAGGGGCGGCCATCGCCCAGGCGGCCTACATCAACAAGATTCCTTATTGCGTCATCCGCTCCATTTCTGACAACGCCGACGATTCTGCGGCGGAGACCTACGAGGAAAATTTCGCCCAGTCCATGAAAAACGCCGCAGCCATGGTGCTGGAAATGATCAAAAATTATTAGAGACGGGCAGGTGGGTTCTTTGGATTTCATCAATGAAGCTTTCATGGCCCTGCCGCCCCACAGGCCGACCTGGGCGGAGATCAACCTGGATCATCTGCTCTTTAACCTGGAGGGGATCCGCAGGGCGGCCGGACCAGACACCAAAATCATGGGGGTCGTCAAGGCCGACGCCTATGGCCATGGCTTTGACGTGGCCGAGGTTCTCCAGGACGAGGGCGTGGATTATCTGGCCGTGGCCTTTCTGGACGAGGGCATTGCCCTGAGACAGAAAGGCATCGACCGCTGCGGCATCTTCATTCTGGGGACGACGGAAATTGAGCAGATTCCAGAGCTGGTGGAGTGGGATATCACCCCGGCGGTCTATCAGATGGACTTCGCCCGGGCCCTCTCGGACTATTGTCTGGAAAACGATGAGGTTCACCCGGTGCACATTAAGCTTGACACGGGTATGGGCCGCATCGGACTGCGCTGGGATGAGGCGGTGCCGGTCATTCTGGAAATGGCCAAGCTGCCCGGCATTCGCCTGGAGGGTATCTTTACCCACTTTGCCACGGCGGATGCCGCAGACAAGACCTTTACCCACGAGCAGCTTGGGCGCTTTGCCCAGGTGGTCAAGGCCCTGTCGGACCAGGGGGTGGACATTCCCCTGAAGCATGTGGAAAACAGCGCTTCCATCGTGGATTTTGAAAAGACGGTCTTTAACATGGTGCGCCCGGGGATCATCCTCTACGGCCACTATCCCTCCGAGGAGGTTAAAAAGTCACGGCTGGCCCTGAAGCCGGTCATGGCCTTTAAGACCCGCATCGTCAACATCAAGACCATCCACGCCGGCGATTCCGTGAGCTACGGCAGAAAATTCATCGCCCAGGGGGACAGGGTCGTGGCGACCCTGCCGGTGGGCTATGCCGACGGGTACACCCGAATGCTTTCGGGCCGGGGCACCGAGGTTTTAGTCAAGGGACAGCGGGCGCCGGTCATCGGCAATATCTGTATGGATCAGTGCATGATCGACATCACAGATCTTAAGGACATTGCCCTCCACGACGAGGTGGAGCTCTTTGGCGAAAATCTTTTGGCCGAGGAGCTGGCAGATCGCCTTGGGACCATCGCCTATGAAATTTTGTGCATGGTCAACAAGCGGGTGCCCAGGGTCTACAATTTTATGGATGAACAGCATTTGGAAGTTGAGATTCTTAACGACGGATTTTACGAGAACTTAAATTTTTGAGAATCTCATGGTATTTATTCTATAAATTGAGGGTTGGAGTAAAAATTGAAAAGTAAAATCCGTGAAAACACAAAAATCCTGAGGATTTTTGAATATATTGGCATTCTGTTCGGAACCTTTCTGACCGCTGTGGCGGTCAACATGTTCATGATTCCCAACAAGCTGGCCCCCGGCGGCTACAGCGGGGTGGCCACCGTGCTGTACTACACCACGGGGCTGCCTGTGGGAACCATGACCTTTGTATTCAGTGTCGCAACCCAGCTGATCTCCCTGAAGGTTCTGGGCAGAAGCATGGGCCTCAAGAGTTTCATCTGCACCTTGTCCTACGGGATCATGGTGGATATAATGAACGGCCGGCTGCCGCAGTTCAGCGAGGACGTGCTCTTGGCCAGTATTTTTGCCGGGGTGCTCTACGGTGTGGGCATGGGTGTCCTCTACCGCATGGGCGGCTCCGGCGGCGGCACCGACCTCTTGGCCAGGATGCTGCACAAATTCACCCGGCGGCTGTCTCTGAGCACCTGGATCATGTGCGTGGACTTCTGCGTCATCATCCTGGCGGGGCTTGTCTTCAGGGATTTGTCCGTCATGCTCTATTCCATCATCGTCCTCTTCCTGTACACCCAGGTGATGAATTTCGTCATCGTGGGGAACAATTACTCCAAGGCGGCCAATATCGTCTCGGAGCACAGCCGGGAAATCTGCGACAGAATTCGGGATGAGCTCAACAAAAGTGCGACGATTTTCCACGCCTACGGCGCCTATTCCGGCGAGAGCAAGGACGTGGTCTACTGCATCGTCTACCGCAATCAAATTTCCCGTCTCAAGCAGCTGATCTACGAGGTCGACCCAAATGCCTTCGTCACCCTGAGTGACGTCCAGGAGGTTTTAGGGCAGGGCTTCAAGCGCATCGACGAGGAATAACTTATAAATGTTCATTACACCAATGGTGTGAAATATATTTTAGAAGGAGACACTTATGGCAAATTTAGAAAAAACAGCAAAAGGTATCCGTCGGGATATCGTCAAAATGATTGGTAAAGCAGCTTCCGGCCATCCGGGCGGATCTTTATCAGCTGTTGAAATCTTAACCTTACTGTACTTTGAAAAAATGAATGTTGACCCCAAGGACCCCAAAAAAGCGGATCGCGACCGTTTCGTACTGTCCAAGGGTCACGCAGCGCCGGTTTTATACGCTGTACTCAGTGAAAAAGGTTTCTTCCCCAAAGAAGAGCTGAATTATCTGCGCCAGGTCGGTCACATCCTCCAGGGACACCCGGATATGAAAAAGGTTCCCGGTGTGGATATGTCCACCGGTTCTCTGGGCCAGGGTATCTCCGCTGCCGTAGGCATGGCCCTTGGCGCCAAAATCGACAAGGCAGACTGGAAGACCTACGCACTGCTGGGTGACGGCGAGCTCCAGGAGGGCATGGTATGGGAAGCGGCCATGGCTGCAGCTCACTACAAGCTCAATAACCTCATCGCCTTTGTAGACAACAACAACCTTCAGATCGACGGCGAAATCGGCAAGGTTATGTCTCCCTATCCCATCGATGAAAAATTCGCAGCTTTTGGCTGGAATGTCATCAATGTAGCCGACGGCAACGACTTTGATCAGCTGCGTGAAGGCTTGGAAAAGGCCTACGCCTCCACCGACAAGCCCTCTGTTTTAATCTGCAAGACCGTCAAGGGCAAGGGCGTTTCCTACATGGAAAACAACGTCGGATGGCATGGCAAGGGACCGAACGCTGAACAGGTTGAAATCGCATTAAAGGAACTGGAGGACTAATCATGAGCAAAAAATCTACAAGACAGGCATACGGCGAATATCTGGCGGTATTGGCCGAAAAAAATGAAAATATTATCGTTTTAGACGCTGACTTATCCGGCGCCACCAAGACCTCTGAATTCAAAAAGGTGATGCCTGAACGTCACTTCAACGCAGGTATCGCAGAATGTGACCTCATGGGTATGTCCGCAGGTCTGGCCACCACCGGCAAGATCCCCTTTGCGTCTACCTTTGCCATCTTCGGTGCAGGCCGTGCCTTTGAAGTCATCCGCAACAGCATCTGCTATCCGAAGCTCAACGTAAAAATCGCCTTAACCCACGCAGGGATCTCCGTTGGCGAGGACGGCGGCTCCCACCAGTCCGTTGAGGATGTTTCCTTAATGCGTTCCATCCCCAACATGACCGTTTTAGTGCCCGCCGACGCCACCGAAACTCAGCGTATGATGGATGCAGCCGTCGCCATCGACGGACCGGTTTACATCCGCCTGGGCCGTCTGGACACCAACGTGATCTTCGATGAAGACTACGAATTTGAAGTGGGCAAGGCCGTCACCTTAAAGGAAGGCCACGACGTGACCATCATGGCCATGGGCCTCATGGTTGAAAAGGCTCTGGAAGCTGCCGACGTTCTAAAGGCTGAAGGCATCTCCGCCAGAGTTCTGAACATGGGCTCCATCAAACCCATCGACAGAGAAGCCATCGCAGCGGCCGCCAAAGAAACCGGCGCCATCGTCACTGCAGAAGAACACAGCATCATCGGCGGCTTAGCCGGCGCTGTCTGTGAGGTTCTGGCTGAAACCACCCCGGCTCCCGTTGAAAAGGTGGGTGTTATGGATCAGTTTGGTCAGTCTGGCAAGGCTTTAGAGCTTTTGGAAAAATACAACCTGACCACCGATGCCATCGTCGAAGCGGCGAAGAAGGCTGTTGCCCGCAAATAATTAAAAGAAAATTGACCAATCAAAAAAACCCGAGGCAAAATTTTGCTTCGGGTTTTTCTCTTTGGTTTTCTAGGGGGAGGCCTTAAAATAAAGCATAAAAAATCCGGTCTCTTGGAGACCGGATTGAGAAATTCAATGAAATATTTACTACCAAGCCTGGCAGATCTTAACGCCTTCAGCAGCGTTAGTTGTGAACGCGTCAGCGCCAACGTATTCGCAGGCTTCCTTGGTTACCGGGTTACCACCGATGATGAGCTTGGAGTCTACGCCAGCAGCCTTCAGAGCGTCAGCGGTTTCCTTCATGGAGTCGATGGCCAGGGTTAATACGCCGGAGATACCGATGATGTCGGGGTTGATTTCTTTCGCTTTTTCAACGAAGGTGTCAACAGCAACGTCGATGCCCAGGTCAGTAACCTGATAGCCAGCAGCTTCAGCCATGCTTCTGAAGATGTTTTTGCCGATGTCGTGTAAGTCGCCGTGGGCGGTGCCCAGCAGGATTGTGCCGGTAACGGCGGTGTCACCGCTGCCCAGAACAGGTTTTAATACGTTAATTGCTTCGGTTAATAATTCGCCGGCGAAGATCAGGTCGCCTACAAAGTATTCGCCTTCTTCAAATAAATCACCAACGGTAGCCATACCAGCCTGGCAGGCTGCAACAGCTTCTTCAGCTTCAGCTTCGCTGGGGTTTGTAGCTACGAAATCATTTAAGATTTCCATTACGTCGTCTTCTTCTAAGTCGCCAACTGCCTGTGTTAAGTTTTTCCAATCTGCCATTGTTCATACCATCCCTTCAAGATTTTTCAGAATAAATAAAATTTCAGTAAGCACATGTGTGTACATGTGTTATTTGTCTATATCATACTCCCTTTTGAAGGCGTTGTCAAGTAAACGGTATCAAAAATTTACGAATCACAAAATTTTATTCTTTTTTAGTTTTGGAGGCTGTTTTTGATGAAAATAAAGCATAAAAGAGGATTTAAAAGGTAAAAATGGCCAAATCAGGGATGATGACAGACTAAAAAACGGCGAAGGGCCAAATAAAAAATAAAATTCTCAGAAAAGTTCAAAAAAAGTGCCTGAAAACAGCGCAAAATAATGATGTTTTTTGAAATTTTACTAAAAATAATATAAAAAATGGCGCTGGCGGTCTGCCAGCGCCACAGAAGGTGTCTGAAATCTGTCATTGGATGGTATTTTTGAGAATGCCGATGCCCTCAATTTCCGATTCGATGACATCGCCGTGCTCCAAAAATCTGGGGGGATCCTGGGCCATGCCGATGCCCGAGGGGGTTCCCGTGAGGATGATATCCCCGGGATAGAGGGTGACGCCCCGGGATAAATCGCTGATGATTGTGGGGATGTCGAAGATCATTTTGCCGGTGGTGGATTCCTGACGCAATTCGCCGTTAATGCGGCAGCGAATGGGGAGATCCGGCGGGAAGGCCACGGCGTTTTTGGAGAGGATGGCCGGGCCCAGGGGACAGAAGGTGTCTAAGGATTTGCCCTTGTACCACTGGGAGTGCTTTCTCTGAAGATCTCTGGCGGTGATGTCGTTGGCGATGGTGTAGCCAAAGATGTGGGCCTCGGCCTCCTCGGGCCTGATGTTGGCGCCCTGCCTGCCGATGATGACGGCCAGCTCCACCTCGTAGTCCACCTGGCGGGTGGCGCTTTTATGGGAGAGAATCACCGAATCGGGGCCGGTGACGGCGGAGGAGAGCTTGGAAAAGTAGATGGGACTCTCGGGGGTGTCGCCGAGGTTGGGGATATTGTCGATTTCCTTGACGTGGTCGAGGTAGTTTTTGCCGAGACAAAAGATATTGCGCTCGGGCCGGGGAATGGGGGCCAGAAGCCTTAGCTTGGAGGCGGCGATGCCCAGGGAGGGATTGTTATCCAGCACCTGCTGAATGTCGGTGAGCAGTTTATCGTCGCAGACCCGAATAAAGTCGGTCATTTTTTCGGGGAGCTTCATATCGAGAATTTTTCCGATGGAAGTGATGGGGATAATGCGTTTGCGGTCATTGCTGAGAACGCCGGCTTCGCTGAAGGATGCGTATTGATAGGTGACAAAGTACATGCTGCCAGACCTCCTTTTTCTTTAATCATATCATATATTGCAAGGAATGACCAATAATTTAAGGGTGTGGGTTATTGACTTTTTTGTGAACTTATCTTATTATAAATACAATTAAAAATTTTTACTAAAGGGCTGTTTTCACCCTGTCAGTACAACCACGGTATCACACTATATTTTTGCACCGAATGCCCTTTTGATTTTCAAAAAAAGGTGTTTTTTTTTGCAAAAATGAGTGTCTTAGCGTTGTATAAAAATCAAGGAGGCAAGTAATGCTAAAAGGCAGACATTTGATCGAACCCGGGGACTTTACCATAGAAGAATTAGAATCCATTTTCAGACTGGCTGATAATATTATTGCAAATCAGGACGCGTACATTGATGTTTGCAAGGGAAAGTTATTAGCCAGTCTTTTTTACGAGCCCTCCACCCGTACGCGCTTCAGCTTTGAGTCGGCCATGCTGCGGCTCGGAGGAAAGGTCATTGGCTTTGACAATCCCAGCAATTCCTCAGTATCCAAGGGTGAAACCATCGCCGATACCATCCGCGTCATCGGCTGCTATTCAGACATCGCCGTGATCCGTCATCCCCGGGAGGGGACGGCGAAGCTCGTTTCCAAGGCGGCCGGGGACATGCCCATCATCAACGCCGGTGACGGCGGACACGAGCACCCCACCCAGACCCTAACAGACCTTTTGACCATCCGCCACGAAATGGGGGGCTGTGAGGGCCACACCGTCGGTCTCTGCGGCGATTTGCTCTTCGGCAGAACCATCCACTCCCTGGTTAAAACCCTGAATCGCTACAAGGGCAACCGCTTCGTCTTTATCTCCCCCAAGGAGCTGAAGATGCCGGAATTCTTCCTGAGCATGCTCGAGCCCGGCACCTATGTGGAAACCGCCAGCCTGGACGAGGCCATCGGCGATTTAGACATCCTCTACATGTCCAGGGTACAGCGGGAGCGCTTCGTCAGCGAGGAAGAGTACCTGCGTCTGAAGGATTACTACATCTTAGATAAAAAGAAAATGAAAAAGGCTAAGGAAAATATGATCGTTATGCACCCGCTGCCGAGGGTCAACGAAATCGCCGAGGAGGTGGACGACGATCCGCGGGCGGTGTACTTTAAGCAGGCCAAATACGGTATGTACGTGCGCATGGCGCTGATTGCAAAATTACTGGGGGTAGACAGCAATGATTAATGTATCAAAATTGAAAAAAGGAATCGTCATCGACCACATCGAAGCCGGCCACGGCTTCCAGATTTACAAGGAGCTGCATCTCAACGAGATTGACGACGTCGTCGTTCTATTAAAAAACATTCCCAGCAAAAAGATGGGAAAGAAGGATATCATCAAGATCGAGACAGATTTAGAGCTGGACATGACGGTGCTGGGGCTCATCGACCCCAACGTCACCGTCAACTTTGTCAAGGACGGGGAGCTTAAAAGCAAGCTGCAGCTGACCCTGCCCCAGAGGGTCAAGGGCATCATGAGCTGCAAGAACCCCAGATGCATCACCCATTATGAAAAGGTGGGGGACATCGACTTCTACCTGGTGGACGCCGAAAAGAAATTGTATCGCTGTGAATACTGTGACTCTTACACAACCTTCATCGAGGATTAGAGAGCGGGAAAGGAAATACCATGAAAATACTGATTACCAATGTGGAGCTGGTGGACGCCGCCGGACGCCGTCCGGGCAAGGTGCTCATCGAGGATGGAAAGATAAAGAAGGTCTACAAGCCCAAGGGACAGGTCAAGGCAGAGTACGACCGGGAAATTGACGGCAAGGGCAAGACCTTGATGCCGGGCTTTATCGACATGCACTGCCATTTAAGAGATCCGGGCCTGACCTACAAGGAGGATATGGAAAGCGGCATGAAGGCCGCCGTCAAGGGCGGCTTTACCACGGTGGTGGCCATGGCCAACACCAAGCCCAGGATCGACAACGCCGAGGCCCTCAAGGCCAACATGGACAAGGCGGCGGCCCTGAATCTCTGCAATCTGGTTCAGGTCTGTGCCGTGACCAAGGATTTTGGCGAGGAGGAAATGGTGGACTTTGAAGCCACCCGGCCCTACACCAACGTCTACTCCAACGACGGCTTCAACATCGACAATGCCGAGATCATGAAAAAGGCCCTGGCGGCCTCCACCGAATACGACTTTATTTTAGCCACCCACTGCGAGCCGGAAACGGCCACCGTGGAGCGGGATGTGGCGCTGCTGCGGGAAACCCCGGGGCACCTTCACGTCTGCCACATCAGCGCTGAGGCGACCCTAGAGGCCATCAAGGCAGCCAAGGCCGAGGGGCTGGACATCACCTGTGAGGTAACCCCCCACCACCTCTTTGCCTCGGCCATGGATTACAAGGTCCACCCGCCCTTCAGAACCTACCCCGACCGCAGAGCCCTCATCGAAGGCGCCAGAGACGGCAGCATCGATATCTGTGGCACCGACCATGCTCCCCACTCCGATGCGGATAAGCTGGCAGGGGCGCCGGGAATCAACAACTTTGAGACGGCCTTTGCCATGTACCACACGGTTTTCAAGGGGGCAGGCATTCCCCTGGAGCGTCTGAGCCAGATGATGAGCGAGGCGCCGGCCAAGCGCATGGGCCTCAAAAATGGTCTCATCAAGGAGCGCTATCCTGCGGATCTCGTCATCGTTGACGAAGAGGCCGAGGAACGGGTAGACCCCAAAAGCTTCGTGTCCAAGAGCCACAATACCCCCTTTGGCAGGGAGCTGCTCAAGGGTAAAGTTTTAATGACCTTGAAGGAAGGAGAAATTGTCTATGATCATGGATCGCTTGTATAAGGCGGCGCTGGACAGCCCCGTGTGCGTAGGGCTGGATACCAAGGAGGGCTTTCTGCCCCAGTATTTAAAGGATAAGGATTGGTCCCTCGGAGAAAAGATCACCGAGTTCAACAAGAAGATCGTCGATGCCACGGCGGATCTGGCGGCCTGCTACAAAATGCAGATTGCCTGCTACGAGGCTTTGGGCTTAGACGGCATGAAGGCCTATGCAGAAACCGTCAAATACGTCCGCGACAGCGGAAAAATTGCCATCGGCGACGCCAAGCGCGGTGATATCACCTCCACGGCCACCCAGTACGCCAAGGGTCACTTCGAGGGAGACTTCGAGGTAGATATTTTAACGGTCAACGCCTACATGGGCGAGGACGCCGTGGCCCCCTACTTCCCCTACATCGAGAACAAGGAAAAGGGACTCTTTGTGCTGCTGCATACCTCCAACCCCTCCTCCAGAGATTTCCAGGAGCTGAAGCTGGCCGAGGGCGGTCAGAAGCTCTACGAGCAGGTGGCGGACAAGATCACTGAGTGGGGCAGGCCCTACATCGGCGACAGCGGCTACTCCGCCGTGGGCGCTGTGGTTGGTTTAACCTTCCCAGAAGAGTTTGAGGCCCTTCAGGATCAGTGTCCCTCCACCTTCTTCCTGGTGCCGGGCTACGGCGCCCAGGGCGGCACAGGCAAGGATATTGCCAACATCTTTAAGAAATCCCGCTGTGCGGTGATCAATTCCTCCAGAGGCATCATCACCGGTCACCAGCAGGGAGACCATCCCGTAGGCGACGAGGCCTTCGTCGACTGCATTCGCCAGAAAACCCTCGAGATGAAGGAGGATATTCTCCAGTGGCTGTAATCTTAAATAATATCTGCGTGGCGCCGGGCATCTACAAGATGGATCTGGCCTACCCCGAGGCCCAGGTGGGCGCCGGCCAGTTTTTCATGCTTCGGGCCTGGGACAAGGATCCGCTGCTGTCCCGTCCTATTTCTGTTCACAACTATGAGGACGGCTGCCTGACCTTTTTGTACCAGGTGGTGGGCAAGGGCACCGAGATTTTGGCAGCCCTTGAGCCCGGCGACGATGTAAAACTCCAGGGCCCCTACGGCAACGGCTTTCCCGATGTGGACGCCGACCTGGTGGTGGTGGGCGGCGGCATCGGCGTGGCGCCCTTGTACTACGTCTGCCGGGATTTTAAGGCCAAGCATCCTGACAAAAAGCTGCGGGTCTACCTGGGCTTCAGAGACACAGCCTACCAGGTGGAGGCCTTTGAGCGGGTGGCCGACGAGGTGATCGTCGATATCGGCGGCATCGTCACCCACAGGGTTGAAGCCAACCCCGGCGAGGTGTTCTTTACCTGCGGACCCGAGATCATGATGAAAAGCCTCTGCGAGGTGGTGCCTTCGGACAACCCGGTTTACGTATCCCTAGAGGCCCACATGGCCTGCGGCATCGGCGCCTGTCTGGGCTGTACCTGCAAGACCAGCGAGGGCAACAAGAAGGTCTGCAAGGATGGACCCGTATTTACCAGGGAGGTGGCTGCCCTATGAGCAAGCGCTTAGAGACAAAATTCAACGACATTCTATTTAAAAATCCCGTGGCCACGGCCTCCGGAACCTTTGGCTTTGGCCGAGAATTCGAGGCTTACTACGATCTGGCGAAGCTGGGGGGGCTGTGCAGCAAGGGTCTGACTTTGGCAGGCCAGCCTGGCAACACCGGCATGCGTCTCTGGGAAACCCCGGCGGGGATCATGAACAGCATCGGTCTGGAAAATCCCGGCGTCGACGCCTTCATCGAAAAGGAATGGCCCCATCTTAAGGATATTGACACGGTGACCATCGTCAACGTGGGCGGCAAGGACGAAGAAACCTACCTGGCGGCCATCGAGAAGCTCAATGGCGTCGACATTAAGCTCATCGAGCTGAATATCTCCTGTCCCAACGTCAAGTGCGGCGGAATGGCCTACGGCATCAAGGCTGAGATGGCGGCGGATATCACGAAAAAGGTGGTCCAGGCCTCAAAGCATCCCATCATGGTCAAGCTTTCCCCCAACGTGGAAAGCATTGCCGACATCGCCCTGGCCTGCGAGGAAGCCGGTGCCAGCGGTATTTCTCTAATCAACACCCTCCAGGCCATGGCTGTAGACTATAAAAAGAAGAAGATTGTCTTCGACAATGTCTACGCAGGTCTGTCGGGTCCGGCGGTGAAGCCGGTGGCCCTGCGGATGACCCATCAGGTCTGCAAGGCCGTCAAGGTGCCCGTCATGGCCATGGGGGGCATCTCAAACTGGGAGGACGCCCTGGAGTTCATCATGGTGGGAGCCACCTGTATCCAGGTGGGCACCATGAACTTTGTGGATCCCATGGCGGCGGTGAAAATTGTCGACGGTCTGGAGGCCTATTGTGAGGCCGAGGGACTGGAAAACATCGATGAAATCCGCGGCATTTTGCTGTAAAAATAGAAAACGAATCAAGGAGCCCTGCGAGGCAGTCGCAGGGCTCCTTGTGTTTTTTGTCCCCAAAGACCAATTCTAAAGATTTTCTTTAAAGGCTGCGATTTTCCTTGGTGACGGCGGGGGATGCCTTTATAATTGAGAAAAAGGGGGAGAGCGATGAAAGGGATAAAGCTTGGAATACTTATCTTAGGTGTGCTTTTATCGGCGCTGGGCTGCGGCAGGCAAGCCGAGGTGCCTGAGACTGCAGAGAAGGCAAAAGAAAATGTGGCGGTGGAGGTGGCCGATCAGCTGCTTTGGGAGGACAAAATCAGCGGCATGGGCTTTTTCTATCCCGAGGGCTTTACGGTGTCCAGGGAGGCGGATTACCTGACCCTGGCCGATGAAAAGGAAGCAGGTGGCGGTGTGGTTGTTTTTTTAAATGCAGACTGTAAGGCCCAGGACGCCGCCGAGGTCTATGAAAAAATCTTCTGCCTTCGGGAGGCCGTGACCTGGAGGATGGGAAAAATCGCCTGGAATACGGTGCTCTACGAGGGCGCCGAGACGCTTTCGACGGGGCAGCTCGGGGATACAGAGGTGCTTATGGAGGAGGCCGAGGTTTTGCTTCGGGGAGAGACGGGGGTGGAAAGCGCAAAAATAAAAGTTTTTTACCGAAGCCTGGAGGGCAGAGCTGCGGCGGCAGGTTATGTGATTCGGCCAGGCTTTGAGGAAAAACAGAACTATTTTGAGGATTGTGCGGCGTCGGTGATGAAAAGCCTCGGAGTTATGAGCTATCAGGGAGAAAAGCAGCTGGAGATCCCCGAGGATATTGTTTTTGAAGCCCAGGTGATTTCCGAGGGAAGGGCCGCCGTGCCCAGGGACTGGCAGGCTTATGCCTTGCCCCTGGGGGCCCTGTGCTATAAAGCGGCTCCCCTCCAGGGCGACAAGCTGTCGGGGATGACCCTTTTGACTTTTATCTGGGAGGATAAGGCAAAATCTGCGGAGGCAGGCTTTGAGGATTGGTGCTTTCTCAGAAGCTTCGATCAGGTCATCGGCAGGGCAGGGCTGCAGAACCCAGAAAGCCAGTTTGAGAAATCGGCGGTCTTTTTTCAGGAGCACCGGGAGTTTAAAACACTCAATGGCCGCGACTGGACCCTTGTCCAGGGATACTTTGCCTTTGAGGATGTCGGTCTGCCGGCCATCCCCCTGGAGGATAAGCAGGGGACGGTGGCCTTCACCCAGACAAGGGAAGATAAGTGGGCAGTGTTTGTCCTGCTCTGGCCTTCGAGCTCAGGGGACAGAGATGCGGCGGCGATTTTTAATACGATTCTAGGAAGCTATCAATAGCGGGAGAACAGGATGAAGTGTAAGCTTTGCAAAAGGAAATACCACCGCAGTCAGATTTATTGTCCAGGCTGCGGCTTAAAAAGCAGCGATGACAATCGCCGCGAAGGTTGGGCGGCGTATTTTACAGCCGTCGATGCCGCTGGGGAGGATTTTGACCTTTGGAGGTGGATCACCCATCTGAAAAAAGCGCATATCAGTTTAGAAAAAACAAGCCTTTCTGCGGAAGCTCAGGACCAAAGAATTCGCGGGACGCTGCCCCAATGCTCTGGCGTTCTGGGGGATTACCACCAGGTGGTCCAGGGAAAAAGAAAAAAGCGCAGCCGCAGGCTTTCCAAAAAGAAGCTGCGGGTGCGCCGAGAGCTGATGCTTACAGATGACAGCTATTACGAGGATGTGCTGCCCGAGGATTGGGGAGCGCTTCAAAACCCCAGGCCGGACTTTGATTTTAAAAGGGCAGGTCTGCGCTTTGCAGCGCTCTTTGGAGCAATCCTTTTGTCGGGATTTTTTATGCTGCTGGCCCTTGGGCTCTAGGCCTCATCGCCGCTGCCGAGATCCCGAAGGGCTTTCTTGCGCCACAGCTTGGGATCAATGTTAAAGTCGTCTTTTTTGCCGCGCATAAAGCTCTGAAACTCTGGCCAACTGCCCTGGGTCATGTCAGCCTCGTGGATGATAAACTGCCCCTGGCGGGTCTGGAAGGTAAGAAAACCATTGGCGTGGTTGCAGCGGAGAATCTCTCCGTAGGTATATCGCCGGGATTGCTCTAGGATAGTGAGCTCAAAATGCTTTTCTCGGAAAACAAAGGCCTGAGGTGCCAGGTGCTTTTGGGGCATCAAACGCAGCCTAAACTTAAGGATTATCGGGTTGAGCTTGCCAAAGAAAAACAGAGCGGCCAAAAGGCCAGTGATCAGCCTGAAGGCGAAAAGTCCCAGGTAGACAAAAAGGCCCTGGGCAAAAAGCTGAAGCTGGAGATAAATCATAAACAGGGCGTAGGTGGCGTAGATCAGAGCAAAATAGCTCAGGGTTTTCAAAACAGGATAGGGTCCGATGCCCCATCGGCTAAATTGCTTGTTGAGGAGAAAAATGTCCTCGGGGGTTGGTGTGACGGAAGCTTTGTAGGGTTTCATAAGGTGCTCCTGGAGTTAAATTTGGCACTGCGCAGGCAGTTTTTAAAAATTGTACCATAGGCCTGGGGGAAAGCAAAGTGAAGTTTTATATTGAAGCATACTTGAAAATGTGGGAAGATAAAGAAAAATGGGAAAACAATTTCTGGAATTAGGCAGAGGGTAAACAGCTTAGAAAAGGCTTTGCCTAAATTTATAATGGAGAGGGGAGAAGGTTATGGCGAAAATTATTAAAGTACAATCCATGTAAAGGGGATTGATATGGGCATTTATACTGCGAATTTTGAAAATGAGTTTATTTCATTGACAGATATTGCAAAATACCGAAACGAAGATGATTTTCGATTTGTGATACAAAACTGGATGAGAAATCGAAATACAATTGAGTTTTTAGGCGTTTGGGAAGAACTGCATAATTCTGATTTTAACCGTGTGCAGTTCGAGACGGTTAAATTGGATTATGGGAAAGATTGCACAATCCGGATTTTAACCCCCTCGAATTCGAGGGGGTTAAATTGGGTCATGAGGGGATAAAATGGCAACATCAAAAATTAAAGCTGTTTTAGAAAGCAGCATCGATGAGGTTTGGAAGACAGTTTTGAATGTTGAAAATTACAGAAGCTGGAGAAGCGATCTGCTGAAGGTGGAAAAAATTAATGAGGGACAATTTATTGAATATACGAAAAAGGGGTATCCTACGACCTTTACGGTAACACAGGTTGATCCCTGCAGATACTGGGCTTTTGATATGGAAAACACCAATATGAAAGGACATTGGGTTGGAATCTTTACAAATAAAGGAAACACAACGGAAATTGAATTTACAGAGGAGGTTGAGGCCAAGAAATTTTTCATGAGGCCTTTTTTGAAGGCTTTTCTCAGGAGGCAGCAGCGAGTGTTTGTGGAGGATTTGAGGAAGGGGGTGGGAGAGTGTATATATAGAGAAAGTGATAATACAGGTTTCTGAATGAATGTAGTATTGAAATTCTTATCTGTCCTTATTAGATTATCAATACATCTTTGTTGAAGAGCAACTAGTGTAGTATTGAAATACTTTATTAACCTTCCAACTATAATAAAGTATAGTTTTGGCAAATGACGGATAAAAATCCCAAGGCTGTCTCTATGGTGGCGCCTATAGTCTTAGGAAAATCAAGGACAGGTCAACTGTATTGATGAAGATATTGGGGTGGCTGCAGCACCACTGGACGAGGAAGCATACAGTCGGCAGAAATGCAAAAAACTGATAGCTAGGATGATTTCTCTCCGTGATTTTAACTTTCCTTTTGTGCTAATTTTGACTATAATATTAGTATGAAAGGAAGTGAGCGCTATGAGCCAATTTGAACAACTGGATCATTTGCTTGAAAATCAGGATGGGATGCTGTGTACAGGGCAGGTTATTGCGGCCGGGATTTCCAAACCTGTATTTTATCAGTTTGTGCAGTCCCGTGGACTGGAACGGGCATCCCATGGGATTTATCTTTCCAAAGACGCCTGGGTAGATGCCATGTATCTGCTGCATC
>JAUNGS010000050.1 GCA_030524435.1 Eubacterium sp.
CACAGGCGTACTCCAAAAGCCGCTTGTACAGCGCTATTATGGCCTTTGTGTAAACCTCTGCCTGTTCCTCTATGGTATCGCTGACTTTTTCATCTTTATACGCTTCAGCTGTCATATCATGCTCCTTAATCCAATTTTATTCTTTATTCTTTTTGACCAGACCTCTGATCCTACTGGGCGTCTTCTTTTTTTGCGAAAATATCTGAATAGGAAAAATACAATTCCTTGTAGATGGAAACCTTGATGCGCTGGGGAGAATCGTAGCAATTGGGGATCCAGCCGCCCTTTTCAAAGACGTAGGAGGTCAGCATTTTCTTCTCGGCATCCACAACCCAATACTCCTGAACCCCGGCGTGCTTGTAGATATTCGCCTTGACCAGGTAGGAGATTTCATCCTGCTCCGGATCGACAAACTCGACGATCCATTCTGGAAAATCGTGACCATTGACGGTCATGGCTATTTCCGGCCGCAAAATGGTGTGCTCCATGTTTGGAATCTCTAGGGTATCATGGGGCAGCGCCACCTTGTCCAGGGGCCTGTGGGTCAGGATGTACTTGCTGGCCATGGCGTGGAGGTAGCGGACAATGTCCTTCTCCCAGTCGCTCAGCTCCCGTTTTTTATATTCGATGCCTCGAATAAGCTCAATATCTTCTGCCCGGCATTCTGTCTCCGGTCCCTTTTCCAATCTCAGTAAATTTGACATATTAAAGCTCCTTCGTTATCCCTGCTGATTTCAGGATATTTCTGTGAATTTCATTTATCCTTATATTATACCAAATATTCCATAAAATTTCACAAAAATTTTCCCCGCCGCCAGAGGCGTCTTATTCGTTTTGAATGCGGCTGATCTCCGCCTCCAGCTCTTTTTTCAGGAAAATGAGCTGAACGATGTCCTCCTGGGCCGAGAGCTCTGCAAAGAACTGCTCGTACTCCACGGCTTTGTCCACCTGATTGAGCTTGTAAAGATCGTCGATGTAGTCTAAAATCGTGTTGACCACGCTGGACTTCATCTTGAAAAGGCGCTGGGCCGACTGGATTTCTCCGCGGATCTCCGACATCTCTCTATCCAGGGTGATGACATTGTCCGCCGCCGACATCAGCCGGGATTTCAGATCGTCCGGCAGCTTTTCCTTGTATTTATAGCTCAGAGAATGCTCGATGATGGACCAGAAGTTCATGGCCAGGGTTCTGATCTGAATCTCCACAAACACCTCTTTGTAACCCAGGGCGCAGAACACCGGGTATTTGATGATCAGATGGTAGCTCTGATACCCGCTGGCCTTGGGGTGTCCCTGGCCGGTCTGGAGGGTTGAGCGGTCCTCCCCGGCCAGGTAGTTTTTAACCTTGACCACCGTCAGATCCCGGCCGTCCCGCTCGTGGATCATATCCGCCACCTCGTAGATATCCTCCACAAACTGGCAGATAATGCGTATCCCGGCGATATCCAGAATGCGCTCCTCCATTTCGTCGACCTCGATGCCGTATTTATTTATTTTTTCAAGGATGCTGGAGATGGTTTTTACCCTTCCCCGGACGGATTCAATGGGGGAGTTCTCGCCGAGGGTCATCGCCTGATTTTTTAAGTTGTTGAATTTCAATACGAGCTCATCGACGGCCTGGCTGTAGGGCGTCAAAAACTCGTGCCAATACTGGGTACTCATCTATTCCTCCTGACCTGCAGGCGTTTTTGCTTTTATATTGCCTCGGTCTCCAAAGCCTCTGCAAGTCTATCTTATATTTTAACACAGTGGGTGAAAATTTTCTTCTGTTTTTCGTGAAATCTTCTCCCCTGGACGCTGTGGTCCGCCGCCATTTTTTCAAGCAGCATGTCCTTGATTTTCCACCAGCTGGTGTTCCAATTGGTGATGACGCTGTCCGATTCCGGCGCCCGGCCGACGATGCGCTGGACGACGATCTCGGGATCCAAATGCTCTAAAAACAGTACGCAGCGCTCGATGTACTCCTCCTTGGGGAAAAGCTGCAGCTCCCCGGCGCGGTACATCCTGGCCAAAAGCGTGTGTTCCTCAATATAAAGGGCGTGGCATTTCACAAAGTCCGACTTCACCGCAGAGACCAGCCCCGCCGTCTCCGCCACGTCCTCCCTGTCGTCCCAGGGAAGATCTAAAATGACGTGGCTGCACAGGGCAAAGCCCCTGGCCTTGATGCGTCTGGCAGTGTCGATGTAGTCCGCCAGGCTGTGGCCGCGGTTGAGCTTTTTTAAGGTTTTGTAATTCGCCGTCTGGAGCCCCAGCTCCACGGTAATGTCCACCCCTTTTTCGTGGGAGATGCGCTCCAGGATATCGAGGTAGACCTCATTTAGGCAGTCCGGTCTTGTGGATACGGCCAGGCCCACAATCTGGGGATCCTCCCCCACCGCCTCCGCAATCGCCTGCTCAAAGGCCTCGGGCGCCAGGTAGGTGTTGGTGAAGCTTTGAAAATAGGGAATAAAAAATTTAGCCTTATACCGCCTGGCGATATAGGCCTTGTTCCTCGCCACCTGCTCGGCCACGGGGATGGTATCCTCCAGGGTTTCGTTGCCGCCGCCCTTGGCGCCGCAGTAAATGCAGCCGCCCCGGGCCAAAACCCCGTCTCTGTTGGGACAGGATACGGCGATGTTCACCGGCAGCTTGTAGACCTTGGCGCCGTAGCGCGCCTTTAACCAATCGGAGTAAACCCGATAAAAATCGCTCTCCATTTTTTCACCTTTATTCCTTCGCGTAGTACATGCCCCCGATGCTGCTTCAATTTTTCTGATCCTTTGGGGGTGCAAATAAAACACGTCTAAGATTCTAGCATAAAATCTTAGACGTGTCTGTCTTTTTTCTTATTCTCGTCTGTTTTTACAGGTAGTTTTTCACACATTCAGGTACGGTGCTTTCTTCGCAGCTCAAGCTCAGAACAAACTTGATATCCTGGCTCTTCTGTACCTTATCCAATTTTTCGAGAATACCCGCGATGTCGTCAGGACCGTTCGCGTCCAAAATTCTTAATAAATTATCAATATAAACAACATCTACATCGTAATTGCCTGCGATGACACCGCTGATAAAACCGTACAGCTGCTCTTCCCCTTTGATATCGAAATCCTCAGAATTGACAAATCTGATTTTGTTGTCGACGGTAGCTCTGTATTTGTCTCTGTCGTTAATGAATAGGATATTGCCCTTTGCCGTTTCCAGCTCGGTGTTGGCCATATCAATCATTTTTTTGGTCTTGCCGCTTCCTTTTGCTCCATATACAAATTTAATCATTTAGGACACCTACTTTCTATGTTGTTAAGTCTATTATACATATGAAAACGATAAAAAACAATCCCCTACTGCTAATTTCAATTATAATATTTTAAACTCGGGACAAATATTTACAGGATTCCAATCCTTTGCAGACCCCGCCGCCTTATTTTCAGCGAAGAGACTTTCTAGTTAAAATATTAGGGTATTGAATGAGTGGAATTTTAACATGGTATTCTCAAATTAAGCTTAAACGCTGTGCCCCCTTTATTTTTTTAAGAAAGCGTCATCCTTTATTAAGAACTCCTTCATACTTTTCTAATGAAACTCTAATCATCCCCTGTTACACTGAATTCAACGACAATGAAAGGAGTTTTGAGATGACAACGAAAAAAATTCTCATTCTGACCTGCTCCCACGGCTCTGGTCATCAGATGGTGACCCAGGCCCTCAAGGAATACTTTCTGGCCCGGGGCTGCGAGGTCTTTGCCCGGGATTTGTTCCACGACACCAACGCCGTCGTCAACAGGATCATCGAAAAATCCTACCTCCTTTCCTACAACATTGGCAGCCTCTTTTACAAAAAGATGTACTACGACATGGAGAAGCGCGCCCACGGCCCCTTCATCAGCAAGCTGTGGACCTTAACCAGGCACACCCTCCTCAAAATGATCGACACCCTGCAGCCGGACTGCATTATCAACGCCTACCCCTATACCATCTCCTCCATGCTCAAGCCCGAGCACTATCCGGACATTCCCGTGTTTACCGTGGTGACGGACTTCTGTATCCCCGCCGCCTGGGAGCACAAAAACACCGATAAGTTTTACGTCGCCTGCGACAAGGTCGAAGAAAGCCTGCTGCGCTTTGGCATCGACCCCAGACGTATTTTAAAAACCGGCATTCCCATTAGGCCGGAATTTTACCACGCCTACGACAGGCAGCGGCTTCTGGAAAAGTACCATCTTTCGCCGGACAAAAAGACCTTGATTCTCTGTGCCGGCACCTATGGCGTTCTCAAGAACACCGCCCGGATCTGTAAGCGGCTGGACGCCTTCGACGATCTCCAGACGGTGGTCATCTGCGGCAAAAATCGAAGCCTTTACCACAGCCTTTCCTCCCTCGATCTGAAGCACACCCAGGTTTTGGGCTTTGTCAAAAACATCTACGAGCTCTACCACTGCGGCGACATGATGATCACCAAGCCCGGCGGCATCACCCTGAGCGAGGTGGTGGCCACCAGGATCCCCCTGATTCTCTACCGCCCCGTGCCCGGCCAGGAGGGGGAAAACGCCGACTGGTTTAAAAAACAGGGCGCCGCCGTCATCGCCCGCACCGAGCCGGAGCTTTTGGTCGCCATAGAGGCCTTAAAAAACAACGAGGTTCAGCAATTTGCCATGAAAAATGCCCTGGCGAAAATGGACTACGGCTGCAGCGCCCAGCTGATCGCCGACGACATCCTCTCCCAGCTGAATCTCTTCCCCGCCCAAAGGACCGACAAGCTGCCTGCCCTAAAGCTTTTGGAGGAGCGCTAAACTGAATTTCAATCCCGGAGAGACCGTTTAAAACGGCTCTCTTTTTTGTACACGGAAATAGGATTCTATGCTATAATAGAAGTTAAAGAAATTAAATCAAGATACATTCAAAGGAATCCATCATGTCATCTAAGCTCAGTTATTTTAAAAAAATACAGAACAATCCCCTGGAGGTCATCATCGAGAAAATGGCCGCCGCAGGGGTCTCCGAAGCGGAGCTTTTAAGCCTTATGATTATGTGGATCAGCCAGGGAAATCTGCCGCCAAAGCACCCTGTCTTTTCGCAGCTTAAAAAGCGGCAGGAGGAATCGCGGAAAAACGCTCGGAAAAACAAAAACGAGGAGCAGCTGCTCCTCTACCTGAAGCTTCGCCGGGAGGGCTGGCACAAAAAGGCTTTGTGCCAGGCCCTGGACTGCAGCGAGGCCACCCTGACGGGCTTTATGAAAAAATGGTACGCCCGCCTCAAGGCCCAGGGGCTCTCCGACGCGGATATCGCCAAAAGCCTCTGCGCCTCCAGGCGGGAAATCTCCCCCATCGCCGAGGCCTATAAGGAGCGGGAGCTTTTAAAGCTTCGCGCCGAGCGCCGAGCCCTCCAGGAAAACAAGCGCTACGCGAAAAAGCATCTGCGCCAGATCCAGGCGGAGCTCTCGGGCCATGCCGACAGCCGCTATTTTATTTTCGACACCGAGGCGGTGCAGTGTCCCGACGAGCTCATCGAGATCTCCATCATCGACTGCTTTGGAAAAACGGTCTACGACAGCCTGGTGCGGCCCACCCACAAGATCAACTGGCGCATCAGCGCCCTGACGGGCATCACCAACCAGATGGTGGCCCACCAGCCGGATATCCGCCAGGTCATGACGGAGCTCAAGCCGCTGCTGTCCGGAAAAACCCTGATGTCCTGGGGCATCAACTACGATGCGAGCCTGATCAAGGCCTCCATGAAGCGCACCGGCATCTTCTTTTCCTGTGGCTTCTGCTGTGCCCAGAAAATTCACATGGGCCTGACGGACAGCCTCCAACAGATGTCCCTAAAAAAGGCTGCCGGCCGGGATAACCAAAACCACCGGGCCCTGGACGACTGCCGGATGGTCCTGGACGTCCTCCGGCAGGATGTCTCCGCCTTCGACACCACCTTCAGCCCCGTCCAATTCACCGAGCCAGGCCTGACCCCGGTCTGCGCCGCCCCCTAGAAAGGAGCACCATGGAGTCTACAGCTAAAATTTACGCCTACCCCGCCCGGTTCACCCTGCACGCTGAACGGGAGATGTCCTTTTGCTTTCCGGACTTTCACTCCCCCGAGCGCCATCTGACCCCCGAGGAAATGCCGCAGCTCATCGATGTGGCTGCCGATGCCCTGGGCGCCCTGCTCAACGAATACCTGCTTTTGGGCAAGGCCCTGCCCGAGGCCACGCCCCTGGAGGCCCTTGACCTCAACGAAAATCAGAAGGGGCTTTGGATACAGATTGCCGAGGCTTAAGGAAGCATTAAAAAAACGCCCTAGGGCGTTTTTTAGTGATATGGCACCGCTTTAGATCTGCCCCAGAGCCGCCTCTACCTCAGCCTTTGTGGGAATAGAGGGCGCCGCTCCCTCCCGGGTGATGCAGATCCCCGAGGCCACCGACGCCTGCAGCAAGGCCTCGGCGTCGGTGAGGCCCTGGCTTATCCCCGCCAGGTAGTAGCCCGCAAAGGTGTCCCCCGCCGCTGTCGTGTCGATCACCGGGCCCGCGGCAATGGCTTTCTGGGCGATTCTTGCTTTCCCAGAGGCGCAGAGGGCCCCGGCGCCGCCCAGGGTCAGCACCACCTTGGCCCCGGGATAGACCGAGGCCATTTTGTCCAGAATGGCTTCCGGGTCCTTTTCCCCCGTCAAGGCCTCCCCCTCGTGCTCGTTGAGGATGAAAATGTCCACCAGCCCCAAAGGCAGGGCCAGACATTTGTCGTCGATGGGCGAGGGATTCAGCGCGATGACAGCGCCCTTGGCCTTGGCCGCCGTCATCATCTCGGCGATGGCGCTGGTTTCATTCTGGAAAAGCACCACATCCCCCGGAACGATGGTCTGGGCCACGGTGGCCACATAGGCCTCGTCCAGCATCTGGTTGGTGCCGCCGTAGAGCAGAATACAATTCTCCCCCGAGGCCTCCACCTGAATGATTGCGTGGCCGTTGGCCTCCGACACCCTTTGAAGCAGCGTCGTGTCCACCCCGGCCTCCGCCAAAAGCTCTGCCAGAAAATTCCCGTCGTCCTTTCCCACAAAGCCGGCGTGGCGCACGGGCATGCCCGCCCTGGCCGCAGCCACGGACTGATTGAGCCCCTTGCCGCCGGGAAAAATACTGCGCTTTTGGGAGGACAGGGTTTCCCCCGGAGATACGATTTTCTCCATCTGGTACACATAGTCAATGTTCAAAGATCCAAAATTAATCAGCATAGGCCCCTCCTCGGTTCTTTCTTACCCTCATTATAGCCCCGAAGGCCAAAAAATGCACGAAAAATCACTTTTATTCAAGGCTTTAGGCTTGTTTTAAGCTGAAGCCCCTACAATAAACCGATAATCTATCAAAGGAGAAGAGCGGCGCCTTGGGCAGCCGTCTGAGAAACATGATCTATCAAACCGCACTTATCTTTGCCTATTTCTTTATCTACGCCGTCATCGGCTGGATCTGCGAGGTGATCTACTGCTCCATTCCCCAGAAGCGCTTTGTCAACCGCGGCTTCTTAAACGGCCCCTACTGCCCCATCTACGGCGTCGGCGCCGTGGTGGTCATCGGCATGCTCACCCCCTGGGCCAAAAATCCCCTGGCCGTCTTTGTGGTGGGTATCATCGTCACCTCGGCCCTGGAGTACTTCACCAGCTGGGCCATGGAAAAGCTCTTCCACGCCAAGTGGTGGGATTACTCCGACCAAAAATTCAATATCCACGGCCGGGTCTGCCTTAAAAATTCCACCCTCTTCGGCCTGCTCTGTCTGGCTCTGATGTACCTGGTGCACCCCTTAACCCGAGACCTCATTGCCCTTTTGTCGCCTTTGGCCCTAGAGATTGCAGCCGCCGTCGTCTTTGTGCTGATGACCGCCGACCTCGTCTCCTCCACCCTGGAAACCATCAACCTCACCCAGAAAATCAAACGGGTATCCGCGGTGGTGTCCGAGGCCGCCGAGGAGCTCAGGGCCCGGGGCGTGGAAACCAAGGAGCAGCTGGCCCACCGCATTGCCATGGACAGAGAAAACCGGGAGGCCTTCCTGGGCAGCGCCCGGGACGATCTGAGCCAAACCCTTGCCGACATCGCCGGACGCCTTTCAGAAAAGGCTGCCTTGCGCCGCTACTCCCACAAGAGACTCCTGCGGGCCTTCCCCAACATGATCTCCCACATCGACCCCGCCTCGGTGAAGATCTACAGAGAGACCATCCGCAATCGAGATTATTTCAAAAAGCTGCGCAAAAAACAGCGCCGGCAGCACAAGGCCTCCAGATCTTAATGCTTTGTGTCCCATATCAACTTAAAAAGCCCTGTCCAAATTTGGACAGGGCTTTTTATTTAACATCAGATTAGCATAAACCGCAGAACGAACAACAGCGCCAGCACCACCGTGATCACTCTGAGATCCTTAAAGCGGCGGCTTAAGGCCTTGAGGACAACGTAGGTAATCAGTCCAAAGGCAATGCCGTCGGCGATGGAGAAGGTCAGAGGCATGAACAGAATGGTCACAAAGGCCGGCAGCGCCTCGGTCATATCCGAAAAATCAATATTTTTCACCGTGCTCATCATCAGCACCCCCACAAAGATCAGGGCCGGCGCCGTGGCCGCGGCGGGGATTAAGCCGATGATCGGAGACAGAATCAAGGACGCCAAAAACAGCAGCGCCGTGACCAGGGCCGTGAGACCGGTGCGGCCGCCCTCGCTGATCCCGGTGCTGGACTCGACGTAGGTGGTGACGGTGGAGGAGCCCATCAAAGAGCCCGCCGTCGTGGCGATGGCGTCGGCCATCAGAGTTTTCTTAAGGGCCGGGAATTCTCCCTTTTCATCCATCATATTGGCCTGCTGGGCCGTGCCGATGACCGTGCCCAGGGTATCGAACATATCCACCAGGGAGAAGGCGATGACGGCCATCACAACGTTTAGGATCCCTGAAAGAACGCCGCCGTCCCCCAGAACAGAGGCAAAGTCCAGATTGAGAAGCGAAACCTGGGCCCAATCCTGGAACTGGGTGCCTATCTGGCCAAAATTAATGCTGTCGGGCAGCGCGGTAACCCCCAGGGGGATGCCGATAATCGTCGTCACCACAATGCCCAGGAAAATGTATCCTTTATACTTGCGGGCGTGAAATACACCGATGAGGATCAGCCCCAAAATAGAGAGCACCGCACCGGCGGTCTGGGGCGTCCAGGTGGTGAAATCGATCAGGCTGGGGATGGCCGAAGCGTTGGCCAGGATGGTGCTCTGTCCCAGGGCCGCACTCTGATCGGCAACCTGGTAGCTCCCCGGATTGACTGTAAACTGAATAAGCCCTGCATTTTTAAGACCACTGTAGGCGATGAACAGCCCGATGCCGCAGGAAATGGCCGTCCGAATATTGGCGGGAATTCCCCGGACAATGGCCTCCCTGAGCCCGAAAACCGTCAGCAAAATGAACAGCAGACCCGATATCAAAACGAGGACCAAGGCCTCGGAGTAGGTCTTGCCCATGCCCAGCATGATGGTGTAGGCAAAAAAGGTATTGAGGCCCATCCCCGGCGCCTGGGCAAAGGGCACCCTGGCCAAAAAGGCCATCAGCATGGTGCCCATACAGGCACAGAGGCAGGTGGCCACAAAGAGGGCCGACTGCACCACCTGGGCATCTGCGCCAAATAATAGGCGGCGTCCACCGACGCCGGCGCCGAGATGGTGGCTGGATTGACAAAAATAATGTAGGCCATCGTCAGAAAGGTTGTCACCCCGGCGAGAATTTCCGTACGCACTGTGGAGCCCGAGGCCCGAACCTTCCAGAATCTTTCAACAAAACTTTCTTTTTCCATTTCTTTTCCTTCCTATTTTTCCTAAATTTCAGTTTTCATTATAGCCTCTTTCCCCCATTCTGAAAAGCATTTTATAAGCGCATTACTTATATTTTGAAAAAATACTAAAAAAAACGCCGAATACATCGGCGTTTCAAAGGGTATGCAGACGACCCCCGGGGGATCTAGACCCCCAAATCAAAGGACATCAATTTTCAAATTACATCAAATGGGTATCCTCCAGCCTTTCGGCAAACCTTCGGTTGAGACCCATCACCGGCTTTCTGAGCACCAGTCCCAGAAGCAGGGTGGGGATAAAGAAGAGCAGCAGGTGGAAAAGCTCCATCCAGTAGGTCATCTGGTACATGCCGCCGATGCACTCCCTGAAGGCCGCCATGCTGTGGGCAAAGGGCATCAGGGGATACAGGGCCTGGAAGAAGCCCGGCAGCACCTCCACGGGAAAACTGCCGCCAGAGCCCGCCACCTGGAGCACCATCAGAACGACGGCGATGGCCTTGCCCACATCCCCAAAGGAAACGGTGAGGGTGTAGATGATTGCGACGTAGACCAGACTGGTCACCCAGCCCGCCAAAAGCATGAGACCCGGATGCTCGCACTGAATACCCAGAAAATACAGATCCCCCAGCACCACGATGGCACTCTGGATCAATCCCAGCACTGCAAAAGTCATGTACCGGCCAAAGTAGGCCTGGTGAGGCTTTAAGCCCAGGGCCCGTTCCGTCTTTTCAGAAACCTCCGCCCGCATCATGGCCGCCAGCACCACGCCGCCGACCCAGATGGCCAGGGTGGTGTAGAAGGGCGCCATGGCCGAGCCGTAGTTTTCTACGGGATAGACAGCCTGACGCTCCAGGGTCACCGGCGAGGCCAAAAAGGCGCTGAGATCCGAGACGTCGCTTTTTAAAAGGTTTTGGATGGCCTCGGTGTCACCGGCATCCAGGGCCTTTTGAATCTGATCCGCCGCCGTGTCCACCCGGCCCCTTGTCTCATCCAGCTGTCTGGCCGACTGGGTCAAAAGATTTCCTGCGGTCTCCAAATCCGAGGCCATATCTCCGGCAATCTGGCTGGCCTGGTCCACGGCGCCGTCCAGGCTGTCCAAAACCGGTGTCAGGGCGTCCCCGGTATCGTCCAGGCTCTCAAAAAGACTGCTGATCTGGGGGGCCAGATTATTTTCGTAATCCTGTCGGGCCCGCTCTAAATCCGCCTTTCCCTCGGCACTCAGCTGCTTCAGGGCCTGGTGATCCTGCTCTGCCTGGCTTCTGCTGTCTGTAATGCTCTGAGCCGTCTCGGCAAGCTTATCCCGCAGCCCCTCCTGGCTCTGGATGAGGGCGTCTAATTTTGCAATCATCGGCTCCAAAGCCGCCGAAGCCCCGGGCACATCGCTGCCAAGCTGCTTCAGGGTATCTCTGATCTTTGTGTACTGGTCGATGGAAGGCTGAAGCTTATCCGCCAGGGTCTTTAGGCTGTCCGCCGAGGCCGCAGCGTCCTGGTCGATGCCCGAAAAGGCGGTATCGATGATCTCTGCCATCTTGTCGTAGCTGGCGCCGCTCTGGGTCAGGGCCGTGCCGATGCCGTCGGCCGCCGACTGATAGGCTTCCTCGATACCGTCGGCCATCGCCTCGGTATCAGCCAGCACATCGCCATTGTCCGAGACACTGCCTGCGGTCTCCCCCATAAAATTCGAAGTGGACTGAATGATTTGTCTGGAGGAATTCGACAGGGCTGCAAAGCTGTCCATGGTTTTTGACGTTGTGTCCAAACGCGTCGATATCCTGGTCAGGCTGGTCTTTAGATTGGCCGCCAGATTGGAGGCCCCCTCCTGATCCGAGGCCTGATACACCGTCTCCAGGGCCGCCAAGGAAATTTTCGACACCTCCTCGACAAAGGTGCTGTCGATCTGCTCCTGAACGGTGGTGGCCCCCTTGTCCGTCACCTTGGGGGCGATGGCGTTGTCCTTCTCGTTGAGGTAATAGTCGATCTCCCCGGTGTGGACCTCCCCGGAGAACAGGCTTAAAATATCTGCACTGAAGCCCTCGGGGATGACGATGGCGGCGTAGTACTCGCCGGACTTAACCCCCTGGAGGGCGGTGTCCTTGTCCACAAAAACCCAGCCCAGCTGATCGTTTTCCTTTAGGGCGGAGACCACCTGATCCCCCAGATTCATATCCAGGGCGACGATCTCTCCCTTGTAGCCCGCATCGGTGTTGGCCACAGCGATTTTAATGTCCTGGGTGCTGCCGTAGGGATCCCAGCTGCCGGCAATGTTAAACCAGGCGTAGAGGGAGGGCACCACACAGATGCCCACAGCCACAATCAGCGCCACAACGTTGGTTCTGATGCGGCGCAAATCACTGAAAAACACGCCTAATATCTGCTTCATCGATCTGCCCTCCTTCCTTTTTGATTAAACATGGATAAAATATCGTCGGCGCTCATGTCGGCCATTTTTTCCTCCAGGTCAAGCTGCCGCCGCATTCTGTCCCTGAAATACTCCAAAAGAATTAAATAGGCGGCGATGACGATGATAGACACAATCCAGAGCACCAGAAAGACCATCTTCGAGCTGACGCTGAACATTAAGATCATAAAAAGCACCGGCAGGGTAAACATGGCCCCAAAGCCGCGGCGCACCCGCTTTTTGTATTTTGCCTCAAAGACCTGCCGCCTGAGGTCCCTATCCTCGGCCTGGGCCTGACTCTTGGCCAGGGCCCGGGCCACCAGATTGACACTGTCTTTGCCCTCAAAGACACCCCCGGCGGTTTCCGCCGCCATGAGCTCCGTTTTTGAGAGCTTGAGGTCAAAGAAATGGTTCATCCCCGCCAAAAGGGGCCTGATCCCCAAACCGATGCCAAAGGCGATGGGCAAAAAGATCAGCAGATGCAGAAGATCTCCTGCAAAATTGACGGCGTAGATCCCCGCAATACACTCCCGCATACCGCCGATGCCGTAGGTAAAGGGCAAAAGCGGGTGGATGGCCTGGAAAAATCCCGGAGTCATCTCGATGGGGTAGGTGCCGGCGGAGCCGGGAATCTGAAGGATAACCAGAATGACGCTGAGGGCCTTGCCCACGTGCTTAAAGGTTACAGACAGGGCGTAGATCAGGCTGACGTAGATCACCGAGGCCAGAAGCCCCGTGGCCACAAAGGCGCCGGGACTCTCGCACTGAATGCCCATGATGAAAATATCCCCGACACAGACCACCAGGGCCTGGAGCAGACCGATGGTGGCGTAAAGCAGCCAGCGCCCGAAATAGGCCGCCGTCGGCGTCAGATTTCTAATGTGGTCATCCTCGTCCACCTCCAGCTTAAAAATGGCGATCAGAACAATACCGCCGACCCAGATGGCCAGGTTGGTGTAAAAGGGCGCCAGGGCCGAACCGTAATTGGCCACGGGATACATGGCCTCGGTTTTAAGGCTCACCGGCGAGGCCATAAATTCTGCCACCTGATCCGGGTCGATGCCCGTCAGACTTAAAAAGCTTTTGTAGGCGTCGGAGCTCTTTAGAGCCTGGATATCCACCGACAGTCCCCGAAGGTCAGAAGAAAAGCCCTCCAGGACCTGGGCACTGTCTGCCAGGGCGGTTTGGGCATCCCCCAGGGCATTTTCCATATCCGTCATGATGTCCCCAAGCTGATCTGCGGAATGCACCATGCCTGTCAGCAGGCCCTCGGTTTTGCCGCCCAGGGCGCCAAAGCTGTCCAGGGCGGTGTTCATGGACGGCAGCACGCTGCCGTTAAAATTCACGGATAGATCCTTAAACACTCCGCTGCCCTCCTGGGCGGCCTGCTCCAGCTGCGTCCTGGCCGCCCCGATTTTTTCAATCATGTCTCCCAGACTGTCGCCGCCCTGCCTTATGGCCTCCAGGGAGGCCTGCTGATCGGCCCGCTGGGCTTCAAGCCTTGTGATGATTTCCGTAAGCCCCTGGCCCGGCAACTGTGCGTCCAGGGTTTTCAGCGCCGCAATGAGCTCGTCGGTGACCGCCAGGGCATTTTCCAGGGCGGTGATGCCGCTGTCAAAATCCCCGTTAATTTTGGCAGCCGCCGCCTCCAAATTGCCAAGCTTGGAGGATGCGGTGCCGCTGATATTGCCCGCCACCAGGCTGCCTTCGGACACCAGGGCGGACAAATCCCCCGTCAGCTGGGCCATGCTCTGTCTGCTGGCGGCCAAAAGGGCGTTGGATTTTGAGACGCTGTCCTGAGCCGCACCCGCCGCCGTCTTTAGGGTCTCCAGGCTGCCCTTGGCATCGTCCAAGGCCTGTCCCCCCTCCTGGGCCGAGGCTTCAATCTCCGTCAAAAGCGCTTTGTAAGCCTCCAGATTCTTCTCGGTATCCCCCAGGGCCTGGGTGATATCCCGGGCGGTCTGATCCATTTTTCCGGAGATGCTTCCCGAGGACAGAACCACCGCCTTGGACACACTGTCCGAAGCCACCTGGATAAAGGTCTTTCGAATTTCCTCCTCCAGGGTCTGGGCACCGGTATCCGTAATCTTGGGGGCGATGGCATTCTTCTTTTCGTTGACGTAGTAGGCGATTTTAGCCTGCTCTGCCTTGCCGGACAAAAATTGTGTCAGACCGGCGCTGAAGTCCTCGGGAATGACGATGGCGGCGTAATACCTGCCGGCCTTCACCCCCTCCAGGGCCTTGGCCTCGTCGGTGAAGGTCCAGCCCAGCTGGTCGTTTTCCTTCAGGGCATCGACGATGGAGGCCCCGGCGTTCAGGTCTCCTATGGTATCGTTATGCGTGCCCGCATCCAGATTGGCCACCGCCACCTTGATCCCTGAGGTGCTGCTGTAGGGATCGTAGTTGGCGCCAATGTTGAACCAGGCGTAGAGGGAGGGAATGATGATGATCCCCAGGGTAACAATCAGGGCCACGGCGTTTTTCAATAGTCTTTGGACATCTCTTTTGTAAATTGCTGCAATCTGTCTCAGGGTGTGCTTCATACTAAACCTCGATGATATTTTGATACATTTTTTCCAGATAATACTCCAAATTTTGACGCTCCTCCTGGGTAAAGCCCCGGAGCAGGCAGTCCTCGATTTCTCGCTTCTTCCTGAAAAGAACCTTGACAATCCCCTCGTCCGGTCCCGTGAGACAGACGGTTTTCACCCGCTTGTCCTCGGGCAGCACCCCGGTTTTGACAAAGCCCTTGGCCTCCATGGCCTTGAGAATGCTGATGACCGTGGTGTGGGTCAGCTTCATATAGCCCTGGATTTCCTTTTGGGTCACCACCGCCTCCTCCCGCTCGATGAGAAAAAACAATATCTTCATCTGCTGCATCGTCAGGTTAAATTGCTTAAAGTCCCGGTTGACCCGGCTGACGATGGCGTCGCTTAAAATTTTTACCAGCGGGCTGATCTCTGCTTCCCCCATGGCGTCCTCCTTGCTTCAAGGGCTTAAGCCGGAGTTTTCTGGCTTAAACTTAAATTTGATTTCTTTAATACCGGATTGCTCCGCGCTAAGCGCTCCCGCAATCCTCAAAACATTCGCACTCCGCTCGTTTTCCTTCGGAAAACGGCTCCCTGCTCATGTTTTGGCGGGTCCCAAAGTCAAAAATCCTCCTGCAAGCAAGCTTGCGTCGGATTTTTTGACCTTGGTCCCCTAGTATCACATTGTGTAGTATGCAACATATTATAATTTTCAAGACCTGGTCTGTCAATGGTATTTTGCGTTTTTTATTGGGGACATAAAAATAGAGTGGAGAAGCACTTTAGTTTTAAAACTTCTCCACTCTGTTGCTTAATACAGCTATAAAGTTTTAGGCCCTGCCCACGCTGCCGCAGACTTCCATTTTCTGCATGACGTAGGCCTTGACCTCTGCGCGGCCCTGGGCGCCATATTTTTTGGGATCGATCATCGCCTCGTCACCCTCCAGGGCTTTGCGCACTCCCTTGGTGTAGGCAATTCTCAAATCTGTGGCGTAGTTGACCTTGCAGATTCCCCGGCGCACACATTCTCTTACGGTATCATCCGGGACACCGGAGGTTCCGTGGAGTA
>JAUNGS010000095.1 GCA_030524435.1 Eubacterium sp.
AATGGCCTTAAAGGCAAAAGACGCCCGGGTCATCGGCCGGAGACGCCTGGCCAGCCGTCCCATGGGCCCCTATTATGATATCTTTGATGAACAGGGCATCGACTACGTCAAAGAGGCCGAGGGCCTGGAGCTGCCCCTGCGCTTCAGCGGCAGGCTTTCTTCTGGCACCTACCGCCTGCCGGGGGACATTTCCTCCCAGTTTATCACCGGGCTGCTTTACGCCCTGCCCCTGCTGCCCGGAGACTCCGTCATCGAGATCACCACGGCGCTGGAGTCCAAGCCTTATATCGACATCACCCTGGAGGTTATGGCGGCCTTTGGCATTGTCATTGAAAACGAGGATTACCGCCGCTTTGTGGTCAAGGGCAGCCAGCGCTACCAGGCCAGGGACTACCGGGTTGAAGGGGACTTCTCCCAGGGAGCCTTCTGGCTGGTGGGGGGCATCCTCGGCGAAAAAATGGTCTGCGGCGATTTGGCCCAGCATTCCTGCCAAGGGGACAAAGCCATTGTGGACATCATTCGCCAGATGAAGGGCCAGGTTGAAGTGGCGGGGGACGGCTTTGCGGCTCTCCCCTCCAAAACCGAGGGGGCCGTCATCGACGTGGCTCAGTGCCCCGATTTGGTGCCGATTTTGTCGGTGCTGGCGGCACTGAGCAGCGGCACCACCAAGATCGTCAACGCCGCCAGGCTGCGCTATAAGGAGTCGGATCGCCTGGCGGCCATGTACGAGGTCCTCACAACCCTGGGGGCGGACATCACCGAGGACGCCGAGGGGCTGACCATCCGCGGCGTAGAAAAGCTGACCGGGGGTCAGGTGGACAGCCATAACGACCACCGCATCGCCATGGCTGTGGCCATCGCCAGCTTTGCCTGCACAGACAAGGTGATTTTAACCGGCGCCGAGAGCGTCAGGAAATCCTATCCGGATTTTTGGGAAGACTTTGTGAAAATGGGAGGACAGATCAATGAGCTCAATTTGGGGCAATAAAATACAGGTAAGCATTTTTGGGGAATCCCACGGCAATGCCATCGGCGCCACCATCAACGGCCTGCCCTCGGGGGTTGCGGTGGACATGGAGGCCGTGAAATTCGAGATGAAGCGCCGCAGCGCCAAGGGAAACCGCCTGGCCACCCCCAGAAAAGAGGAGGATGAGCTTGAGATTTTAAGCGGTGTTTTTGAAGGGAAAACCACAGGAACGCCCCTGACGGCCATCATCAGAAATCAGAATACCCGCTCCAAGGACTACGCCCGCACCAAGGATCTCATGCGGCCGGGTCACGCCGATTACAGCGGCTGGCAGCGCTATCAGGGCTTCCAGGACTACAGAGGCGGCGGCCATTTTTCAGGACGCCTGACGGCACCTCTGGTCTTTGCCGGGGCCATCTGCAAGGCGGCCTTGGCCAAGCTGCACCCGGAAATCAGAATCGGCAGCCGCATCTTGGCCATCGGCGGCGTCGAGGATGTGAAAAGCATCAACTGGCGGGAATACGCAGACATGCACTTCGAAAACCCGCTATTTCCAGTGTACACTCCAAAGATGGAGGAGGCCATGAAGGCCAGGGTGCTGGAGGCCGTTAAGGAGCACAACTCCGTGGGGGGCATCATCGAGGGCTTTGTGACGGGGATGCCCGCCGGCATCGGCGATCCCATGTTTGACTCCATCGAAAGCCACCTGTCGGCCTTGATCTTCTCCATTCCCGCCGTCAAGGGTCTGGAATTTGGCCTGGGCTTTGACATCACGAAGCTCACGGGCTTGGAGGCCAACGATCCCTTCTTCATGGACGGGGATCAGGTGCGGACCAAGACCAACAACAACGGCGGCATCAACGGCGGC
>JAUNGS010000051.1 GCA_030524435.1 Eubacterium sp.
CCTCGGGGCTGTAGGGATGGCAGATGGGGTAGGTGCCCGAGGGCGCCAGATAGAAATCGCAGTGGACGGAAACGTAAATCTTTGCGCCGCCGCCGTTGGCGTCTCGGACGGTGTAGGTCATGTTGCGGTCGTTGTTGGTATCGACGTCGCTGCCCACCGTCAGGCCGTGGTATCTGAGCTCAGCCACCAGGGCTGAGGCGATAGGCCCCATGAGCTCTGCCTCCGAGACACCGTTGTAGCTGCAGCCGCAGTCCGGCGTGCCGTCGGTCTGGGTGCCGTGGCCCCAGGCGATATAAGCATCCATTACAGTCGGCCTCCCTTCAGAATACGGCCGATGTCCTCTGGGGTCAGAGGTGCTTTTTCAGACGCTGCCGGCTGCTGGGCGGCCTGGGAATCCTCGAGGCCCAATACCCTGGGACTGTCTGAGGTCCCGGGGGTGGTGGGGTCGATGAGGACGCCGTAGGCGGCCAAAACAGAGAACAGGGTGTTGAAAAGCTCCTGGGCAGGCCCTAAATCCAGGGAGATGTCCAGGAGGGACAGGAGGGTCTGGATAAACAGGGCCAGGGCCCCGGTGAGACCAATCCAGAAATTACGGTTTTTTAAACGCCTTTTCCAATTGATAGATGACATGTGCTTCTCCTTTATAATATAGATTTGATTTTGTCTGGTGTGACCCAGGGGCTATTGTCTGCTCTTGGGCTGGTGGGCCTGGTGGAGCAAAAACTGATCGATCTCCGCGATGGAGCTCGCGATATTGCCGTTGTCCTCCAGCTGAGCCAGGGATTCCAGGCTTGCCTTCAGGGCCCTGAGAATAATGTGCTGCTCCCTCAGGGAGAGCTCGATATCCAGCTGCTGCTTGGCCTGCCAGCTTTCCAGGGAGTCCAGGCGCAGCTCTAGGTGTCTGAGATTTTCATCCCTGGCCATGCCGGGGCTTATGACCCGGCGGTAGATCCATTTTTGGACCGGCTTGCAAAAGAGCAGAGCCAGGGTGATGAGGCTGCACAGGCTGGCAGCCAGGCCGCCGTATTCGGTGATGATGCTTGTGGGTGTCATGGCCTTCACCTAAAAGATGAAAAATTTTTCTTCGGCCAGGGTGTTGATTTTTTCCCGAAGCAGCGCCAGCCCCTTGCGGACCCGCTGGGTCATGGTGATTTCCTGGACCCCCGCCACGAGACCCGCCTGGCGGTGGGTCATTTTCTTGAGATAAACCAGGGTGATGGCGGTGCGGTTTCGCTCGGGCAGCTCTGCCACCAGCTCGGGCAGCTTGGCCAGAAGAAATTCCCGCCAGTACTTGGCGTAGATGGCCTCGAACTCGGCGTCCTCGTCCATGATGACGTCGAAGTGTTCGCCGTCCTCGGTGTTAAAGCCCTCAAGGCTCTGGGTTTTGAGCCTGTCTATGTTCTGCCAGATTTTTTCCCGGCGCCGCAGAAAAAAGAAGGTGAGCATCTTTTTGACGTGGGCGTTGAAGGGCGGCATTTTTTTCGGATCGTAGTCTTTTAAGAGTTCAAGAAATTTACAATAGCCGTCCTGACAGGCATCCTCAAAATCCCGGATATCCTTTTCGTAGCGGTAGGCCAGGGAACGAATCAGCGGGGTGAAGCGGCGCACCAGCTCTTCTCTGGCGACGATGCTTCCCAGCTGCGCCGTTTCCACCAGCATATCGATGTGGGCGTAGACCTCGGCCTTGACGGGCTCTTGGGTTAAGGGATGTTCAATGGTTTTGGGTGTTACATGGTTTTCCACGAGAGATAAAGCAGCAGTCATAGCGACCTCCTTTAAAAATACAGAAAACGGGCGCAAAAAAACACCGGTCTTTTGGGAGTACTCGGTGTGTTGCGGTGTTTTCCGGGTTGGTGATACCCATCTTAAAAGATGGTAAAAACAGATTTCCAAAGCCGCAGTGTGCGCTTCCCTCCTTTCTGGACAGCAATCTGTCTGGGTCTGCGCTTTGGAGCAAAAAATAAAAAAGCCCCGAAGCGCCGCAGAGGGGTGCTCGGGGTGTATGCAGAAGGCGTCCTTTTCACTGATGCAGCTACTCTGGAGGCCCTTCTTCCTGAAAAATGAATCCGCTGGGGATGTGCGAAAAACAGAAGGGGTTTGGCATTGTGGCAGAGGCTGCCCGCAGTCTATAAAGGCTGGACACCAAAAACCAATCTGAGAAAAATATTTATAGCTTTATTATGGGGGCATTTTGAGGGGTTGTCAAAGGTTATTTTTCATTTTTAAGAATTGTAAACTAATCGTAGATAAAAGGAGGCGGTTTTTGGAAAAGGGAAAGGGCTGTCGAGGTGAATTTTTCAGCTTTTTTCGGGATTTGGCGGGATTTTGTTGACAGTATTTTCCCCCTTGTTTATAATTAAGATTATGATTTGAAAAGACTATGGAGGAGCCCATGAAAATATACGATCATCATAAAATTGAAGAAAAATGGCAAAAGTACTGGGAGGATCACGAGACCTTCAAAATTGAAGAAAATTCCGACAAGAAAAAATTCTACGGCCTGGTGGAATTTCCCTATCCTTCGGGGGTAGGTTTGCACGTCGGTCACGTCCGCGCCTACACCTCCTTAGAGGTTATTTCCAGAAAGCGCCGCATGGAGGGCTACAATGTGCTCTTTCCCATCGGCTGGGACGCCTTTGGCCTGCCCACGGAAAACTACGCCATCAAAACGGGGCGCCATCCCCGGGAGGTAACCGATGAAAACATCGCCGTCTTTACCCAGCAGCTGAAATCCATCGGCTATTCCTTCGACTGGGATAAGGAGATCGACACCACAGATCCCAACTATTACAAGTGGACCCAGTGGATCTTCCTCCAGCTCTTTAAACACGGCCTGGCCTACCGCGACAGAACCTACGTCAACTTCTGCAGCGGCTGTAAGGTCGTTTTGGCCAACGAGGACTTCAGAGACGGCAAGTGCGACCGCTGCGGCAGCGAGGTAGTTCAGCTGGAAAAGGACGTCTGGTTCTTAAAAATCCGCGAGTACGCCGAAAAGCTGCTCCAGGGTCTAAATGATGTAGATTACCTGCCCAGAATTCGCCTGGAACAGGAAAACTGGATTGGCAAATCCGTCGGCGCCGAGGTCGATTTTAACATCGCCGGCGCAGACAAAAAGCTCAGGGTTTTCACCACCCGCCCCGATACCCTCTTCGGCGCCACCTTCATGGTCATCGCACCGGAGCACCCCTTAATCGAGGAAATGGCGGATCAGATCACGAACATGGACGCCATTGTGGCCTACCAGGAAGCAGCCAAGCGCAAAACCGAATTTGAGCGTGTGCAGCTGGCCAAGGACAAAACCGGCGTCAGAATCGAAGGCATCACGGCCTTAAATCCCGTCAGCGGCGCAGAAATTCCGATTTTCATCGCCGACTACGTCATGATGGGCTACGGCACCGGCGCCATCATGGCCGTGCCGGGCCACGACACCCGGGACTGGGAGTTCGCCAAGAAATTTGACCTGCCTATCATCGAGGTCATCAAGGGTGGCGACGTGGAGAAGGAAGCCTACACCGACACCGCCAGCGGTGAGATGGTCAACTCCGGCTTCTTAAACGGCTTAGAGGTCAAGGCGGCCATTGCGGCGGCCATTGACTACCTGGAAAAGGAAGGCCTGGGCAAAAAGACCGTCAACTACAAGATGAAGGACTGGGCCTTCAACCGTCAGCGCTACTGGGGTGAGCCCATTCCGATCGTTCACTGTCCCGAGTGCGGTATGGTGCCCGTTCCCGAGGAAGATCTGCCCCTGGAATTGCCCCGGGTGGAAAGCTACGAACCCACAGATACCGGCGAGTCGCCCCTGGCCAGCATGACCGACTGGGTCAACACCACCTGTCCCCACTGCGGCGGCCCCGCCAAGCGGGAAACCGACACCATGCCCCAGTGGGCCGGCTCCAGCTGGTACTTCCTGCGCTACTTCGACAATAAAAACGATACGGCCCTGGCCGATTTTGACAAGATGAAATACTGGCTGCCCGTCGACTGGTACAACGGCGGTATGGAGCACGTTACCCGCCATTTGCTGTACTCCCGCTTCTGGCATCAGTTCCTCTACGATATCGGGGTGGTGCCTACCAAGGAGCCCTACAAAAAGAGAACGGCCCAGGGCTTGATCTTGGGCAGCGACGGCGAAAAGATGTCCAAGTCCAAGGGCAACGTCGTCAACCCCAACGATATCATCGACGCCTACGGCGCCGACACCCTGCGGACCTACACCATGTTCATCGGCGACTACGAAAAGCCGGCGCCCTGGTCTGAAAATGGCACCAAGGGATGCCGCCGCTATCTGGACCGTGTCTGGAAGCTCCAGGATATGATCACAGATGGCGACGACTACAGCGCCGAGCTGGAAAGTGCCGTCCACAAGACCATCAAAAAGGTCAGCAATGACTATGAAGAAATGAAATTCAACACGGCCATCGCAGCCTTGATGACCCTGCTCAACGAGTTCAACCGCGTGGGCAAGGTTACCCGCGGCGAATACAAGACCTACCTGCAGCTGCTCTACCCGGTGGCGCCCCACATCACCGAGGAGCTCTGGGAGATTGCAGGCTTCGAAGGCTGTCTCCACGAATCCAGCTGGCCAACCTACGACGAGGACAAAACCGTAGACAACGTCATCGAGATGGCGGTTCAGATCAACGGCAAGGTCCGCGGCAAGATCACCATCCCCGCCGACGCCGACAAGGATACGGCCAAGGCTGCGGCGGTGGAAAACGAAAATATCCAGGCCTACCTCGACGGCAAGAGCATCGTCAAGGAAATCTTCGTGCCGGGCAAGATTTTCAACATCGTTGTCAAGTAAGATGAAGTACGTCGAGCTGTACACCGATGGCGGCTGCCGGGGCAATGGCCAGTCCGCAGAAAACATCGGGGCCATCGGCGGCGTTCTCATTTATCCCGAAAAAAGGGTTAAGAAGGAATACAAGCAGGCCTTTAAAAACACCACCAACAACCAGATGGAATTACTGGCGGTGATCACCGGCCTTGAAATGCTCAAGGAGCCCTGCGAGGTGGTGATCTACAGCGACTCCGCCTACGTGGTCAACGCCTACAACCAGAATTGGGTGGCGGGCTGGAAGGCCAAGAACTGGAGCCGAGGCAAGGCCGGCCCCTTAAAAAACCGGGAGCTCTGGATGGCCCTGGACGCCCTGGTCAATACCCACCAGGTGCGCTTTGCCAAGGTCAAGGGGCATGCGGATAATCCTCTAAATAACCGGGCCGACGCCCTGGTCAACGAGGCCATGGACGAGGGCGATTTTTAGAAAAAGCAGGCAGAAGCATAAGAATATCAGGACCGCCCTTCGGAGCACAGCGCTCTGGAGGGCGGTCTGTTTCTAAGGTTTAAAAAAGGTTGAAATGGTACAAAATGATGTGGCTTCAAAACCTTAATAGAAAGCTTAAAATGAAACCCTTTTACAGGATAAAAAAGGCAAAAAGGGGCAGGGCTGCGGCAAAGAAAACTTTTATTTTTAAAACGGATTTGTTATAATGTAGAGACGCAAAAAACGCTGTGCAAATTACAGACTTAAATGACCGAGGTAAGCTTCATGCAAGATTTAGTGTTGACCATTGACTGCGGCACGCAGGGAATGCGGGCGCTAATCTTTGATCCAGAGGGCGCCCTGCTGGCGAAAACTGAAAAAGTCTTTGACGGGTACTATTCAAACAAACCCGGCTATACGGAGGCACCGCCCGAAATGTTTTGGGAGGTGCTGAAGTGCGTTGTCGGGGAGCTTAAATCGGCCCACGCCGACCTGTTTTCCAGAATCGGCGGCATGACCCTGGCGGCCCAGCGGGATATCATCACCGTGACGGACAGCCGGGGCAGGGCCCTCAGGGACTTTATCAGCTGGATGGATCGAAGGACCCTGGATAAGCCCTTGCCCATTCCCGATCCCTACCGCACTGCCTTTAATCTGGCGGGGAAGAAGGGCTTTGTGGAATCCTTCAACAAGGGCACCCACGCCCACTGGATCAAGGTTCACGAGCCAAAGCTCTGGCAGCAGGCGGGTTACTGCGTTTTGCTGTCCACCTACCTCATCAGCCGTCTCATCGGCCGGGTGGTGGATGCCAAATCCAATATCGCCGGTCATTTTCCCTATGATTTCAAGAAAAAGGTGTGGTGCGGCCCCTGGGCCATCAAGCGCCAGATCATCCAGATCGAGCGGGAAAAGCTCTGCGAGCTCGTGGATTCCTGCGAGGTCATGGGCTTTGTCACGGCGGAGGCTGCGGCTCAAACCGGTCTGCCCCAGGGACTGCCCTTTGTGGGCTCGGGGACGGACAAGGGCTGCGAGACCCTTGGGGTCGGCTGCGTCACCCCCGAGGTGGCCAGCGTCTCTCTGGGCACCCAGGCGACGGTGGAGGTCACCTCAGAAAAATACTACGAGCTGGTGCCCTTTTACCCGCCCTTTCCGGCGGTGGATCCCAAGGCCTACAACCCCGAGATCACCGTCTACCACGGCATGTGGATGGTCGGCTGGTTCATCAGAACCTTTGCCGAAAAGGAGCAGGCGGACTGCTTGGCCCGGGGCGAGGATATTTACAGCTTTTTAGACGAAAAGCTCGCAGAAATACCGCCGGGGTCAGCGGGACTTTTGCTCCAGCCCTATTGGGGCCAGGAGTCCTTTAAGCCCGAGGCGGCGGGCTCCATCATCGGCTTCAGCGATGTGCACACCAAGTATCATATCTACAGAAGCGTCATCGAGGGTCTGGGCTTTGCCCTGAGGGAGGGCCTGGAGACCATCGAGAAAAAGTCCGGGGTCTCAGTCAAAGCCGTCGGGCTCTCCGGCGGCGGCGCCCAGAGCGATGTGGTGGCTGGGATCATGGCGGATATCTTTGGCCGTCCGGTTTACCGGGTGCAGACCAGCGAGACCACGGGCCTCGGCGGCGCCATGGCGGTGTACACGGGCCTGGGCCGGTACAAAAGCCTCACTGAGGCGGGGGCGGCTATGGTCAGAAAATCGGCGGAGTTTTTACCCGATGCGTCCAGGGCTGCCCTCTACGACGCATTGTACAACAAGGTTTACAGAAAAGCCTACCGGCGGTACAGGCCTTTGTACCGGGCGCTGAAGGGCTTAATCAAAAGTAATAGATAAAGAAGGCAAGAGTATATGAACAATAACTATCGCATGGGTCTTGACGTTGGGTCGACCACCATCAAGGTCGTCATCTTAGATCCCGATGGCAAGACAATTTACAAAGAGTACAGAAGACATCTCTCCAACATCAAGGTGGTCATGGCAGACCTGCTCAAGGAAACCTACGAGAAGGTAGGGGATATTAAGACCAGTGTCTGTGTCACTGGCTCCGGCGGCCTGATGATCTCCAAATGGCTGGAGATTCCCTTCATTCAAGAGGTGGTGGCCGGCACCGTGGCGGTGGAGAAGATCATTCCCCAGACGGACTGTGCCATTGAGCTGGGGGGCGAGGATGCCAAGATCACCTTCTTTGAGGGGAATATCGAGCAGCGCATGAATGGCACCTGCGCCGGCGGCACCGGGGCCTTCATCGACCAGATGGCCACCCTGTTAAAAACCGACGCCACCGGCCTCAACGAGCTGGCCAAAACCCACCAGACCATCTATCCCATCGCTTCCCGCTGCGGGGTTTTCTCCAAGACGGATATCCAGCCCTTGCTCAACGAGGGGGCGGCCAAGGCGGACATCGCCGCCTCTATTTTCCAGGCGGTGGTCAACCAGACCATCAGCGGTCTGGCCTGCGGCCATCCCATCCGGGGCAACGTGGCCTTTTTAGGCGGCCCCCTGTACTTCCTGTCGGAGCTGAGACAGCGTTTTATCGAGACGTTAAAGCTCACACCCCAGCAGGTGATCTTCCCCGAGGGTTCCAACCTCTTTGTGGCCCTGGGCTCGGCTTATTCCGCCGAAAAATACGATCCGCTGCAGCTGTCTGAGCTGGTGGAGCGGGTAAAGAACACCGACAATATCGACGACGTCGAGGTGGGACGTCTGGAGCCGCTCTTTGGCTCCGAGGAGGAGCTGATCGCCTTTAAGATGCGCCACGATCAGGACAAGGTAGAGCGCGGTGAGCTCAAAACCTACCAGGGAGCCTGCTTCCTGGGCATCGACGTGGGCTCCACCACCACCAAGGCGGTGCTGGTGGGTCAGGACGGCCAGCTGCTCTACGATTATTACGGCAGCAACCAGGGGAGTCCCCTGGATCAGTCGGTGAAGATCGTCGAGGATGTCTACAGCAAGCTCCCCGAGGGTGTGTATATCGGAAAATCCGCCGTCACCGGCTACGGCGAGGGCCTGATCAAAACGGCCCTGAAGGTGGACATCGGGGAGATTGAGACCATCGCCCACTACAAGGGAGCTAAGTACTTCCACCCCGATGTGGACTTTATTTTAGACATCGGTGGTCAGGACATGAAGTGCATGCGCATCAGAAACGGCACCATCGACAGCATTATCCTGAATGAGGCCTGTTCCTCGGGCTGCGGCTCCTTCTTAGAGACCTTTGCCAAATCTTTGAAGCTTTCCATGGACGATTTTGTCAACCAGGCCCTGCTGGCCAAAAAGCCCGTGGATCTGGGGACCCGCTGCACCGTATTCATGAACTCCAAGGTTAAGCAGGCCCAGAAGGAGGGGGCAGAGGTCGGCGAAATTTCGGCGGGTCTGTCCTACTCGGTCATTAAGAACGCCCTCCAGAAGGTCATCAAGGTGCACAATCCTAAGGATCTAGGAGAAAATATCATCGTCCAGGGGGGGACCTTCAACAACAACGCCGTCCTCAGGGCCTTTGAAAAGATTACCGACACAGACGTGGTGCGCCCCGACATCGCAGGCCTTATGGGGGCCTTCGGCGCAGCCCTGATCGCCCGGGAAAACTACAGCGAGGGAGATCACAGCGGTCTTTTGAAGCTGGATCAGCTCCACAATTTTGAGGTAGAGGTGCGCCACAGACGCTGCGGCGGCTGCAGCAACAATTGTCAGCTCACCGTCAACATCTTCAACGACGGCAGCCGTCACATCACCGGGAACCGCTGTGAAATCGGCGCCGGGGAGGGCAGAAAAAACAAGGATCTGCCCAATCTGTACCGCTACAAGTACAAGACCATGTTTAATTACCAGCCCCTGCCCACGGCCCAGGCCTCCCGCGGGGTCATCGGGATTCCCAGGGTGCTGAACCAGTACGAAAATTATCCCTTCTGGTTCATGTTCTTAACCAGCCTGGGCTATCGGGTGGAGCTCTCCTCGGAGTCCAACCGAAAGATCTACGAAAAGGGCATGGAGAGCATCCCCTCGGAATCGGTGTGCTATCCGGCAAAGCTGGTCCACGGCCATATCCAAGACCTCATTGACCGAGGCATCAAGACCATCTTCTACCCCTGCGTCGCCTACGAGGAACGGGAATTTGAAAAGGTGGACAATTGGTACAATTGCCCCATCGTCATGTCCTATCCCGAAACCATCAAGCACAACATGGAATCTTTGGAGGAAAACGGGGTGACCTTCATCAACCCCTTCCTGGCCCTGGACAATCAGAAGCGTTTGGAGGAACGGCTGGTGGAAATCTTTGGGGAATTCGGCATTCCCAAGGATGAAATTCACCTGGCCCTAAAGCTGGCCCTGGGCGAAAGCCATAAGGTCAGAGATGACATCCGAAAAAAGGGCGAGGAAACCATCGCCTGGCTTAAGGAGCACAACAAAAAAGGGATTGTTCTGGCGGGCCGTCCCTACCACGTGGATCCCGAAATCAACCACGGCCTCGACAATATCATCACCAGCCTGGGCATGGCGGTGCTGACCGAGGATTCCATCGCCCACCTGTCGGATCCTGAAACCGAGGAGGATTTCCGTGTTTTAGACCAGTGGAAATACCACAGCCGCCTTTACAAGGCTGCCAATGTGGTCACCAAGTATGATTTCCTGGAGCTGGTACAGCTGACCTCCTTTGGCTGCGGCTTAGATGCCGTCACCTCGGAGCAGACCCAGGAAATTCTGGAAAGCAAGGGCAATATCTACACCCTGATCAAAATCGACGAGGTCAACAACCTGGGGGCTGTCCGCATCCGTATGCGCTCCCTGAAGGCCGCCATGGAGGAACGGGAAAAAAATCATGTGCAGCTGCCCAAGAAGGAGCTGCAAGAAGGTAATCTTCACCAAGGAGATGAAGAAGCGCCACACCCTGCTGGCGCCCCAGATGTCGCCCATCCATTTCGAGTTCATCGCCGACGCCATGGCCACCAGCGGCTACAACGTGGAGGTGCTGCCCAGTGTGGATGAAAAGGCGGTGGAAACGGGGCTGACCTACGTCAACAACGACGCCTGCTACCCCTCCATCCTCACCACGGGACAGATTATGGCGGCCCTGCAGTCGGGCAAATACGATCTCGACAACGTTTCGGTGCTCATGACCCAGACCGGCGGCCCCTGCCGTGCCTCCAACTACGTGGGCTTTATCAGAAAGGCCCTCAAGGAGGCGGGAATGGAGCAGGTGCCTGTCATCTCCCTAAACCTTGTGGGCCTGGAGGAAAACCCTGGCTTCAAGATCACGCCGGGGCTGGCCCACCGCGCCCTCATCGGCGTGGTCTACGGTGACCTCTTCCAGCGGGTGCTCTACGCCACCAAGCCCTACGAGCAGGTGCCCGGCTCCACTATGGCTCTCTACGAAAAGTGGAAGGAGCGGGTAAAGCAGGACGTCAGAAAGCCGAAATGGTCGGTGTTTAAAAAGAATGTCCGTGAAATCATCAAGGATTTCGACGAGCTGCCCCGGGTAGAAAAGAAAATACCCAAGGTAGCCATCGTCGGGGAGATCCTGGTAAAATACCATCCCACCGCCAATAACAATCTGGTGGAGGTTTTGGAAAAGGAAGGGGCCGAGGTGGTGGTGCCCGACCTCATGGACTTCTTCCTGTACTGCTGCTACAATGCGGTGTACAAGCACGACGAGCTGTCAGGCAGTGCCTCGGCCAAGAGAAACGGCCTCTTGGGCATTAAGCTTCTGGAATGGTACAGAAAGACCATGAAAAAGGCTTTGACCGAGAGCAAGCACTTTGGCGCACCCTCCACCATCTTCAAGAAGGCCAAGAAGGCCGAAGAGCTCATCGCCTTGGGCAACCAGGGCGGCGAGGGCTGGTTCCTCACCGCGGAGATGATGGAGCTTATCGAGGGCGGCGTCGAAAACATCGTCTGTGTTCAGCCCTTCGCCTGTCTGCCCAACCACGTCATGGGCAAGGGGATGATCAAGCCCATCAGAAAGCGCTATCCCAAGGCCAATATCGCCCCCATCGACTACGACCCCGGCGCCTCCGAGGTCAACCAGATCAACCGGATTAAGCTGATGATGGAGACGGCCAGGAAGAATTTGGAACAGTAAACAGCTATGAAAATAAAAACTCAGTCTGTGGTGTGCAGGCTGAGTTTTTTGTATGCCAGAAATTGAGATGGGTTTATACGAAAAAACGAGAAGCTATGCAAAAGGTTCGCCGATTGTATGGCTTCTTTGTTTTTTAAAATAGCAAATATGCTCATAGTTTATCGCACACGGAATGGATGTGTAAGTATCATATAGTGTTTGCAACACTCATCTGAATTTAAATAAATCGCTTTCTATTATTTCTATGGCACGACGATCTTGAAGCAATTTTCTTGGATTTCTGGGAATACTGTTTATTTCTTCTCCGAACTTATCCAAAATGCTTTTGGGAATGAAATAGAACGCAGAAATATATTCTGCATTGCGAAATGGTGTAATTTCTCCGTTTTTTCTTTTTAATAATATCGGTATATTTTATGCCTCCTTTCTAGAGAGTATGCTCTCTATGTAATAAACGACATAGAAATCTTGTTTTGTTCCTAAATTATGTATGAAAACAGAAAAAATTCAAATGTGCCAGCTTGCGAAGATGGGTAAAAGATAAGAGATTTATAGCATTCTTATGAAAAATTATTGAAGTAAAAGTTTATTCTGAAAATAACGATAAAAAACTTTGGTATCGCTAAGTATTATATTGAGATTTGTAGCATTTTAGATTATGATATAAATCGGATTATAGTAAGAACATGAAAATGTTAGAAAGGTGGCTTTTATATGTCAGTGAGTTATAAAAAACTTTGGAAACTTCTTATAGATCGAGATATGAAGAAAAAAGATTTAGCGGAAAAAGCCAATATTAGTTCGTACACACTCAGTAAATTAAATCGTGGTGACAATGTTAATACTGACACCTTGGTCAAAATTTGCAAGGCTTTAGATTGTCAAATAGAAGATATAGTAGAAATTATTTCTGAAGGAGAATGATAAAATGGATAACCAATTACAAAATTTAATCGTAAGTTTTATATGGGGTATTGCAGACGACTGCTTAAGAGATGTTTACGTTAGAGGTAAATATAGAGATGTCATTCTTCCTATGACAGTTATTCGTCGTTTGGACGCAATGCTTGAAGATACAAAACCAGCAGTTTTAGAAATGAAAATGAAAATGGATGAAGCCGGAATTACAAATCAATGGCCAGCGTTATGCAATGCAGCAGGTCAGGCTTTTTGTAATGCTTCACCATTCTTATTGAAAGATTTAACAAGCAGAGCTAAAAAGCAAACTTTAAAAGCAGACTTTGAAGCCTATTTGGATGGATTCTCTCCAAATGTTCAAGAAATTTTAGAAAAATTCAAATTTAAAAATCAGATTGATACAATGATTGACGCAGATATTTTAGGTGCGGTTATTGAAAAATTTGTTTCTCCAACCATAAACTTAAGTCCTAAATGCATTTATACTGATGATACTAAGCAAACAGTAAAACTTCCTGCACTTGATAATCATGGCATGGGTACTGTTTTTGAAGAATTGATTCGTAAGTTCAATGAAGAAAATAACGAAGAAGCTGGTGAACACTGGACACCAAGGGATGTTGTTGAGCTTATGGCAGATTTAGTTTTTGTTCCAATTAAGGACAAAATTAAAGACGCAACTTATTCGTGTTATGATGGAGCTTGCGGTACAGGTGGTATGCTTACTGTAGCTCAAGATAGATTGCTTGATTTAGCAAAAGAAAATGACAAAAATGTTTCTATTCATCTTTTTGGGCAAGAGATTCAACCAGAAACGTATGCAATATGTAAAGCAGATATGTTATTAAAAGGTGACGGAGAACAAGCTGAGCATATTTCTTATGGCTCTACTTTATCTGCCGATGGTAACGCAACTCGTGAGTTCGATTTCATGTTATCGAATCCTCCCTACGGAAAAAGTTGGAAAGTGGACGCTGAAAAGATGGGTGGGAAGAAAAATATTCTAGATAGCAGGTTTAACACATATTTAGAAGATGGAACTCAAATGGCAATGATACCAAAAACAAGTGATGGTCAGCTTCTGTTCTTGCTTAACAATGTAGCAAAAATGAAAAAAGATACAGAACTTGGAAGTCGTATTGTAGAAGTTCACAACGGTTCTTCTATTTTCACAGGCGATGCCGGCAGTGGTGAAAGTAATGCTCGTAAATATTTACTTGAAAATGATTTAGTGGAAGCGGTAATCGCATTACCCGAAAATATGTTTTATAACACTGGCATAGGAACTTTTATCTGGGTGCTTTCTAACAAAAAAGACGAACGCAGAAAAGGTAAAATTCAACTTATAGATGCAACTGCTATGAAGTCAGGACTTCGTAAAAATATGGGTAAAAAGAACTGTGAATTTACACCAGGTATTCGTAATGAAATCATGCGTATTTTTATGGATATGGAAGAAAATGAAGTTAGTAAGGTTTTTAATAATGATGACTTTGGATATTGGAATGTAACTGTGGAAAGACCACTTCATCTAAAAGTGTTCCCTAAACGTGCTATTCCTGCTGGCACTTTCAAAAAAGAAGAGGAACAAACAGTAGTTGAAGAAGCAATTTCCAAAGCAGCTAAGATAGCACCGCTTGATGATTGGAGTGTATTTGCAAAAGCTACAAAATTAAAAAAAGCTCAATTAAACAAAGTTCGTCCGCTTATTACAGAAAAGGATATGACTGCAAAAGCTGTTGACGGCGAAGCAGATACAGATCTTCGAGATAAAGAAAACATTCCGTTTAACTACGAGGGCGGTATTGATGGTTTTATGAAAAATGAAGTGCTTTCTTATGCACCGGATGCCTATATTGACGAAAAGAAAACACAGACAGGATACGAAATCAGCTTTACTAAATATTTCTACAAGCCTGTAGAACTTCGTGAAATGAAAGACATTATGGAGAGTTTATCGGCTTTGGAAAAAGAAGCAGATGGTATGATGGCTGAGATTATGGGAGGGATACAATGAGAAAATATGATCAATATAAACCCTCAAAAGAAAATTGGCTGATGGAGATACCAACTTCATGGAAAAGCGTCAAAATGAAATACTTGTTTTCAGAACGCTCAGAGAAAGGTTTTCCAGATGAACCCTTATTAGTTGCTTCACAAAATATGGGTGTAGTGCCAAAAGATGTGTATAGAGGCAGAACGGTTGAAGCTTCAAAAGACTTACATCTTTTAAAATTAGTTAAAATAGATGATTTTGTTATAAGTTTACGTTCTTTTCAAGGAGGTATTGAAAGAGCTTATTATCAAGGCATAATTAGCCCTGCATATACAATTTTAGTACCACATAGTATTTCAGTTGGTTATTTTAAGTATCTTGGTAAAGCAACGGTGTTTATTCAATTGTTAAAATCGTGTGTGACTGGAATAAGGGAAGGACAAAATATTGACTATAAAGTCTTGAAAAACAAAAGAATTCCTGTTCCCCCACGCCCTGAACAAGACCAAATTGTGCGTTTTTTGGATTGGAAAGTTTCTGACATCAATAAGCTGATAAATATTAAGAAGAGAGAGATTAAGGAACTTGAGGAACTGAAAAGAAGTCGAATCGCTCATATAGTTATGGGTGCTGATTACCAACATCAGAAACCAACAAGTGTTAGCTGGGTAAAAACTATACCCGAAGATTGGAAAGAATTATCTTTGATTCAAGTTGCAACAGAACAACAGATTAAAAACATAGGGTTGATAGAAAATAACCTCTTGTCATTGAGTTATGGGAAAATAATCAAGAAAGATATCAATACAACAGATGGTTTATTACCGTTAAGCTTTGAGGGATATCAAATAGTAGAAAATGGGAATATAATTCTACGTTTGACGGATTTGCAAAATGATCACAG
>JAUNGS010000052.1:0-1861 GCA_030524435.1 Eubacterium sp.
AAGAACACCGCAGACAGCGGGATTTAACACCGAAGGAATGGCTCAGTCAGTTTTCAAAAACCGATAAGCTGATACCGGTTGTCACCCTGGTGGTCTACTACGGGTTAGAGCCCTGGGATGGCCCCAGGGATCTGAGGGATATGTTTGCCACCGTCAGCCCCTTTAAAGAGCTGGCGGGAAACTACCCCATGCACCTCATCGAGGTCAACGCCATTAAAAACCTAGAGGCCTACGACAACGACCTCATGGCGCTGTTTGCCTTTGTGAAGTATCAGAAAGACCCAAAAAGCCTGGAGGCGTTAATTGTCGCCCATCGGCAGTATTTCAGCGGCGTATCCAAGGAAACCTACGCCACCATCAGAAATGTCGTAGACATGCGCGATATGGAGGCGTACGTCAAATACGAAAGCGAGGAGGGAAAGATCAATATGTGTGAAGCCTTACGAGAGATAAAGAAAGAAAGCGAAAAACGCGGCATCAAAATCGGAAGAGAAGATGGTATCAAAATCGAAAAAGAGAAAGTAACCAAAAAACTTCTTGGAAAAAACTATGCGATTCCCTTTATTGCGGAAATCACCGATTTGAGTGCTGAGGAAATCGAAGTTATTAAACGGATGATGTGAATGAAGGGGCAGGGCTGTGGCCCTGCTCTTTTAGAATCAGCCCGTAGGCCTGGAAAACTTGGTGCTGCGGGCTGTTTTTGTGTTATAATAAATCCAATGTTTCCCTAGGGAGGTGAAAGCAATGACCCTATCGGGATGGCTGATGCACAAGGATGCAGCTATTGCAAAAATTGACAATTTTGAGATCACAGATGTGGCCGACGTCAGGCTGCTGCCCTTGTATTTAAAAAGGGGCGGCGCCCTGAAAGCTTGGGTTGAAGATCGGGTCATCGACAGACATCGTCCTCATTCCAGATTAATTAGGCGCATGCTTCGCATGTCGGCGGCCGAGGACTATGAGATATCTTTGAAGGTCAATGCAGCCACTATCACAGATAACTGGTGGATTAAAAAGGACTCAGAGGATATAAGTTATACGGATGTCCGTTTTTCTGTGAACTATTTCGATAATCTGGCCCTTCTGGGAGATCCAGACAGTATTGAGAGGATCAACAGAGCGGCGCTTTTAGGATCCCGCAGCCCAGAGCTGACTAACATCGGCAGCTTTGAAAAGTGCTGGCGTCTTGAGGAAGGCGCTTGGTGGCTTTATAAACAAAGCAATGAGCTTCAGACCTTTTCGGAGTTATTTATTTTTGAGATGGGTCGCTTGATGGGCTTCAATATGGCGATTTTTGAGCCCTGGGCCCAGGGAACTAAAACACTGGATTTTACAGGGCAGGGAAAATACGACTTTGAACCTGCCTTCGCCCTTGTGGGGGAGGAAATCGACTATCTGATCAATTATAAAGCCATTGCCGGGTTGTCTTTAGAGATGGCCAGGGCTTATCTCGATATTTTGGCCTGTGACGCCCTGTTTTTCAATTTTGACAGACATACCCACAATTATGGCTTTTTAAGAGACAGCGTCACCGGAGAATACATCGCCATGGCACCTAATTTTGACAATAATCTGGCTCTGGCGGCCAACGGTTATCCCTCAGAGGCTTTGACGGCGAGAAAAAATGATATTTTCATCAATGATTTCCTGGATTTGCTTGAAAGTATCGATGTACGGTATAAACTTCCTGAATTGCAGGAAGCGGATATGGAGCGGGTGATGGACAAAATTGGCATGGATGTCAACAGACAGCGAATCAAAGATTTTGTGCTTGCCGGGTATACCAGACTCAGAGAGAGTGAATATATTTTATAAAAAAATGGGGGCGTTGGCCCCCTGTGTTATTTTTTGCCGGTTTTTA
>JAUNGS010000052.1:1871-14769 GCA_030524435.1 Eubacterium sp.
AAATTGCCTTAGCCCTACAATTAGAAAGCGTTTTTTCCTGTATAAGATTTGAGACCTGTCTGCATTAATGATATACTATAAATCACGTTTAATGTAAAAATTTCAGGAAATGCTATAAGGAGGGAAAGCCATGCTTTCGGCCTATACCATCCCCATCAAAGGGGCTATTTTTATTTTCCCGTTTTTGGCGCTTTTGTTTACGGTGCCCTACGTGATTTATCAATATCATAAATACGGTTCTTTTCTGGCCCTGCGGGCCTGTATTGTCTATTCATTTATTCTGTACATGACCTGCGCCTATTTTCAGACGATTTTGCCCTTGCCGCCCATTGCGGAGGTGGCCGAGTACACGACGCCGACGATGGATCTGGAGGTCTTTGGCGCCTGGCGGGATTTCTGGGAGAATACCTCCCTGGTGCTCTCGGATCCCTCCACCTATCTGACGGCCCTGGGAGAGCAGGTGTTTTACGAGCCCGTTTTAAATATCCTGCTGCTTTTGCCCCTGGGGGTCTACCTGCGCTATTATTTTAGACGCAGCTGGCTGCAGACCATTGTCATCGGCTTCTGTGTGAGCCTGTGCTTTGAGCTGACTCAGCTCAGCGCCCTCTTTGGAATTTACCCCAGGCCCTACCGGCTTTTCCAGGTGGACGATTTGATCAACAATACCTTCGGCGCCCTGCTGGGCTTTTGGCTGACGCCGCTGTTTTCCTTTTTTCTGCCCTCCAGGGAGCGGATGGACGAGGTGTCCTACCAGAGGGGGCTCAAGGTTTCCTTTGCCAGGCGCCTGGTGGCCTGTGCCTTTGACTGGGCGATTTTGGCGGGGATTATCCACCTGATGTCGCGGGTTTTTAAAACGCCGCTGTTGGTTCAGATCATCGGCCTGGACAACGAAAGCGCCATTCTTTTTTACGTGGTGCTGGTCTTTTTCTACTTCGTGGTGGTGTCCTGGATCACCGGCGGGCGCACCGTGGGCAAGATGTTGGTCAATATCCGGCTGGTGTCTTTTTCGGGGGGACGGCGTGCTGGGCGTAAGAAACCGTCTTTTTTTCAGTATCTGATCCGCTACAGCATGGAGTATTACCTCATTGTGCCGGCGCCCTTCATCGAGATGCGCATCTACGATATGATGGTTGGGGGGACGCGGTTTCCCCTGGGATTTCTGGTGGCGGTGGGGATCGTCTTTGGGCTGATCTTTGCCTTTTATATCTTCCAGATTTTTATCGGCTTCATGACCGGAGCCACTAGAACCATCAACGAGGTGCTGAGCAAAACCAGCAATGTCAGCGGTACCCGCAATAAAGAAAGGAGGCGAGGCTGATGGCGGCAGTAATACTCAAGGCGCTGTCCATGGTGCTAGTTATCGCCGTGGCCTACACCTTCAAGCGCTGCGGCGTTTTGGGGGAAGGCAGCAAGGACGCGGTGTCCAAGCTGGTGATGTACCTCACCCTGCCGGCGGCCATCATCACGAGTTTTGACAGCTATGAGAGAGACGACAGTCTGCTGATTCTGGCAATTTTGGGATTTGGCTTCAACCTGTTTTTTTATCTGGTAGGCTGTCTGGTGTCCTGCCGGGGGAAGCGGGAGGATAAAGTCTTTAGCACCCTGAATTATCCGGGCTACAACATCGGTTCCTTCACCCTGCCCTTTGTCCAGAATTTCCTGGGGGCCTTGGGGGTGGTCACCACCTGCATGTTTGACATGGGGAATTCCGTCATGTGTACCGGCGGCTCCTTCGCCTTGACGGCGGCGCTTTTCGGCGCCGAGGACGAAAAGGTGACCCTGAAGGATTTTTTTAAAAAGCTGTTTTCCAGCGTTCCCTTTGACGTCTACCTGGGGCTTTTGGTGATGTCCCAGGTGGGTCTGAAGTTTCCCAAAACGCTGCTGACCCTGATGGCGCCGGCGGCTGCGGCCAACGGCTTTATGGCCATGGTGATGCTGGGGCTGATGTTTGAGATTAAGTTTAAAAAGGCCTATTTCTGGACGGCGATAAAAACCCTGGGCAGCCGCTATCTGCTGATGGCAGTGTTGGCGCTGTTGTGCTGGCATTTTCTGCCCCTGGCCCTGGAGCAGCGGCAGGTGCTGGTGGTGGTGCTCTTTTCGCCCATGTCGGCCCTGAGCCCGGTATTCACGGATAAATGCGGCGGTGACAGCGGCCTTTCGGGCTTTCTGTCCTCTTTGTCCATTATTCTCTCGGTGATCATCATGACGGCGCTCATCGGGATATTGGGAATATTGTAGAATTTCAGGCGGTCAGCAAAAAATTGTGATATACTAAAGGCGTCGAAGAAAGAGCACTTCGGCGTCAAAGCTTTAAAATTTCAGGAGAACTGCGATGCGAGATAAAAAGATTGTGAGCCTGTGGATGGGGATACTGCTGATGGTGCTGTTGACCACCGGCGTTTTTGCCGATGAAAAGATCGCGCCCCAGGTCACCACCCTGGACACCGATACTATCACCCACGAGTCGGCCATTTTGCGGGGAAGCTACACGGCGGGCACCGATGCGGTAAAGGAGCGGGGCTTCATGTACCGCCCTGCCGACAGCACAGACGACGATTATAAAACCGTCAAGGTTCCCGGGGACAATACCGTCGCCCGCTTTGGATACACCCTTCACGACCTCCAGGACAATACGGCCTACGAGGCCATGGCCTATGTTAAGACCAGTGACGCCATCATTGAGGGGGCAAAGGTGGTATTTACCACCCAGGCCGCACCGGTCGATCCGGCCACCGAGGTGGGGGAAACCCCGGCCACCGGGGCCTATGACGGGCTGACAGGCACGGCCCTGCCGGCGGTGTGTGTGCTGGCCATGGCTCTGGCGGTTGTGGTGATGAAGCAAAATAGGAGATTTGATGCATAACGGCTCAGACAGGCCGCCTGGCGTTGGTTCAGGCGGTTTTTTTGTATGGCGAAAATTTAAAAAAATGATTATACCCGAAGCCGACAAAATTTGGAAGCTCAATTTTTGTCGGCTGTGCTATAATAAAAACATTGAATGAAGACCGCACCGGCGGGTGTCGGCAAATTGGAGAATTCACAGAAGTTTTACATAGAGGAGGCGTCAGCATATGATGGATACGAACCCATGGCAGGTGATCAACGACTATACCCTGGTATTCAGAGCCGATGTGCATGTGTTCAGGGACGGTGAAATTCACATTCCCGTGGCCATGCGCCGTTTTTTTGGCGTTGAGCGCACGGAAAAGCGGGTGATCTTTTTATTTGAAGGGCGGGAATTTCCCACCTACATCGACGGCACCTACGGCGACGACAACCAGCAGGCGGTGAAGATGAGCTGGAGCAAGGCCTTGAGCAGCAAGTTCATCGGCCTGTTTCCGGATTTTGAGGATTTTTACAGAGGCCTGACCGAGGAAAGGCTCGAGGAGGCGCCCCTGTTAAAATTTGAAAAGCTGGAGGAAAATGAGTTTCTGGTGAAGATGTCCCTGCCCAGCGACGCAGCCCTGACCATCAAGCAGGAGCTTTTCGACTATCTGGGACCGGGAAAGACGGTGGTGTCCTTCAAGGATTCCTACGAAATGGTCTTTTTAAAAAGCTTTTTCGAGCAGACTGACAACCGCAATCACTCCGACGTCTTTATGGTGTCGGCTTTGGTTAAGAAATTTTACGAGGGCCGGGTGAATGAGGGCAAGGAGCCGGACCGCAACGCCGAGAGCAACATCGAGAACGTCCGGGAGGCGGGCCTGGATGTGGTGCTGTCCTTTTTGATGGAGGGCCCCTACGCCAAAATGGCCGAAAAGAATTATCTGGCCATGGAAAATATCGACGAGCATTTCTATTTTGTGCTGGATCCCGCCCTCAGCGACGAGCTGGGCACCGACGACAAGCGGCTGATCATCGAGCTTTTGGATCAGAAGATCACCCATTACTTCGAGCGCATGGACGGTCCGGGGCTCCAGGAAAATCTCACCAGCCTCATGGACGACTACGCCCGGTACTTCACCAGAGATTTCCGCTACTCCTTCAAGGACGTCCTCACCGAGGGTATCCCCGGCTGCATCGAAACCCTGAAATTCGTGGACGGCAGCCGTTACAAGGTGGTGGGCTTTGCGGGAGACGAGACCTGGACCGAAACCCCCTGGGTGGAAATTTTAGATAAAAACATCACCAGAACCCCCAACACCGGCGCCTTTGTTCAATACGTCCTCAACAAGGATACCCAGAAGCTGTATTTGACCTTGTCCCTGGGCTTTAAGGAGATTGAGGAGAGACTGCGCCAGGATGGGGTGGAGGATGACGCCATCAAAAAAGAGGTGGGTCACGTCCTAAGGCCTCTGGCTGACGATGTCAAGGGTAAGATTGATCCCCACGGCTTTGAGCTGGGGAGCCCCGCCGTGGATCTCTACGACGAGCGTTTCAGAGAGGGGATCATTTTATACCGGGAATACTACGGCAGTGTGCCCAGAGACGCCGAGCTGGAATACGATCTTCAGGAAATGCTTCTGGCCTATGATGATTACTATGACAAGATCACCCTGGGCAATTATGTGGAACCCGAACCCGAGCCAGAGCCGGAACCTGAGCCTGAAATCCAGGAACCTGCGGCGGCTCCGGAAGCTGATCAGGAAACGCCCCAGGCAGAAGAGACTGCCGAGGTTCAGATAGAACAGGAAGCCCAGTCTGCCCCTGAAATCGAAGGGGAGGCAGTTTTAGCCGAGGCTGAGGAGGTCCAGTGGGAAGAGGTCGACAGCCTGCCCCAGGATCAGTCTGCAGAGGTTTCCCCGGCGGCTGATGCGGAGGTGCCTGCAGCGGCGTCTGAGCCTGCGCCGGAGCCCGAGGCGTCGATTGAGCCCGAAGCGCAGCCCCAGACCCCAGATCAAAAGACAGCAGCGGATCAGCCTGTCCAGGCGGCGCCGACCCCGTCGGTGCAGCCAGCATCCCAGGAGGCCGCACCGATTCAAAATCAGGCACCCCAGCCCGAAAAGCGGTCCCACAGCATCAGCGAGATGGCCTACCTGGAGACCAAGCGGGTCATGGCCGAGGCCGAGGACGCCACCCAGGAAAATGCGGTCAGCGCCGTGGAAAGCATCATCGAGCGGGTGGAAAATCTGGTGGAGGAACCGGTGGATATCCCCGGAACCCTCAAGCAGATTGCGGCCTACATCACCGCCGGGGGCTTCACCTGTGAGCCGGGGCTGGTGGAAAATCTCTACCTCTGCCTGAAATCCAAGCCCTTTGTGATTTTAACGGGTATCGCCGGTATCGGCAAGAGCAGCTTTATCCGCCTCTTCGCCGAGGCCATGGGGGCCAACACGGAAAACGGCCGCTATAAACAGATTCCCGTGCGGCCTGACTGGAAGGACTCCAGGGGCCTTCTGGGCTACCTGGACATGGGCGGCAATTTCGTCACCGGGGCTCTCAACGACTTCATCAAGTCGGCGGTGGACAACCCCAGAAAGCCCTATTTCCTGTGTCTCGACGAGATGAACAACGCCCGGGTGGAATACTATTTCAGCGAAATCCTGTCGGTGATGGAAACCAGGAGAGAGCGGGGCGGTCACATCATCACCGATCCCCTGCTGGGCGAGGAGGCCTTCGGCCGGGATGAGTACGCCAGGGAGCGCTACGGTGGTCTGTATCTGCCGGAAAATCTCTATATCATCGGCACCGTCAGCAGTGAGGAAACGGCTTTTAACTTAAGCCGCAAGGTCTTGGATCGGGCCAGCCTCATCGAGATCAATCAGGTCAGCCTGCACCTCCAGAGGACACCCCAGAATCCCCCGGCGGAAATCAAGCTGGGCAGCCGTTTCCTAAAAAGCGACGTCATCGTTCTGGCCAATTGCAGCCGCCAGCAGGACATGATCCAGGAGGTGGTCACCCTTCTGGAAGCCATGAATGGCATTCTGATGAAATGCCACGCCCAAATCGGCTTCAGAGTTCGAGATGAAATCTGCTTCTATCTGCTCTACAACGCCGAGTACGGCCTCATGAGCCAGGAGGACGGCCTGGATCACGCCATTCTCCAGAAGATTCTGCCTCGAATTCAGGGAGGCGGCGGCGCCGTGGAATCGGTGCTCACCGACCTCTTTAAAATCTGCGCCGGCACCAGGTCCGGCAGCGCTGTTAGAAGCTACACCGGCAGCCGCGGCGGCCTTTTCCCCAAAAGCGCCGAAAAGCTGGCGGCCATGGTCAAGCGCTTCGATCAGGAGGGGAAGACCTCTTTTTGGAGCTAAAGACAATGCGGTGATGTGAAGTTATTTGAAGGGTCTCTGGCTGTTCTCTTTACGTAAGAAGTTGAGGGAACAAGGGGCACTTTTTACAAAAGCACCTGCCGAAAATCAGGTTATAATGGATTTTGAATTTGAAGGAATAATAATTTATTTCTGAATAATCAATATTTAAAAATGCACACAAGCTTAAAAACTTTGTGTGTATTTTTATTGCAAACTTTAATGATGTATCATATAATAATTTCATACACAGTTAGAATAAGCGTGTGTGTATATTTTATAAAAGAAGGTGAAGCCGTGGATATCCGAAAGCTTGCAAAACAGGTCATAGAAAGCAAAAGCGGTATTGCTAAATCTGCTGATTTTGTTGCAGCAGGAATTCGAGCTGTTGATGTTGTAAATATGTGCAATGCAGGTTACCTTGATAGAGTGCGCCACGGATATTATCAGCTTGCTGGAAATGACATGATTTCCGAAGAACAATTGCTTGCAGCACTTATTCCGAAGGGAATAGTCTGTGTTGAGTCTGCGCTTTTTTATTATGGCTATAGCGATTTTGCGCCGCGTAAATGGTCTATAGCAGTACCACGTTCTATGTCAAGAACAAAGCTTGATGTGGATGTGCTCCCTCTGCAGGTTTATTATGTCCAGTCGGAAATATACGAGCTGGGAAAAACGACAGATGAATTTGATGGGGTTATGCTTTCTATATACGATCGTGAACGTACGATTTGTGATTGTTTCAAGTACCGTTCACGACTTGATAACGAAATATTTAATAAAGCAATTAATGCTTATGCCAATGATAAACAGAAAAATCTAAAAAACCTTTCTGTCTATGCAAAAAAACTACGTGTGTACAAAAAGGTTACAGAATTAATGGAGGTATTGCTTAATGGCTGATATGGCTGCATCCGTACTTGCACGACTTAAAAATAAATCTGCTGAAAGCGGCAGAAGCTATCAGCTTTGTCTGCAGCTCTTTTGCCAGGAGTAATTTCCTTTTCACACAACCATCACACAACAAACAAAAAACCGACAGAAAGCTCTGGTATCCTTAAAGTAAATCGTACGTTAAGGAGAGTTTTATGCACACAGAAAAGACAAAGCCGGGGAAAATTGCCCTGGCCCTATACATCATTGCGGCCCTGTTTGCGGTTATCGCCCTGTTTTCACTGTACAATGTGACCACCTATATCACAAGTCTGGCAGAGCAGGGGATGGACCTTCAGTCGCAGATGGTAGATGTTATCATGTACTATATTTCCAATTGCGCCGCCTGGATTTTTGACGCCGCCGCCCTCTTTGGACTGGGCTACCTGATTCATAAGCTGACAAATAAAAAGGCTGAGGATGATCAAATGATGGAGATTGACACCGAAGCTGAAACTGAAGCAGGTGCAGAGGAAGCCCAGGAGGCTGCCAGCGAAGGTGAGACCACAGAGGAGGCTCAGGAGAAGGCCCCCGAAGAAGCCGAAGAACAAACGACCGAGGAAGGCGAAGCTGCCGAGGCAGCCACCGAAATCGAAGTGATCGGCGAGGCTACAGAAGATAAGGCGGAGGAGAACGCCGAGGCTTCAAAGAAGGATAAAACAGTGTAGGATTTAAAATACAGAGCATTGAAGACGGCTTGCTGCGGCAGGTCGTTTTTTTTATTACAGTATTTTTCAGATTTTTGAAAACGATATACACATAGCTTTAAAGGTGCTATAATAAGATTAAAAATATGGTATAAAAATTTGGACTGCTAATTATTGTCTTTTATGAAAATTTTTAGAGGTGATAAAAAATGGGCAGAAAACGGGTATTTACAATTATAACTATCATTTTTATTGGCATCGTATTATTCTTTATACTTTCCACAATTTATATGCTTTATAACTTGGGGATGTTTTCAGATAATATAATTTTAGATACTTTTTATTTGAAATGGGGCGTTCCCTTTACAATGGCAGAGCTGCAGGTTTTTGTTGGCTCCGCCAATCAGTATATGAGATTAACGCTAAAAACACTCAATGTTGTATTTAATTTGGCAATATATGGCGTATTAGGATATATGATTTATGACATAAGGAAGAAGCTCGGAAAGAAAACATTTTGATTAATTTTATATTTGTATATCCAATGAGCGTGATCGGAGCCCTTATGGGAGATAAAAAATAGAAAAATGCCGTCAGAGGTGCAGCCATGAAAAGAAAAGTGTTTTTTTGCTGTGTGATTTCCATCTTGTCGCCAATTTTAGCCCATTACGCCGATATGCTGCTGATTCGCCTTTATTTTAAAATTGATCCAGCAATTTTTGGGTTGGCAGACAGCGGTGGCTGGATGGCGTCCTCAAGCGTCAGCGCCTGGGTGTTGGTTATCAATTTTCTGCTGACCGTTTATCTTGTAGGGGTGTTTATGAAAATGGGCGGTGGTTTAAAGCATGTTATCAAAAGGGTGAATTTAGAGGAATACCCGGTTGAAGGGGGACAAAGCAAATGAAAAAGAAACTGATTTTTTGTTTCGTACTTGCGGTTTTGTCACCGCTTTTGGCCCACTATATTGACATTGGCGTGGGCTGGGCCCTTACCCAGCTGGATGTCATGATTTTCAGGCTTATGGGCATTCCCGTTATGGGTGTGGGCAGCAGCTGGCTGTATGCGCCCACCAGTCATAGCTGGGTGCTGGTCATTAATTTTTGTTTGCTGTTTTATCTGCTGGAGGCTTTGTTTAAAACCTATAAAGGCCGAGAAAAAGAAGGAGCGTAAAGCCTGCTTTATGGCAGAATGGAGTTTCAGCTTTTGGGGATAAAATTTTCTATGTGCCGAACAAGATAGACGTTGTTTTCATCAATACAGTTTACTGCCGCTTGGATAATTGCAGCATTGACATTTTGAACAATATTCTGTACAATATATTGTACAGAATATAAAGGAGATCAAAACAATGTTAGCAGTAAATTATTCGACGGTACGCAGCCATTTAAAGGATTATTGTGATGCAGCCAGTGATGATAACGAAACTGTCATCGTCACAAGAAAAGATGAAAAAAATGTCGTTTTGATGGGATTGGCACAATACAATCGTCTGATGAAAATTGTTCAAAATGCAGAGTATCTGTTAAAAATAGATCGCTCCTTCGAACAGCTTTTGCGCGGTGAAGGCCGCGAGCATGAGTTGATCGAGGTGGAGGATGAATAAGATTTGGTCTGATCGTGCCTGGGATGAATATTTATCCTGGCAGACGGAAGACAAGAAAACCCTTAAAAAAATTAATGGGCTTATTAAAGATATTGAAAGAAATGGCCTATCGGAAGGGACAGGCAAACCAGAGCCTTTGCGGTACCGTAAGGGCTGGAGCCGACGTATTGATAAAGAAAATAGATTGGTTTACGATATTGTAGATGGAAAGCTGTGGATTGTATCTTGTAAAGGTCATTATGAAGATTGAGAGTAAAAATTTTAAGACGGCTTGCTGCGGCAGGTCGTTTTTTATTTCCACAAATATGAAAACGATTTAAAACAAATCCAAAAGATGATATAATAAAGTCATAACATTTACATCAAGAGGGAGGGAGTGCTGTGTTTAGGATTGCCATCTGTGACGACGAGACTTACTTTAGAGAAAACATTAAAAACCGCCTGGAGGATTATTTTAAGAATAAAAAATACACCGTAGAAATTCAGTGCTTTGAAGATGGAAGGGCTCTGCTTAAAGCCAATACAGAAAGCCCCTTTGATCTGGCCTTTTTAGATATCGAGATGCCGAAGCTTGATGGAGTAACCCTTGGGGAGCGCCTCCGGGAACAACACAAGGATATATTTATCATCTTTATTACCGCCCACGACAGCTACGTGCCGGCGGCCTTTCGGTTAGGAGCCTTCCAGTACCTCAAAAAGCCTGTGGAGGATACATTTTTTACAGAGGAAATGGATCGGGTAACGACAGCCTATGTGCTAAGATCTCAGGACTACACCTTTGATTACGATGGTGTAAAAAATCAAATACCTTTATCTGAAATACGCTATCTGGAATCCAGCCGCTGGAATGTGTTGATTCACACCGGCCAGGAGGTGTTTAAAATTGTGAGTACCCTAGGGAAGGAGGCAGCCCGGTTGGAGGGACGCTGTTTTTTAAGAATTCATCAGAGCTATCTGGTGAATATGAAATATGTCAGGCAATTTAGGAGTGATCGGGTATTGCTGTGGTGTAATCAGAATACAGAACTGCCAGTGGGCAGAAAATACAAAGATGAAGCCCGAAGGGTTTTTTTGACATACCAGAGCGAGGTGGGGATCTAGATGGAGGTTTTAAGTGTACAGATTTTTGCCTCTCTTTTCGAGGGCATTTTAATTTATTATTGGGTGCGGGCCTTCTCGAAGGAGAAGAAAATTCCCTTGATTAAAGGAATATTGGAAATTATCTTGGTCAGCGGGTGGATACTGGTGTCCTGGCGATTTTTCAGAAATCCGATAGTTATGATCACTTTTACCGCACTGGGGTGCATTGTACTTTTTTATGTCAATAAAGTTCTTCTTAAAACGGCGGTGACAGCGGCCTTTGTTTTTTGTGTGATCATGGCGCTGTGTGACGTGCTGGCCAGCTATATCATTATGTTTTTGGGAAGAACAAGTTTAGAAAACACCAGGCTTATTCCCGGTTATATGCTTGCGGCAAATATCATAACGAAATTTTTGATCCTTATTTTTGTCAGCTTTGTTTATGTCGGCGGCCCTAAGGGGTCTGGCGGTCTGTCATTGAAAAAGAGTATTTATATTTTGGTGCTGCCTGTGGCAAGCATCGTTATCCTGTATCAGCTCACCACCTATACAGAGATGGAAAAGGGTCTTGACGCCTTTTTATGCATTCTGGGAATCTGCGGTCTTTTTGCGGCCAATATCTATGCCTTCACCTTTTTTGAGAAGGAGGAGCGCTTGGAAAAGCAGCGTTTAGAAGAGGCCTTTTTAAAACAGCAAATTGAAAATGAACGCAGGTATTACAGAAGCCTAGAGACGTCTAGTGAAGAAATCAGAAAAATGCGGCACGATCTCAAAAACACCCTCACCGCCCTCTATGGTTATTTGGAGGAGGGAAGGGTTGAGACAGCCATAGCCTTTATTCAAAAATCATCGGCGCAAGCGGCCGCAAGGACATCTGTGACAGGCTATTCTGCGCTGGATGCCTTAATTTATGCCAAGGGTGAAAGAGCCAGAGGTTTAAAAACAGTCTTCGAAACCCAGATAGCGCTTCCGCCCGGTCTTTCTGTGGATGAAATGGATCTTTGTATTATTTTAGGCAATGCTTTGGACAATGCACTGGAGGCCAGTGAAAAGCTGCCCCCCAAACAGCGCAGAGTTCTTTTACAAATGAAAGCTTTTGGCGGTATGCTGATGGTGAAGGTGACAAATAGTACGTTTGAGAAACAAATCGAAACCCTTCAAACTTGTAAAAAGGACAAAAGAAATCACGGCCTGGGTTTAAAAACCATCCGTGATTTAACAGAAAAATATGACGGAATAGTTCAAATAGAATCTCAGAATTATCAGTTCAGACTGATTTTGAATTTAAATTTATAATCCCCTGTCGTTTATGCGTGATAAGGTGCTGTTTATGTGAACCCTCTTTTAAATAGAGCGATAACATGCTATCTTTAGAGTATAAAAAGTAATTACTTTAAAGATAGCTTTTTAGCGTGTAGAGGGGGGAGAAATTTGAAAAATAAATTGAAAGTTATTTTTTTTAAGATTGCACCGGCTTTGGCTTTTGTGGCACTTCAAATGGGGATATTTACGAGTAATGCTTCAGGGTGTTTTTTTCAGTATCAACCAGAAGAACCAAGAAAATTGAAGGTGAAAAATTAAAAATTCTAGGTTTTAAATATTTGATTAAAAGGAAGTGAGTCTATTGGAAAGATACAGAGTAAATAATATTTGAATACCGAACAAGGAGAAATCCACTATATTAAAACTATATTGTAGAAGGAGGAATAAACAATGAACAGAATCTATAAATTTAAAAAAGAAATTTGCATGGCTTTAGTAGTTTGTTCGATGTTATGCTTATCGAATCTTTCAATAGCAAAAGCGGAGAGTATTGAGCCGTATGAATTAAATCAATGGACAAGATCTTCAACGAATTTTGAGTTTAATACACAAAGCAGGTATGATATGGAGAAAACTTTATATTCTAGCATGTCTGGGGCAGCAACCGTAGTAGTGGGAAAACTATTTGGTGTTCCTGGAACGGTTACAGCAGCTGCACTTTCTCCATTTATTTCTAATACTGCAGAAAATTGTATGAAAAACTTTTATGGACGATTTGGGCAAACAGGATATGGGACTGTTATTGGAGCAAGATATCAATCTAAATTGAGATTAGCGTATTATTATTATTCAGATCCTGGAAGAAAAAATCTTGTTACTTCATATGTATTTTCAACAGATGCTTTTCCTGTATAAAAAATAATGAGACGTAAATTTAAAATAGCAATTCTACTGTTTGTTGTAGAGCTAATAAGTTTTATTATCGCTTCGTATTTAATGAATCAAATATACTATAGTTGTAATATATTCTCGAACTTTCATATATTTGCGAAAAATTTTAAGGAGACAATATTGGTCAATTTCATACTGGTATATCCGATAAGTGTAATAGGAGCGATTTTGGGAGATAACAAATAAAAGGATTGTTATAATAGCCTTAAATACTTTGTAAAATTGTGATA
>JAUNGS010000096.1 GCA_030524435.1 Eubacterium sp.
GTAGGTGCCAGAAGACCGCCTGCCGCTGAACCGCCGGGGCAGCTCCAGGCCCACCGCCTCTTTGACCTCGTCGATGCCCTGTTCCTCAACGAGCTCATAATAGGGGCCCATGGGACGGCTGGCCAGGCGTCCCCGGCCGATGACCCGGGCGTCTTTTGCCTTTAAGGCCATTAAGGGAATCATAAACCGCAGGGTGGAGCCGGACTCGATGCAGTCCACGGTTTTGCCCGTGGCGTCCACCGCCGGGCAGCCGTCGATGGTTAAGGTGTAGCGCTTGTCCCCGGTTTCCTCGTAGGCAATGTGGGCCCCCAGGGCCTCCATGGCCCCGCAGGTGGCTCGGATATCGTCGGAGAGCAGAATATTGGAGATTTTGCTCTGGCCCTCGGCCAGGGCTGCGCACATCACCGCCCGGTGGCTGACGCTTTTGGAGGGGGGAATCTGGATGCTCCCCCCCAGCTTTTTAGGTGTAATCTCGATAGTTTTCATAAACCGCCTTTCTATTCAAAGAGCTGAATGGCCTTATCCTTGTGAAGCTTCACGATCTCTGCCTTGCCGATTTTGGGAATCACGCAGAGATTAAGGATGTCGTTCTCAAATTTCTTGTCGGAGAATAGAATGCTCTGAACCCGCTTGATGTCCATGTCCGGCATTTCGTAGGGCAGGCCGTAGGTTTCTAAAATCATCCGCAGGTTGTCCAGGGTTTCCGGCGCCGTCAGCCCCTCCCTCACGCTCATCTTGGTGATCTGGTACATGCCGATGGCCACGGCCTCCCCGTGGGAGTATTCCTTAAATTCAAAATAAGATTCCACCACGTGGCCGATGGTGTGACCGAAGTTTAATACCCGGCGGATCCCCGACTCCTTCTCGTCGCTTTCCACCACGTTTTTCTTGATGAGGACACATTTGGCGATAATTTCCTCCATGTCCTCCAGCAGATCCTCCTGGTACTCGTAGCCCATGAGGCGGACGAAGAGCTTGGCTGAGCTGATGCAGCCGTACTTGATGACCTCGCCCATGCCGTCGGCGATGTAGTGATCATCTAAGGTCTCCAAGAAATCCGGGTCGATGATGACGATTCTGGGCTGGTGGAAGGCCCCCACCAGATTTTTGCCAAAGCCCAGATCCACCCCGACCTTGCCGCCGACACTGCTGTCCACCTGGGCCAAAAGGGAGGTGGGAATCTGGATGAAGTCGATGCCCCTGAGGTAGGTGGCGGCGCAGAAGCCCGCCAAATCGCCGACGACGCCGCCCCCCAGGGCCACCACCGCATCGGAGCGAGTCATGCCCAAATCCATAAACTGATAGTAGATGCTCTCCACCTGGGACAAGCACTTGGAGTCCTCGCCGGCGGGCACCACAATGGTGGCCACCTCGCAGCCCATGCGCTTCAGCTGCTTCTTGATCCCCGACAAATACAGCTTAGCCACGTTTTTGTCGCTGATGATCACCAGCTTCTTATAGGATGCAAAGACCTCTCCAAATTCATGGAGGCGATCCTTCAGTCCCTTTTCCACCACAATTTTGTAGCTGTGGGCATTTTCCGTGGTACAAACCAGTTCTTTCACGATCAATCTCCTTTCTATAATACAATGTACATTGAATTCTAAAAAATATAATGATACCAGGGTCGAAAAGTCACAAAATCCGACGCAAGCACGCTTGCAGGAGGATTTTTGAATTTGAGACCCCCAAAACATGAGCAGGCAGCCGTTTTCCGCAGGAAAACGT
>JAUNGS010000003.1:0-18925 GCA_030524435.1 Eubacterium sp.
TATTCTGGTGCGTTCTCGCTCTAGAACATGAACATGAGCATCATCACCACGTTGACGCATGCGGCTGCGGCCACGATCACGACCATGAACATGCGCATTACCACGTACCGGGGCATCCCGAGGACTGTCAGTGTGAGCTCTGCCTCCACGGCGGCGAATACTGCCATATCTGTGGAGAAAGCCTGGCCAACTGCACCTGCGAAATGCCCGACGCCAAGCTGAAAAAATCCGTGTTCATGCTTGAAAATCTCGGCTGTGCCAACTGCGCCGCCAAGATGGAACACAAAATCAAGGGGCTTCCCGGCGTGGGCTATGCGTCCATCACCTACGCCACCAAGCAGCTGAGGCTCTCCGCCGACGATCCCGAGGCTCTGCTGCCCCAGATCCAGCAGATCTGCCAGTCCATCGAGTCCGAGGTCAAGGTTGTCCCCACCAAGAAGGCCACCGCCAAGGATAAAAAGGCCGCCGTGGCTTCTGCAGCCCAGACTGAGGCAAAGCCCGCCAAAAAGAAGCTCAGCGCAGACCAGAAGGCACTCATCGGCCTGCTGATCGGGGCGGTGCTCTTCGTGCTGGGCGAGATCTGTGAACACGTTCTGCCCGCTGGCTACAGCATTCCGGTTTTTGTGATCGCCTACATCGTGCTGGGCGGACGCATCGTCATCACCGCCGTCAAAAACCTGCTCAAGGGTCAGATTTTCGACGAAAACTTCCTGATGAGCGTTGCCACCCTGGCGGCCTTTGCCATCCAGGATTATCCCGAAGCCGTCGGCGTCATGCTCTTCTACCGCATCGGCGAGTACTTTGAAGACCGCGCCGTGGAAAAGAGCCGCACCCAGATCATGGACGCCGTGGACATGCGTCCCGAGGTGGTCAATCTTTTAATCGGCGACGACATTCAGGTCATCGACGCCGAGGATGCCAATGTCGGGGATATCCTGCTGGTGCGCCCCGGCGACAGAATTCCTCTGGACGGGGTCATCGTTGAAGGCGAAAGCCGCATCGACACCTCTCCGGTCACCGGCGAGCCTGTGCCGGTTCGGGCAGCCTACGGCGACGAGGTCGTCTCGGGCTGTGTCAACACCTCAGGCCTTCTGAAAATCCGTGTGGAAAAGGTGCTGGAGGAATCCATGGTCACCAGAATCCTGGACTCCGTGGAAAACGCGGCGGCCAGCAAGCCGAAAATCGACCGCTTCATCACCCGCTTTGCCCGAATCTACACCCCGGTGGTCGTCGCCCTGGCAGTCCTCACCGCCATCGTGCCCTCGCTGGTCACCGGCAATTGGTACTACTGGATCTACACCGCTATCACCTTCCTGGTCATCAGCTGCCCCTGCGCCCTGGTACTCAGCGTGCCCCTGGCCTTCTTCTCGGGCATCGGCGCTGGCTCCAGACTGGGGATCCTGTTTAAGGGCGGCGTCTCCTTAGAGGCCATCAAAAACGTCAAGGCCGTTGTCATGGACAAAACCGGCACCATCACCGAGGGCAACTTTGTGGTTCAGCAGGTGCTGCCCGCAGACAGCATGGATGCGGATACGCTTTTGAGCCTGGCCGCCAGCTGTGAGCTGGCCTCCACCCACCCCATCGGCAACAGCGTTTTGGAAGCCGCCAAGGCCAAGGGTCTGGATATATCAAGACCTGAATCTGTTAAAGAAATTGCCGGTCAAGGCATCGAAGCCGTGCTCGACGGCCGCACCCTGCTCTGCGGCAACAAAAAGCTTCTGGCTGCCCACAGCATCACCCCGGGAGAACACGCTGGACACACCGCCGGCACCGAGGTGCTGCTGGCCGTGGACGGCAGCTATGCCGGACGCCTGGTCATTGCCGATACCATCAAGAGCGACGCAGCCTCGGCCATCAAAAAGATCCGCAGTCTGGGCATCACCACCGCCATGCTCACCGGCGACGCCCAGGCCAGCGCCGACGCTGTGGCCAAGGCCACGGGCATCGACGAGGTTCACGCCAAGCTCTTGCCCGGCGATAAGCTTGCCGAGCTGAAAAACATCCGCAGACAGCACGGTGCTGTCATGTTCGTCGGTGACGGCATCAACGACGCTCCGGTATTGGCCGGCGCCGATGTGGGAGCCGCCATGGGCAGCGGCGCCGACGCCGCCATCGAGGCTGCCGACGTCGTCTTTATGAATTCCAGCGTCGAAGCCATTCCCCAGGCCATCAGAATCGGCCGGAAAACGGGACGCATCGCCTGGCAGAATGTCATCTTTGCCCTGATCATCAAGGTTATGGTCATGGTTTTAGGCCTTCTGGGCTTTGCCAACATGTGGATGGCCGTCTTTGCAGACACTGGCGTAGCCATCATCTGTATTATCAATGCGATTAGAATTCTTTATAGGAAGTAAGATCAACAGGTGACAATCTTCCGATATAAAAAGCCCCGATGCCAAGGCATCGGGGCTTTTCGCTTACTTGTACTCCTATGAGCACGCATATCATTTATCTCTATCGCTATTATAGCACATGTATTTTGTTTAATCAATCTTCTTCAATTTTTTCATAAAGTATGTTACACTCATTATATAGTGTAAGCCGCAAACCTGTGCAGCTTGGCGGCATGATGATCGAAATTATTAAAAAGTGAAGGAACTATTTATGGGCAATTATAAATCCGGCAAGGAGACCATGGAGAAAATTCTCTCCGCCGCCAGAAAACTATTTTACGAGGAAGGCTACACCAAGGCGACGCTGACGGAAATCTCCAGGCACTCCGGCGCCAATAAAGCTATGGTTTCCTATTACTTCGGCAGCAAGGAAAAGCTCGCCATCGAAATTTACAACACCTACATGGTGGCCAGCAAGGTGATCACCCAGCGAAAAATCACCGAAATCGAGCCCCAGACCGATGCCCTGCTGCGCACCGCCGTTGATTTTAGAATTCAAAACAGGAACTGCCGAACCAACGCCAATCTCAACCGTTTCTACCACGAAATGTGCGAGACCAACGTCTTTATGAAGGAGGAAAGCGCCTCCATTAGCTTTTTGGAAAATATCAACCGCTCCCTGAAGCTCGGCCTCAGCCGCCTGGAGGTAAAAACCCTTTCCATCGCCAATTTATCCCTGGTCCACGGCCTTCACACCGCCTGGTCTTCGGGCTTTATCGACTGCAGCTCTGAGTATCTGGCAGAAACCGAAATCCAGCTGCTGCTCCAGAGCATAAAAATTCCGGAGGCACAGATCGAAGAGATTATCCAAAGCTCCAAGGCCCTCGCTGGAAAAATTCACATCTCCGTGGAAAAGAATTTTAAGGTTGTTTCTAAATAATGATTTTTCTGTCTGTAATGCCAAAGGCCCCTTCATTTGAATGGGCCTTTTTTCTTAGCACATCAGCATCATTGTATTAAACAGCATATCGTTGTAATCTTCATATTTTTTCCGGATAACTTCTTCCAAATCTGCCCGAGGTACAGGATTATTCTGTTTAAAGGTATCAAAGGATTTAAAGTATTTGCTCTCGAAGGCCGGGATATCCTTGAGGACATGATCCACCGTTTCTTCTCTGGGCTTATCCCATACCTTTTCACCTGCATTGTCGTAGGTGCCATTATCCCTGATGTAGTCCAGCACTGCTTTGTAGTTTTCCGGATTGATGGTATTCAGCGAATAGGGACTCTTATCGAAATTAAAATAATAATTGCCGCCAGGGGCTAAGATATCGATGAGTTCCTTGGCTTTATCGATGCACTGCTCTTTTGTCGCCGTCTTAAGGTAGGTAATGGGATAGAAGCCAGAAATAATATGCTTCTTGCCCAGCTTTTCCTTGACGAGCTTGGGATCGCCGTATTCAAAATAGAAGCGGGTTCCCTGGGGCAGTTCCTGGAGATAGTCAAGGTAACGCATCCAATCGGATTCACAGAAAATCAGACAGGTTTGTCCCTGCTCTGCCAGGGCGTGAACCATCTTGTAGAAGGTCGGCCAGTACAGCTTTTCAAAATCCTTGGTTCTGAGGAAGGGACCCATATGGGTGGCAATAAAGTGACTGCCTAAAATTGAAGGATTCGCCGGTTTGCCCTTTTTAACAGAGATTGGCAGAATAGCCTCACAGGCCGCCGCAATCTTATCGGGATAGCGGCGAATATCCATGGTGATGCCTTTAAAGCCCCTGAGAATATCCCCCAGAAGGTCGAAGGGCACGGTACCGCCGGTGCTGGATCCTGCCGGTGGTGCAAAGAACCCGTACTTTTCAATCATCTCGGCGTCTATTTTCCCATAAAAGCCAGCGTAATCGCCAAAGGCCTTGACTGCCTTGGCAAAAACCATGGATCTGGATACCGGGTCTGTATCCAACTCCGGATAGATTCTTGGAAAAATCTTTTCGACAATGCAATCGAAGGGCGCTGCAATAAAATCATCGTAATCCTCAGGCTCCATGGCTGACACCTCCGGATGCTGCATGGTTCCCTGGGAGCCCATCGTAAAGGACCGCGAACCCATGAGATAGTGGTGGGCCGGATAGGTTGCAAAGCTGGCCGGATAGGCGTCGCTGGCGGTCAGCTCAAAGGATTTTTCGTAAATGGCCTTCATATCCTCTAAGGTCCACTGGGTTTTTCCTAAATCTTTGCCCGCATATTCTATTTTTAATTCAATGGGAAGGGCTGTATTAATCGGAATTCTTTTGGGGATAATCCCACTATAAAGATCTGAAAAAAGCTGCGTGCGTTCTTCCTGTAATTTTTTAATATCCTTTTCCATGTTTTTTCTCCTCGCATGTATTTTTTCTGTGATAATCTAAATCAATAGGCCAATAATAAATTTGTACAAATCGTCCTCGTAGGTCTGAAGCATATCTGCGTGGTATTTTTCTTCTTTAAGCTCCGGATACTCCTCGGTATAGCTTTCCCAGGTTTTGTAATATTTCTGATCTTCCATCCTCTGCCTCCTTTTAGTAAACCCCATATTCTCTGACAAAATTTGTCACAGCGATGAGATTGTCCATATTAACACTGCCCAAGGACAGTACTTCTTTGTCAATATCGAAGATATAGCCGCCGCCCGGCGCCAAAATGTCGACGAGCTCCTTGGCCTTGTCGATACAGGCCTGCTTTGATTCTGTCTTTAAAATACTGATGGGATACAGCCCGGAAACGATATGCTTATCCCCCAGCTTTTCTTTGATGATCTTGGGATCGCCGTATTCAAAGCGCATGACAATGGGACCTGGCAGCTCCTTGAGATAATCCAGATAGCGCATCCAATCCTGTTCAACAAAGAGATCGACGCCCATACCCGCTGCGTAGAAGGCCTCAACAATCTTTTTGAAAGTGGGCCAATAGAATTTTTCAAATTGCTTTGTATTCATAAAGGGCGCCATGTGCAGCGGCATAAATACCCGGGCATCAATGGTTCTGACCGGCCCCAGACCTTGGTTGATCAAAATGGGCAGCACCGCCTCGGCAGCGTCCATCAGCTCCTGGGGATGACGACGCATATCCTTGGACACGCCGCTGAAGGAGCGGATAAAGTCGGCCACATAATCCAGAGGGGCCTCTGTAAAGCCTCCAGGCACAGATTTTGCATAGCCAAAGCGATCGATAATCTTTGCGTAGTCCGCCCCTAAAGCCATCGCCTGATCCTTGTAGACCTTGTAAGCCTTTGTTAAATTCAACGCATTCTGAACTGGAGACTGATTAAGCCCCTCATAAAGTCTTGGCAAAATTGTCTCTAAAATACAGCGATGGGGATCGGCGATAAAGTCCGGGTATTCCTCCGGCTCCAGGCCGTGAACCTCGGGATGCTGAACGTAGCCCTCCTTGTTCATGACGATGGTCTTGGCCCCCAGAACCTGGTAGCGATAAGGGTTTCTCATGACATGAGGCTTCATCGGCGCGGAATCTACAATAAGACGCTCTCCGAGATAAGCCATAACGTCATAAAATTCTGCGGTACGCCAGTGAACCGTCTTAATATCCTTTCCTGCATAGGCAATGCCTGCCTCTGAGGTCAGGCCTGCGCGCACAGGTACGCGCTTTGGCATTTGTCCGCGGTATAAATCTTTAAACAACTGTGTTCGTTCTTCCTGGAGTTTTACAGTTTCACTATTCATCAATTTCCCTCTCTTCCGAAAATAATTAAATGCGATTAATATTTGAATTCAGTATAGTCCCTTGCTTGGAAATTGTCAACGTTTTTAATTGAAAAATTAAAATTTATTTGATTTTTATCGGTTTTAAACCGGATTTAACAGGTTTTAAAAATTAATATTTGACTTATTTACGAAAATATTGTAATATGAGATTAATTCAAATGCGATTAATATTAAACCCATTTAGAAAAAAGGAGAACTTTCATGTCAACGACAACTAGTTCAAAAAATTACGGTATCGGCGTACAAGTCGCTGCCCTTTCCGTCGCTCTGCTCATGTACACCACCAGTATGACCACACCGGCCCTGGCCGAAATCGCCAAGGCCTTCCCCAATGCCGCCGCAGAAACCATCCAGCTTTTATCTACCATCCCTTCATTGATGATGGTCCTGTTTTCACTGGTCTCCGGAAAGCTCACTGAGTATATCAGCATCAAAAAAATTATTATCATTTCTATGGTACTCATCTTCGTTGGCGGTATTCCCTCCGCCTTTTTCGGCGATTTGAATTTTATGATCGCCATGCGTGTTATCTTCGGTGCCGGCTTCGGCATGGTCTTCCCCATGGCTTCAGCCGTTATCACCGATCTTTTCACCGGCGATCAGGGCAACCGCCTCATGGGCTTCAAGAGCGCTGTAGGCGCCGCCGCCGGCGTTGTTTTCCAATTTGCCGGCGGCATCCTGGCCTCCTATAACTGGCGCTGGTCCTTCCTGGGTTTCCTGCTGGTCCTGCCCATCGCAATACTTATCTGGATCAAACTGCCCGACACCGGTGTTAAAAAAAGCGCTCCCACGGAAGGCAGCAGCGCTGGCAAAGTGAAAAAGCTTACTAGCATGACCTACATCATCACACTGGCCTGCTTCTTATTCAACATCTTCCAGTTTAGCTTCATGACCAATGTCGCCATGGTCATGAGCGCCGATCAAATTGGGGACGCCACCCAATCCTCAATGGTTCTGAGCATATTCTCTGCCGCCTCCTTTGTCATCGGTTTGCTCTACGGTTCACTGTCTAAAGTCACAAAGAAATTTACCGCCGCCATCGGTGTACTCTGTGTCGGTATTGCTCTCACCGTAATGCTGACCGCCAGCTCCTACGCCTTATTCCTTGTCGCCGCAGTGATCTTTGGCATCGGCTTTGGCATTTTCAACCCTTCCATGACCATGGCCGTCGCTGGCAGTGCCGCTGAACCTAAATTTGCAGCACTGGCCATTTCCATTTATACCTGCGGCACTGGTATCGGACAGTTTATTTCACCCTACGTTTTGAAATTCCTGCGCAGTGCCCTGGGTCTTGAATCCACCCGGGCCAACTGGCAGATTGCCAGCGTTGCCCTCATCGTCGGTGCGATTATCGCCCTGGTCATCATCGCCTTCTCTGGCAAAAAAGCGAGAACTGAAACGTCTTTATAATATTCGTATACACTCCCCATTTAAGAGGCCTTGTCAGCATGGCCTCTTTTTACTGTAATATTCTCGGTTTTTCTTTAACTTTTCACTCCCCCCATTTGACTTTCCCCTCCTCCCGGGACTATAATACGCTTAAATCCCGGAGTCTTACTCCGCACATCAAGGAGGCTGTCATGCCAAATCTTCTGGACATCCAACACTTTTCAAAGACCTACAAGAGCTCTGCCAAACGGGCGGTGGACGATTTGTCCTTAACCGTCGCTCCCGGTGAAATCCATGGCTTTATCGGACAGAACGGCGCCGGCAAAACCACCACCATCCGCGCCGCCGTAGGCGTCATGGATTTTTCCGAGGGGGAAATTTTCATCGACGGCCATTCCATCAAAAAAGAGCCGGTGCTCTGCAAGCAGCGCCTGGCCTATGTTCCGGACAATCCCGACCTCTACGACTACCTGACGGGGGTTCAGTACCTGTCCTATATGGCCGATGTTTTTCGCGTTTCCGATGCCGACAGAAAAAAACGCATCGCCCACTACAGCGAGCTTTTGGGACTCTCGGATGATCTGGGCGGACTCATCGGCGGCTACTCCCACGGCATGAAGCAGAAGCTGGCCCTCATCGGCGCCTTTATCCACGCACCAAAGCTTTTAGTCCTGGACGAGCCCTTTGTGGGTCTGGACCCCGAGGCTGCCTACCACCTCAAGGCCATGATGCAGTCCCTCTGCGACGCCGGCGGCGCCATCTTCTTCTCCACCCACGTGCTGGAGGTGGCCGAAAAGCTCTGTCACACCATCTCCATCATCAAGGCTGGAAAGCTTGTGGTTTCCGGAAAAACCGACGTTCTCCGGGGAGATAAAAGCCTGGAATCTCTGTTTTTGGAGGTTATGGATCATGATGCGTAACGCCCTGCTTCTGTTTAAAACAGAGTTTATCCTGGCAAGCGGCTTCAACCGCGTCCGCCACACCAAGGATGCCAAGGAAAAACGGCGGCTGATAGCCATGGGCATCCTCTACGTCTTTCTGGGGATTGTGCTGTGCTTTTACAGCAGCCTGCTGGCCTTTGGCTACGCCTATCTCGGCCTGGCCGACAGGCTTCCGGCGCTGATGCTTTTTGCCGTCTCAGCCCTGAGCTTTATCCTGACCTTTTTAAAGGTCGGCGGCGTTCTTTTTGCCCCCAAAAACTACGACCAGCTTTTGTCTCTGCCCCTGACCACCGGCGCCGTCATCGCCGGAAAGCTTTTGGGCATCTATCTTTTTAATTTTTTAATGGGCTGTCTTCTGATGCTGCCTGGGCTGATTACCTTTGGGCTGTGCTGCAGTGTCTCGGGGCCCTCGGCCATTATACTGATTCTGCTGCCTTTTCTGGCGCCCCTTCTGCCCATAACCATCGCCGCCCTGCTGTCAGCTTTAACCACCGCCCTGGCCGCCCGGTTTAAACGCAGCAATCTTGTGGCTGCCTTGTTTAACCTCCTTCTGCTGATGGTCATCCTCGGTGCCTCCCTTGGTGTATCTTCCATCAACGAGGGGCAGCTGTCCTCCCTGGCAAATATGGTTAGCAAGGGCGTGGACTTCTACCCGCCGGCCAAATGGGTGGACCTCGCCTTAAATGCCGGCAATTTTCTGGCTTTCCTTGGATTTTTAGTGCTGTCTTTGGGCAGCATGGCCCTCTTTGGGCGCCTTCTTGCAAGGTTTTATACCCGCCTCAATTCTGCCCTGGCCGCCCACCAGTCCGGAGCGCGGATCCAATGGGCAAAGCTCCGCACAGGCAGTCCCTTCAGGGCGCTGTACACCAAGGAGCTGCGCCGTCTGCTGTCTCTGAACATCTACCTGGTCAACACCTGCTTTGGGGCGCTGCTGCTGGTGGTCTTTGGCATCGCCGCCTGCGTCGTGGATTTTAGAGGACTGCTGACTGCCTCCGGCGCCCCGATTTCCTGGGACATGGTGGCTGGGCTATTGCCCCTGGCCCTGGCCTTCATCGCCGCCATGTCCTCCACCACCTATCCCGCCATCTCCCTGGAGGGCGCCTCCCGCTGGATTCCGGCCTCCATTCCCGTGGAGAGCCGGGTGATCTACAACGCCAAGCTGGCCGTCAACCTGACGATCCTGCTGCCCGCCGTGCTTTTGTCCGCAGTCCTTGTGGGCCTTGGCACCCAGGCCAGCCTCTGGCAGATGGCGGTGCTCATCGTCACCCCCGCAGCCTATGGCTGCCTATCGGCGGTTTTGGGGCTGTTTCTCAACCAGCGCTATCCCCGCTACGACTGGGCCACGGAATACCAGGCCGTCAAGGGCGGCTCCATTCCGGCCTTTGCCACCTTTGGCATCGGCTTCCTTGTGGCCCTGATTCCCCTGGGAATCTGCGCAGCGCTGCCCAGCCTCGCCGCGATCATCGCCTTCGTCTTTGGGCTTTTGATTCTGGCCATATCCCTGTTGCTCTACCGCAGCCTGATCCACAGGCCCTATTTTGCAGAAGATTGACAGTCTGACGCCGACAACCGTCGGCGTTTTTTTCTTTCCTCATAATCCAAAAATATGCTACAATTATGATCATCACACAGACAGGGGGAACTTCAATGCTCGGAACCATCGTCAACACCTGCACCATTTTGGCCGGCAGCCTTTTGGGAAGCCTGGCCAAGAAGGGCATTAAAGAAAAATACCAAAACGCCATGTTCACCGCCATGGGTCTGGCCGCCACGGGGCTTGGCATCAACGCCGTGGCCCAGAACCTGCCGGACAGCAGCTTTCCGGTGCTCTTTATTTTAAGCCTGGCTTTGGGAAGCCTGATCGGCACCGTCCTCGACATCGACGGCCGCTTTCAGAGGCTCACCGACCACTTTTCCTCGGGCAATTTGGGCCAGGGGCTGTCCACGGCCATTTTGCTGTTCTGCATTGGGACCCTGTCCATCCTGGGCCCTATCCAAAGTGCCCTCTACGGTGACAACACCTACCTGTTCACCAACGCCACCCTGGACTTCGTCACTTCCATGGTACTGGCCTCCACCTACGGCATCGGCATCGCCCTGGCCGCCGCCGTGCTCTTTGTCTGGCAGGGCGCCATCTTTCTGGCTGCCACAGTCCTGGGGGGCTTCATGACCCCGGAGCTCATGACCGAAGTCTCCATCGTCGGTGGGTTTTTAATCGCCAGCTCCGGTATCGGCATCCTGAACATCAAGGACTGTAAAACCTTGAACATGCTGCCCTCTCTGGCTGTCCCCGTGCTCTGGTTTGCCCTCAAGGGGCTTTTGGGCTTTTAGAACTAAAAAAGGCGACTGAAAAATCATTGTCGATTTTTCAGTCGCCTTTTGTTATCTCTACCGATGCATCTCTGTTTTTAAAAATCTCAGGGTTGGAATGGTCAGGGGCAGAGATATGCCAAAGGTCAGCACATCGGCCGCGGGCTGACAGATCTGAACCCCCAGGATGCCAAAGATATGGGGAAAAATCAGAATCAGCGGCAGGAAAAACAATCCCTGGCGGGCAATGGACAGCAGGCTGGCCTGGACCACCCGGGCCAGATTCTGAAGCAGCATGTTGCAGATGGTCACCCAGCCCAACAGCGGGAAGGTGATGCACTGTATTCTTAAGGCCAGGGCCCCGATGGCGATGACCTGGGCGTCCTCGGCCCTAAACAGGGCGATGAGCTGGGGGGCAAAGATGAAGCCCAGCACCGACAGCACCAAAAGCACCGCTGATCCCACAAGAATGCAGAACCAAAAGCCCTCCCGCACCCTGTCATAACGCTTTGCGCCGTAGTTAAAGCCGCAGACCGGCTGGAAGCCCTGGCCGAAGCCCAGCACCGCCGAGGCGGCGAACTGGCTGAGCCTGGTGACGATGGACATGGCGGCAATGGCCGCATCCCCAAAGGGCCCCGCCGCCGTGTTCAGACAGATGGTGGCCACGCTGGCCAGCCCCTGGCGGCACAGGCTGGGCAGACCGCCGCCGACGATGGCCTCGTACCGGGCAAGGCTGGGCGAGAAATTTCTAAAGCGGATGGCCAGGTTGTCGGACATTTTATTACAGCCCAAAAGCAGCAGGCAGAAGCTGACAGCTTGGCTTAAAATGGTGGCCAGGGCTGCCCCGGTGATGCCCATGTCAAAGCCAAAAATGAACAGCGGATCTAAAAAAATATTCAGCACCCCGCCGCTGACCAGCCCGATCATGGCGTAGAAGGCGTTGCCCTGGAGCCTGAGCTGGTTGTTTAACACCAGGGCCGCCGTCATGTAGGGCGCCCCCAAAAGAATGACGTGGAGATAATCCATGGCGTAGGGGAGAATCGTATCTGTGGCCCCTAAAAAACGGCAGAAGGGCTCTAGAAAAATAATTCCGAGAACCGTCACCGAAAGCCCCGCCAGCATGGCCGTAAAGAACCCTGTGGCGGCCATCTTCGTGGCCTCCGCCACATCGCCGGCCCCCAGCTTCCTGGAAATGTAGTTGCCGGAGCCCTGGCCAAAGAAAAAGCCGATGGCCTGGATCACCGCCATGACAGAAAAGATAATCCCCACCGCCGCCGTGGCGCTGGTGCCGATGCGGCCCACAAAAAAGGTGTCGGCCATATTGTAGATGGCGGTGATCAGCATACTGATCATGGTGGGCACTGCCATTCGGCAAATCAGAGGTGCCACCGGGGTCTGGGTCATTCGTATCAGCTTTTCCTGCTGGGCTTGATTAGTATCCATGTGCTTGCCTTCCTTTCCATAAGGTTGCTGCTATTATATCACTTTCTAACAAAAATTGCATGTCCTTCACCGCATCTGCCAAGACATCTTCACACAAAAAATAAAAAGCTCCAGGCCAAGTGCCAGCCATCAGCATTCCTCTGACCTCTGGAAGCACTCCAGCCTGGGGCTTTTTAAAATTTATAACAGCTTATACAGAATTGCCGTCCTCTAAGCTGATTTCGTTGAACTTGGCCGTCAGGTCTCCGGTGTGGAGCTGCTTCTTGGCCTCACCGGCGGCGTCCAGAACGATATTTCCCCGGTGCATCATAATCAGGCGATCGCCGTAATTGATGGCAAACTTGAGGTTGTGGGTGACCATCAGGGTCGTCAGCTGCTTTTCCTTGACGAAACGTTCAGTGAGGGCCATGACATTTTCGCTGGACTTGGGGTCCAGGGCGGCGGTGTGTTCGTCGAGGATCAGCAGATCCAAAGGCGTCATCGTAGCCAAAAGCAGGGCCAGAGCCTGTCTCTGCCCGCCGGAGAGGCTGCCCACCTGGAGATCCAGCTTGTCCTCCAGACCAAGCTTTAAAAGCTCCAGCTGACTTTTGTAAAAGTCCCGGCGGCGTCTGTCGATGCCCGGTCTTAAGCCGTAGCTTTTGCCCTTGCGGTCTGCCAGGGCCATGTTTTCCAGAATCGTCATCCCGGCGCAGGTCCCGGCGGCGGGATCCTGGAACACCCGGCCGATGAAGGCGGAGTGCTGGTATTCCTTGAGCTTGGTGATGTCCCGATCCCCCACAAAAACGGCGCCGCCATCCACAGGCAGGGTGCCGCAGAGCAGGTTGAGGATCGTCGTCTTGCCGGAGCCGTTGCTGCCGATGACGGAGACAAACTGGTTCTTTTCGATGGCGAGATTGAAATCCTGAAAAAGCACCACCTCGTTGACAGAGCCAGGGTTAAAGGTTTTTCTAATGTGTTCCATCCGCACTAAAGGCTTATCTGTTGTCATTGTCTTTTCCCCTTCCTGTGAAAATTTTACCGGAAACCAGGGCCAGGGTGAAGATCACCGCCATCAGAAGCTTCAGGTAGTTGGTGGGCAGACCCAGCTGCATGGCGATGGCCAGACAGGCCTTGTAGACGATGGCCCCGAGGATGACGGCCAGGGTCGGCTTGATGAAGCGCAGTCTGCCAAAGAGATTCATCCCGATGATCACCGAGGCCAGGGCCATGACCACCATCCCGGTGCCCACAGCCACGTTGGCCGACTCGGTCTGCTGGGCCAGCACCGACCCCGACAGGGCTGTGCAGCCGTTGCCGATGGCCAGGCCGATGATTTTCATCTTCCCCGGATCCTTGCCCTGGGAGATGACAAAGCGGGCGTTGCTGCCCGAGGCCCGAAGCAGCATCCCCGAGGCCGTTTTAAGGTAGAGATCCACAAGGAGCTTCACCACAATACAGAGCACCGCCGCCATGATGACCACGTTGTAGGCCGCGGGCAGCAGGCCGCCGACGCCGGTGTTAAACACCGTGGGCTGGTTGTAAAAGGGCAGCACCGAGCTGCCGCCGGTGAGGGCCAGATTGACGCTGTAAAGCCCCGTCATCACCAGAATCCCCGACAAGAGGTCGGTGATCCCCAGCTTCACGTGAAGCAAACCGGTGATACAGCCCGCCGCTGCCCCCACCACAAAGGCCAGAAGGCAGATCAGCCAGGGGTTGACCCCCGCCACAGCCAGCATGGCCGTCAGACACATCCCCAGGGGGAAGGTGCCGTCCACCGAAAGGTCGGGAAAGTCCAGCACCGAATAGGTGATATAGACCCCCACGGCCATAATCCCGTAGATAAAGCCCTCCTCAAGCACATTGATGAGCAGACCGCTCAATACATCCATAGCATTTCCTCGTTTCCATTAAAAATTTTGCCTGCAGGACGCAGGACGGCTCCCTGATCCTTCGGACCGGGAGCCTGGGATATTTATTGAACTTGTACCAAAGCTTATTCGTCGGCAGACACCGCTTCGGCATCGCTGTAATCCTGGGGCAGGGTCAGTCCCAGACTTTCCATGACTTCCTTGTTATAAACCGGCGCGCTTTCCTTAACCTCCTGAACCGGCATGTCCTCGGGCTTGGCTTCACCCTTTAAGATCTTGGCCGCCATGAGGCCGGTGTCTCTGCCCAAAGCGACGTAGTCAATGCTTTCAGAGGCCAGACAGCCGTTTTTAACCTGCTCAACCTCGGAGCCAAAGACCGGAATCTTGGCGTCGTTGGCCGCCTTTAAGACGGTGCTCAGGTTGTCCACCACGTTGTTGTCGGTGAAGTTGTTGATGCAATCCACACCCTTGGATACCAGGGTTTCAGCTGCTGCCGCAACCTCGGAGGCGTTGGTGACCCCCACCTCTACAATTTCAAAGTCGTAATTCTTAGCCAGCTCCTTGAATTTCTTCAGGTGCGATACAGAGTTGGGCTCGCTGGTGGTGTAGAGGATACCGATGGTTTTGGCATCGGGCAGGAAGGCCCGGATCATCTTCATCTGGGCTTCCAGGGGCAGCACGTCGGCGGTACCGGTGCAGTTGGTGCCCGGCGCTTCTAAGCTTTTGACGATACCGGCGGATACCGGATCCGATACAGCGGTGAAGACTACCGGTGTGCCCGAGTCCTTGGTGGCTGCGTAGGCCGACATCGCCGCCGGTGTGGCAATCCCTGTGATGAGATCGTAGTTTTTGGAGACCATGTTCTTGGCCGCCATGTCGCCGTTGGCCGCGTCGCCCTGGGCGTTGGTAAAGTCGATGGTCAGGTTTTCCCCTTCCTTAAAGCCGCCCTCCTCGAGGCCCTGGACAAAGCCCTCGTAGCAATTGTCCAGAGAGGGGTGGGTGGCGTACTGGATCACGCCGACGGTCACCTGATCTGAAGAAGCTGCATCGCCGGAACCGCTTCCGTTTGAGCATCCCGCCGCCAAGCCGGCCACCAGAGCAACCCCTACAATACCTGTCATCAGTCGTTTTACAAATTTATTCATTTCTTTTTTCTCCTTAAATTTTATATTTTATCTGCCGTGTGCGTCTCTATTCTCTGGTCCACCAACCAATCATTGTCATCAACTCCTTTAAAATTCTGTCCTGTACGGATGCGGCATTTTCAAAAAGAAAAAAGCACCCATCCCCCGGTCTGAGGGACAGGTGCTGTTATGCTCACCTGCGGTACCACCCACATTGATGTGTAGACATCCGCTTACTCCGTATACCATCATATACGCTCCCTTTGTAACGGGTGGAGATCCCGTCAGAAGGTACTCGGCCGCAGCCTTTCATTCTGCCCTCGTAAGTCCATTCAGCACGCCCCATCTCACTGCGCTCTCACCATCCGCAGCTCTCTGGGCAGATGTGTGACCTGCCTACTTACTCTTACTCTCAGGTTTGTTTTTCGATATGCGTATAATTATAGACCTCGAATTTTGGTTTGTCAAGGGGTGGATTTGTTTTTTATTGTGGACAATTACAAAAGTAAAAGCACATTATTATCTCAAAAATGATATAATAAAGGAAAATATATGAAAGCATGCTAACGCTGCAGATATACTATCTATAAAATTTTACTGTTTTTATACCAAAAGCATATCAGGAGGCTCTATGTTACTCTATCACGGCAGCAATCTTATTGTAGAAAAACCGCAAATCATTCCATCAAAGCGCCTATTGGATTTTGGCACGGGTTTTTACCTTACAAGCGACTACAATCAGGCCGAAAAATGGTCCGTCCGTACGGCTAAAAGACGCGAAGATGGAAATCCTATAATATCCATTTATGATATTGATGAAGCGCATCTAAGCAAGCTCAAGCTTTTAAAATTTGACTACGCCAACAGAGAATGGCTACATTATATTTCAGATAACAGAACGAATCAATCTGCCAAAGATGCCTACGATGTCGTCATCGGTCCGGTGGCCAACGACCAGGCCTTCCGAACCATCAACAACTATTTAAAGGGCTATTTCAACGAAGACATTGCCCTCGAGCTGCTCTTACCCCAAAGACTCAAGGATCAATATACTTTTAAAACAGAAAGAGCCCTGTCTTTTCTAAAGTTTAAGGAGGCTGATATTCTATGAAACGACTCGATCCTGAAGTCATTGAATACTATGACGATGAGGTTTTAACGCTGATCAGCGAAAAATACGGCTTAACACCCATGGATGCCCTGAGGAGTTTTGTCAATTCCAAAACCCACGCAATGCTGGAGGATGCAGACTACGGCATGACCGATTTCGGTGCTGCTGCTATTTTTGAAATCTGGGAGGCCGAAAAAATAACCGGTGATCCCAGAAATTCCATTTATATACGGGGTGAATAGCATGACAAAAGAAATGCAATTTTTTATCTATTTGCTCGAATACTATGCTGCCTACAAAAATCAAACAACCGGCGATATCCTGACAGCCTGGGACAATTGCGGTATTACAAACGAAATCTATGACAATTACTGGCTCTATCATACCGAGCGTATAGAAAACGCCTATGCGGATATCGATAACCTTATGTTAAAGCGAATGTCGTCTTAATATTTTATCTTCCAGCTAAAGACATGGGCTCTACGTTTTTATAAAAACAGGCCCATATTTTTTTGATTTCACACAAAAAGTATCCTCAAAAACAGAAGGAATAAAACAAGCAATTAAAATCGATAGACTAAAAAAGACGCATCCTCCGCCGTACAGCAATGTACAGCCAGATGCGTCTTTTATATATATCTCTTACAAACGCCCCGCATTCACCCGCTGAGCCAACTCCTCCAACGCCTTCATCCCTTCCTTCTGATCCAGCGCCGGGGTCACATCCGTATGCACAAAGGTCACCTGGTGCATCTGCGCCACCTTCAGATAGCGGTTGTACCACTTTAGGGTGTAGCCCATGCCGTCAAACTGGTGGGGGTAGGCCGGCGCCCCGCCGACGCCGATGAAGATCATCTGCTTGGGGACAATGCCGCTTCTGTCCTTCAGGTTGAAGGCCATCTGGGTGCGGTCAAACAGGGCCTTAATTTTTGAGGGAAAGGCCGTAAAATAGACGGGACTGGCCACAATCAAAAGCTCACTGGCAAAGATATCCGCATAGATCCCGGTCATGGCGTCATCCGTAATGACACACTGCCCCTGATGATCGAGGCAATAGTCGCAGGCCAGACAGGGTTTGATCTGATCCTTGTTGACATTGACGACCCGCAGCTCCGATTTGTCCTCAATCATTTCCAGAAAATGTGCCAGCACCTTAGCCGTGTGGCCGCCGTTTCTGTGACTGCCCATAATTGCCGTAATTTTCATAAACGCCTCCTAGTATTCGATGTGACTGCCCGACTCGGTCTTGGTCACTGTAATTTTCGTATCGATGCGCTCCTTGAGCTCCTCCACGTGGGAGATGAGCCCCACCATCCGGCCATCGTCCTTGATGGCCAAAAGGCAGCTGATGGCCTTGTCCAGGGCCTCGGGGTCCAGGGTGGCAAAGCCCTCGTCGATGAAGATGGTCTCCAGGGAGATGCCCCCCGCCGCCGACTGGACGCTGTCCGACAGCCCCAGGGCCATGGACAGGGCCGCCATGAAGGTCTCCCCGCCGGAGAGGGTGTTGGCGCTTCTTTTGAGACCCGTGTAGGCGTCCACCACCTCGATGTCCAAGCCCCGGCCGCCGCCCTCGGTCATGACCTCCAGGCGGTAGCGCCCGGCGGACATATCCTCTAAAAAGACGTTGGCGCTCTCCAAAATATCCTGGAGATAGGCCGACAGGATATAGCGTTCAAAGCTGATCTTGGCTTTGCCCTTGACCGTCCCCTTGAGGGTCTCATCCAGCTGCTGGCAGATGCCCAGCTGCTTCTCTGCCTGGGTCAGCCTTTCCGACAGCTCCCCAAGCTTTTCACACTGGCGCCTGTTGATCTCCAGGCGCCTATGCACCGCCTCCAGGCGCTCCCTCAGGGCTTCTTCCTCAGTCCTGAGGTTCTCCCGCTGGGCTTCGCCCTCGGCCAGATCCATCGGTGTTTTATCCAAAAGCTCTGCCTCCAGCTCCTCAACCCGGCCCGCGGTCTCCTTGACCTCAAACTCATAGTTCTTGAGGGCCGCCGCCTGGGCCGTCAGAGATGCCCGGCTTAAATCTCTGTACTGCTTGTAGTCTGACAAGGCCAGCGCCTCGGTTTTAAGGGCCGTCTCAAAGGCTGACTCAGCTTTCTGAGCCTCGGCCTTAAAGCTGATCACATCCTGGGTCCTGAGATTTCTTTGACTCTCCAGGGCGGCCAGCGCCTCATTGAGGTTCTGGGCCTCCCTCAGGGTCTTCTCCTTATGCTCCAACTGCTGCGCATAGGCCTTCTGGCTTTCCCCCAGGGCCTTCTTCAGGACTTCCATAAATTCCGGCGCCTCGGGGCTGACCCCGAGGGCTGCGGCTTCAAGTCCCTGGTCAAGCTGCTCCGCCAGGGTTTTTACCTGCCCCAAAAGCTGTTCACCCAGGCCCCGGGCACTCTGAAGTTCTGCCTCCAGGCCCTCACCCCGCTGGGACACCGCCTCCAAATCAGAAAGACGTTTTGCATCTGCCTCAGCCTTTTTCCTGAGGTCATCGAGGGCTGCCGTGTTTTGAGCTGCCTTCTCCTTGAGGGCCTGTACCTCGGCGCCAGCCTCGGCAATTTTGACCTCGACAGCCTGTCTGTCCGGCAGGATCAGGCCCAGATGGTCTATTTTTTGCTGAAGCTCCTGCTGGGTGCGCTCCCTTTCCTCGGCTTTGGCCTTACCCTGCAGCGCCAGCT
>JAUNGS010000003.1:18964-69179 GCA_030524435.1 Eubacterium sp.
CCTTCTGGGCCTCATCCTCCAATGCCTTCTGGGCCGCATCGTCCACAAAATTCTCCGGAGGCAAAGGCTTTTGAGGATGGTGAACACTGCCGCAAACCGGACAGGGCGCGCCCTCGGAAAGCTTCTCTGCCAAAGTCGCCGCCAGATGTGCCCGGTGATTGACTTTCGCTTCGTCCAGCACCGCCTGCTTTTTCTGAGCATCCTGCCTTGCCCTCCGAAAGCTTTCCCGAAGCTGACCGATGACTTTTTCCATCTCTGCGATTTTATCAAAGCCCTCAGTGATTTCTGCAAGCTTATCCAGCATTTCTCCCTGGGTCTTGATCTCCCAGCTTAAGCCTCGGCCTTCCTCCACCAGCGCCAGGCGCTGTTTTTCGTTGTCCTGACAGCACTCCCGCTGCCCCTCCAGAGCCTGGGCCGCCGTCCTGACCCCTTCCCAGCGCTGTGCCAGGGCAGTAATCCTTTCGGCCTGACGGCTCTGGGCCAGACGCTTTTCATCCCAAAGCTGCCATTTTTCCATCATCTGCGCCCTGACCTCCGAGAGCCGCCGCAGATTTTCTAAGGACCTCTCAAAATCCTGGGCGGTCACCCGGGCCGCCTCAGCCCTTAGGCCCTCGGCGCGGTCCGCCAGCTCCGACCACTGGCCTTCGATCTCCGAGACCTCCCTCTGAGCCGCCAAAAGCTTTTGCTGCACTGCAATCAGGGTCTCCTCCACCGGGCGCACCCGAAGGGCCGCCTCCGCCGCCGCAAGCCATTTTTCCAGCTGATCCATTTCACCGGCCTGCTCATCGAGCTTAGCCTGCTTGTCCTTGTACGCCTTCAGACTATCGAAACGGGCATTGATCTGCTTAGCCGCCGCCAGCAGGGTCTGTGCCCCCTGGATTCGCTTCTGCAAATCTGCGTCATCCTCGGACAGTCCTTGAAGCAGGGCTGTATCCTCATCGATGGCCGTCGTCATTAAGGTCAGCAGATAGGCCGTATCCACCCCCTCCGCCAGGGCCTGGGCCAAAATCTGGTGATCCTCCGCCGCCACATGCTCCCGCTCACTGGCAATCTGCGTCCCAAGCAGACTGCACTGCTCCCTGGCCGCCTTGAGCCTGGCGCCCATCTTCTCTCTGAGCTTCTGGTAGAGATCCATGCGGAAAATGCTTTTTAAAAGCTCCACCCGCTCGTCCACCGGCGCCTTGAGGAGCCTGCTGAATTCTCCTTGGGGCAGCATGATGATCTGTCTGAACTGGCTGGCATTGATACCCAGAAGCTGGGGCACCAGACTTCTGATTTCCTCCACCGAGGCGGAGATCAGCCGCTCCTCCTCCCCTGCAATTTCGTAGAAGGCCGCCTCGTGCTTTTGGAGGGCCGTGCCCTCACCCCGGGCCCGGCGCCTCTCCTGCTCCGGAATCCGGCGGATTTTGTAGGTCTTGTTTTTTAAAGTAAAGACAAATTCCACCCACATGGTCTCCAGGGGATCGCCAAACTGACTTTTCATCTCCCGGGACTGTCTGAAGCTGTTGCTGCCCTCGCCGTAGAGGGCGTAGCACATGCCGTCGAAGATGGTGGTTTTGCCGCTGCCCGTGGGGCCTGTGATTAAAAACAGCTCGTGGCCCAGCCGGCTAAAATCGATGGTCTCGTCCAGGAAGGGCCCGAAATGGTGCATTTTTAATTGTAATGGTCTCATTAGTCCTCCTCCTGAATTTCTTTAAGCAGCTCCCCAAGCAGTGCCCCCTCGGCCTCGGGCAGAGGCGCCTCGTGGATAAAGCTGTAAAAATCCGCAAACAGCGCCGCCGGATCCTGAATCCGCTCCTTGACGGCCCGGCGCCGCACCGCCGCACCGGAGGACGCCTGCTTCTCGTAGCCCATCTCCAGCACCCGGGGGTAAACCCGCCGCAGTTTTTCCATGGGATTCACCAGGCGCACCTCGTCGGCGAGGATCACCTTAAGGTAGTCCTCCCGGCCAGGATCGTCGTAGGCCTCGGCAGCCGTCAGTTCCGCCAGGCTTCCCCGAATCACCCGAAGATCCCTTAAGGTCTCAATGGGTTTTTGAATAATATCCACCGACCCCTCCCGATCCAGGTTAACCAGGGTCAGAGATTTTTTCTGCATCCACTCGGAAAAGGAGTATTTCAGCAGGGAGCCCGAGTAGCGGATCTTCTCCTGCCCCACCTTCTGGGGCCTGTGGAGATGGCCCAGGGCCACGTAGTCAAAATCCGAGAACAGCTCTGCCCGGGCAAAGTCGATGCCGCCGATCTCAATGGGTCTGACGGAATCGTCGATGGTTTCAAGATCCACGGCGCCGCCCAGAATCAGGCCGTGGGTGATGAGCACATTGCGCCGGCCCGGGGTCATCTTCCCCTTGATTTCCTGGAGGATGTGGGCGTACATGCCTTCATAGTCAAAGATTTCGCCGTCCTTGACCAGATTTTTGTACTCCACTGGCTTGATGAAGGGCACCAGCCAAAAATCCACCGCCCCCCAGTTATCGGACAGGGTGACGGGCTTGGGATCTGCGGTGTAGTTTCCGGCAATATACAGCCCCTGGCGTCCCAGGATGCCGCCGCTGAAGGCCAGACGCTCCCTGCCGTCGTGGTTGCCGCCGATGACAAGCACCGGCACCTTTATGTCCAAAATCAGCTCGGAAAATACCCGATCCACCAGGGACAGGGCCTCCTTGGAGGGCACCGAGCGATCGTAGATGTCCCCGGCGACGATGACCACGTCGGGGGCTTCTTTTCTGACACATTCCAAAAATTTCTCCAAAGCGTAGGCCTGATCCTCCAAAAGGCTCTGTTCGTTGAGGCTTTTGCCAATGTGCCAGTCCGAGGTGTGCAGTATTTTCATGGGGGCTCCTTTCTAGAGATCACTTTTAAACAGATGCGCTACAACAGCTTGAAATCTGATTTTCCATTATTAAAACATTTTATCGAGTTTTTTTCGAGTTTTATATAGTTACTGGAGCGTCCTGTGTTAATCTTTTTGTGTATGCCACTGCGCCAATACTCCCTCTATCTGAGCAAGAAGCTGTTCTTTCTTTGGCATATACAACACATACTTTGAAACAAAAATCTGATTTGATAAACCACCCAAGGCATATTGTACATCTAAATTATTTTTATCGGTACAAAGTATAATGCCAATCGGCGGATTATCTCCAAGGTCGTTCACTTCCTCTTTGTAATAATTCAGGTACATATTCAGCTGTCCGGCAGCTTCTGGCATAAACTCCTTCGTCTTCAGCTCAATCAGCACGTAAGCCTTGAGTATTTTATTGTAAAACACCATATCTACATAGCGTGTAATATTTCCAACAGGTACTCTCTGCTGTGTCCCCACAAACATAAATCCCCTACCAAGCTCCAGCAAAAAATCTTCAAGATTACGAATAAGCGCCCTCTCCAAATCATTTTCCATAACTGGCTTGTTTTCAGGCAATCCCAGAAATTCAAAAACATAGGGCTCACGAACAATATCGCTAGGATCTGCGTATTCTACACCCTGCTGTGCTAGGGAAAGAACCTGTTCCTTATTTGAATTTCCTCGTGATAAAAGCAGACGCTCAAAAAGCATACTCTCTTTTTGTCGCCGCAATTCTCGAACAGACCAACCAGATTTGATGCACTCCTTCTCATAAAAGCTTCGTTTATCTGAATCAGCAATCGCTATCAACTCACAATAATGTGACCACGACAATTTGCCAGACACTGTCTGGCATTTTTGATAGGTCTGATAGAACAGTCTCATATTTTGAAGATTTGAACGCGAGAAGCCCTTGCCCAGCTCTTTAGTCAAAATTTTTGATAGCTGACGCAATGTCGCTTCACCATAAACTGCCCGAATCTTTTCCTTCTGTTCGTAACGAACGATAATCTCACCAATATGCCAATAGGCGGACAAAAGCTCCTGGTTAACGTGCGCCACCGCAGCTTTGCGGGATCTGTTTAATAATTCCTTGATCTCCAATACAGCTGAGCTAAGATAACTTTCCTTGGCTAAAATTTCTTCACTACGCTTAGCCATCACGCAAGTCTCCTTTCAAATTTCCAAAAGCATATCACAGAAATTGCTGAATCACAACAATAACTCGCAATATCCTGCAAGCTTACAAACAAATTATAACTTTATTCTAAAAAAGGACGGCGCCTAAACACCATCCTTTGAATATCACAATTAAGTTTTTAGCTTTACTCCACGGTTACCGACTTCGCCAGATTCTTCGGCTTGTCCACGTCGCAGCCCCGGGCTACGGAGAGATAGTAGGACAGGATCTGCAGATAGACGATGGCGGAGATGGGAATGATCTCGTCGTCGACCCTGGGAATGAAGAACACCTGGTCCACCTCGGGCAGCAGCTCATCGTGGCCCTCCTGGGCGATGGCCAGCACCTGGGCGCCTCTGGCCTTGACCTCCTTGATGTTGCTGAGCATCTTATCAAAGACGGCCTCCTGGGTACAGACTGCCACCACCACGGTGCCCTGATCGATGAGGGCGATGGGGCCGTGCTTCAGCTCACCCGCCGTGTAGGCGTCGGAGTGGATGTAGGAGATTTCCTTGGCCTTCAGGGAGCCCTCCATACAGGTGTAGTAGTCTAACCCGCGGCCGATGAAGTACATATCTTCGATTTTGAAGTTGTCGTAGGCAAAGGCCTTGAGCTTTTCCTCGTCGGCTAAGGCCTTTTCGATGAGCTCCGGCGTCCGCTTCAGGGCCGCAGTGATCTGGGCCACCTTTTCCGCAGATACGGTGCCGTTTAAGAGGCCAAAGTGGAGGGCCAGCATGGTGATGCAGCCCACCTGGGTGACGTAGGCCTTGGTGGAGGCCACGGCAATTTCCGGCCCGGCATTGGTGTAGAGAACGTCGTCGGCCTCTCTGGCGATGGAGCTGCCCACCACGTTGGTGATGGCTAAAACTCTGGCACCCTTTTCCTTGGCCAGGCGGATGGCCGCCAGGGTGTCCGCCGTCTCGCCGGACTGACTGATGACGATGAGCAGGGTGTGCTCATCCACCAGGGGATCCTTGTAGCGGTATTCCGAAGCCGCCTCGGTTTCCACCGAAACCCTGGCGAATTTTTCAATGAGATATTTGCCCACCATCCCGGCGTGGTAGGCCGTACCGCAGGCCACAATCTGGATGCGGTTGATGTTTTTCATGACCTCGGCGTCGAGGTTGACATCGTCCAAAACGATCTTATCCTCGAAGCAGCGGCCGGTTAAGGTGTCCATCATGGCCTTGGGCTGTTCGTGGATTTCCTTGAGCATAAAGTGCTCGTAGCCGCCCTTTTCGGCGTCACCGGGATCCCAGTCCACCTTAAAGATCTGCTTGCCGCAGACCTCGCCGTAGCGGTCCAGCACCGTCACGCTGTCCGCTGTCAGCACTGCGATTTCGTCGTTGTCCAGCAGGTAGACGTCCCGGGTGTGCTTCAGGATGGCCGGGATGTCCGAGGCGATGAAGTTTTCACCCTCGCCCAGACCCACGATCAAGGGGCTGTCCTTGCGGATGGCCACAATTTTATCCGGCTCCTCATCACAGAGGATGCCCAGGGCGTAGGAGCCCTTGATCTGCTTCACCGCCGCCTGGAGGGTAGCCACGATGTCGCCGTCGTAGAGCTCATTTAAGAGATGGGCCACCACCTCGGTGTCTGTGTCCGAGACAAAGCGGTGTCCCGCCTTAATCAGCATTTCCTTGAGCTCGATGTAGTTTTCGATGATCCCGTTGTGCACCACGGCGATTCTGCCGTCGGAGCTCAAATGGGGATGGGAGTTGATATCCGAGGGCTCCCCGTGGGTGGCCCAGCGGGTGTGGCCGATGCCAATGCTGCCCTTTAAGGGCGCCTTTTCCAAGATATCCTCGAGATTCTTCAGACGGCCCTTTTTCTTCTGGACCTGAATCTTGCCGGCATCGTCCATGACCGCGATGCCCGCGGAGTCATAGCCCCTGTATTCCAATTTAGACAGGCCGTCGATTAAAATATTCTGGGCCTGCTTCTTACCAATATATCCAACAATTCCGCACATTCTGTATACCTCAATAACTTAAATTAAGCACTGGACTCTGTGCAGGCGATCACTCCCCTGTTTTAATCCAATGCCATCCAGGGCATCCGCCGAAAATTCGATACTCCCTGTCCTCGTCAACTCAGTTGGTGCGGGCTTAAACCTGAGTTCTGGCGCTTCTGAAAATTTGCTCAAAGCCGGACAAGCCCATCCTCCTTTACAATTATTGGCTTTAAGCTCCAAAACAGTGCCCCTATTATAACACAGAAATCTTTAAATTCAAACGCTTTATCCCGCCATTCTTAAGAAAATCTAAGCAAAAAACCCCGGCGCTGCCCGCCGGGGTTTACCCTAAAGTCTTTGATCAATGCTTTGAAGCTCAATTGCTTCTGTACATCACTGCCGTATAGATCAGGCTCAGCCCCACGCCGTTGGTATTGACGTGGACGCCGTCCTCGCTGAGGACATAGCCCTGCTCGTGGGCTTGGTTTAACTCCTTCTCGAAGGATTTTCTGTCCTTGGCCGTAACTACCTTGTAAAAGTCCATTGGATCTCCTCTCTGTACTGTCTGCCCTCTCTGGCATTATCGGCCGAAGCGCACTCCGGCACCTATACGTAAAAAACCTCCACCCATTCGGTGGAGGCCTGAATTCAAGCATTGCTAAAAAAGCGCTTCCACACGAAACTGCCAAACACGTATCTGACTTTCACAGTTGCGGTGGAGCAGTCTGCCGAAGCATTCTTCCGTTGCCGTTTGGCTATTTTTAGTTTAACAGGATATGACATCCTTTTCAATCCTCAGGTGGTATAAATTTTTGTCAAAAGCGCCCGGCCCTCTGACAAAGCGGGTTCCGGGCGCATCATTTTTCTTTATTATTTCTTGGGCACCAGCTTGTCCTTGCCGCCCATGTACATTCTCAGGGGCTCAGGGATGGCCACATTGCCCTCGGCGTCGATATTGTTTTCCAGGAAGGCGATGAGCATTCTCGGCGGCGCCACCACGGTGTTGTTTAGGGTGTGGGGGAAGTAGTTGCCGTTTTCCTGATCTCTGACACGGATACCCAAGCGGCGGGCCTGGGCGTCTCCCAGGTTGGAGCAGCTGCCCACCTCGAAGTACTTCTGCTGACGGGGAGACCAGGCCTCCACGTCGATGCTCTTGACCTTGAGGTCTGCCAAATCGCCGGAGCAGCATTCCAGGGTTCTGACGGGGATATCCAGGGAGCGGAAGAAGTCCACGGTGTTGGTGTAAAGCTGGACGAACCACTTGGGGCTGTCTTCAGGCTTGCAGACTACCACCATCTCCTGCTTTTCAAACTGGTGGATTCTGTAGACCCCGCGTTCCTCGATGCCGTGGGAGCCCACTTCCTTTCTGAAGCAGGGGGAGTAACTGGTTAAGGTCTGGGGCAGCTCCTCTTCATTTAAGAAGGTGTTGATGAACTTGCCGATCATGGAGTGCTCGCTGGTACCGATGAGGTAGAGATCCTCGCCCTCGATTTTGTACATCATGTTTTCCATTTCGGAAAAGCTCATCACCCCGGTGACCACATCGCTTCGGATCATAAAGGGCGGCACGTAGTAAGTAAAGCCTCTGTCGATCATGAAATCCCTGGCGTAGGATAAAATGGCGGAGTGCAGTCTGGCGATGTCGCCGCTTAAGTAGTAGAAGCCGTTGCCGCTGGTTCTTCTGGCGCTGTCCAAATCGATGCCGCTGAAGGTTTCCATGATGTCCACGTGGTAGGGCACCTCAAAATCCGGCACCACAGGCTCGCCAAAGCGTTCCACCTCCACGTTTTCGCTGTCATCCTTGCCGATGGGCACGGAGTCGTCGATGATGTTGGGGATCACCAGCATCCGCTCGCGAATCTCCTCGGAGAGCTTGGCTTCTAAGGCCTGAAGATCCTCCAGCTCCTGGGCGATGGCCGCCACCTGCTTTTTAACCTCCTCGGCTTCGTCCTTCTTGCCCTGACCCATCAGGGCGCCGATCTGCTTGCTGATCTTGTTGCGGCTGGCCCGCAGCTCATCGCCCTTGGTCTTGGCGTCACGGTAGGCCTTGTCCTTTTCCACAACTTCATCTACCATGGCCAGCTTTTCGTCCTGAAACTTCTTTTTGATGTTTTCCTTGATCAGCTCCGGATTCGTTCTGAATAATTTAATGTCTAGCATTTCCTTTTCTCCTTGTAAAATTTCATAAAAAAACCGCCCCCTGCCTGAAACATGGGACGGATACTTCCGCGTTGCCACCCAAATTGCCGACCGAAGCCGACCCCTTGACAGCGGTGTAAAGGCCGCCAGCCTCCGGCTCTCACCGGCAGCTCGGAAATTGGAGGGATTTTTTTGATCTGCCGGCTCACACCAACCGCCGGCTCTCTGGAAAACCATAAAAAATCTTAGTTTTCGTCATCGCTTCTTTGTATACCCAATCATTATATACTGAGGATTTTTTCTTTTCAAGTGAATTTTGTGTAAATTTCTAAAATCCCCAGGGGCTGCCCTTTGAAATGTCAAAATCGGTAAAACTTTTGACAGAATAGGGCATAGCTTTGTCCCCTGCCCTGGTATATACTCTATTTATAAATCTATCGCAATACCCTTTGGAGGAACACCATGGATAAAAATCATTTATACGAACGCTTTCCCTTAACCAAAAGCATGGCCCGGGGCCAGGAGGTCATCTGGATCAACCCCGATGCCGGCAAAGCCGAGGCCCTTCCCTTTACCACCGAGGATACCGCCGAGGCCGAGGCCAGGCTGAGACGCTTCGCCCCCTATATTGAAAAAAGCTTCCCCGAAACCGAGGCCTCAGGGGGCATCATCGAATCCCCTCTGAAGGTGGCGCCAGCCCTCCAGGCTGCCCTCTCTGAAAAATACGGCGTCGATTTGCCCGGAAGGCTCTTGGTCAAATGCGACAGCCACCTGCCGGTTTCCGGCTCCATCAAGGCCAGAGGCGGCATCTACGAGGTTTTAAAGCTGGCGGAAACCATCGCCATGGACAAGGGCCTTCTGACCTATGACGACAATTACGCCATCCTTGGCGAAAACCGCTTCAAAGAACTCTTTTCAGGCTACCGGGTGGCCGTGGGCTCCACCGGCAACCTGGGTCTGAGCATCGGCATCATCAGCGCCAAGCTGGGCTTTGACGTCACCGTTCACATGTCCTCCGACGCCCGCCAGTGGAAAAAGGACATGCTGAGATCCAAGGGCGTCCACGTCATCGAGTACCCCGAGGATTACCAAAAGGCCGTGGCCGAGGGCAGAAAACAGGCCGAGGGCGATCCCACCTGTCACTTCGTGGACGACGAGGGCTCCGCCGATCTGTTTTTAGGCTATTCCACCGCCGCCGAGCGCCTAAAAAAACAGCTTGACGACGCCGGCATCATAGTGGATCAGGACCATCCTCTGTTCGTCTACCTGCCCTGTGGTGTCGGCGGCGGCCCCGGCGGCGTCACCTTCGGCATCAAAAGCCTCTGGGGTGACAGCGCCCACTGCTTCTTTGCCGAGCCCACCCACGCCCCCTGCATGCTTCTGGGGATGATGACCGGCCTCAACGATGAGATTTCTGTGGCGGACATTGGTCTGGACGGCAAAACCGCCGCCGACGGCCTTGCCGTGGGCCGTCCCTCCCGCCTGGTGGGCAAAATTATGAAAACCCTCCTTGACGGCGCCTTTACCGTGGAGGATAATGAGATGTACTGGCTTTTAAAGCTGGCGGCAGACACCGAAGGTCTGGCCATTGAGCCCTCGGGCTGCGCAGGCTTCCCCGGCCCTGCCCAGGTTTTGTCAAACACCGGCTACCTGGCGCACCAGGGCTTTACCCCCGAGCAGCTTCAGGGTGCCACCCACCTGCTGTGGGCCACCGGCGGCAGCATGGTACCCCAGGAAGAAATGCAGGCCTACTACGATAAGGGTCTGCAGCTGTCAGACCGCTAGTCTTTGACAGCCCCAAATTCAAACGCAAAGGAGAACCCTCTATGAAAACAATCATCGCAACTGAAAAAGCCCCTGCGGCGCTGGGCCCCTACTCCCAGGCTGTTGTCACCGACGGCATTCTCTTCGCCTCGGGCCAGCTGGGCATCGACCCCGCCACCGGCGAGTTAAAGCCCACCTTTGAGGAACAGGCCAAGCAGGTCATGGAAAACATGGGCGCCGTCTTAAAGGAAGCCGGCTACGACTACGCCGACGTCGTCAAAACCATGATCTTCGTCTCCGACCTCGAAAATTTCGGCGTCCTCAACGAGATCTACGGCGGCTATTTCCCCGAAAATCCGCCGGCTCGCTCCTGCGTAGAGGCGGCCAGAATTCCCAAGGACGCCTTTGTGGAGATTGAATTTATCGCAAAGAAATAAGCTTTCACCACTCATCCCGGTATCGCCCGATACCGGGGTTTTTGTTTTTTTGCAGATGGTTTTTAGGCCCTTTTCCGGGGCCGTCGGTCTCCGACATAGCTTTATCGGATTTTCCCCATTTTGTCAAAATCGATAAACAAACCCTCAAGAACCAGCATATACCCTGCATTAAAATCCTGCTAAAATAATGATATCAATTACAGAGATACAGAGCCCGTCGACAGCTCAAAAAAACTTTTAAAAGAGGTATTACAATGTTAAAAACCACACGCAAATCCGATCCCCAGATTTATGAAATCGTCGCCGCCGAATTGAAGCGTCAGGAAGGCAATATCGAAATGATCGCCTCCGAGAGCACCGCCCCCACCGAGGTTTTAGAGCTCAGCGGCTCCATCTTCACCAACAAAACCGAGGAAGGCTACCCCGGCGCCCGTTTCCAGGCAGGCTCCCAGGAGGCCGACAAAATTGAAAATCTGGCCAGAGACCGCGCCAAGGCTCTCTTCGGCGCCGACCACGTCAATGTCCAGTCCTACTCCGGCTCCACCGCCAACTACTGTGTCTACTCCGCCATCTTAAATCCCGGCGACAAGGTCTTAAGCATGCGCCTGGACCAAGGCGGTCACCTGACCCACGGCTCCCCGGTCAACTTCTTGAGAAAGGTCTACGAATACGACTTCTACGGCGTTGATCCCGAAACCGAACAGATCGACTACGACGCCCTGGAAAAGAAAGCCATGGAATACAAGCCCAAGCTCATCATCGGCGGCGCCAGCTCCTACCCGAGACTCATCGACTATGAACGCATGGCAGAAATCGCCAAAAAATGCGGCGCCTACCTGATGATTGACATGGCTCACGTGGCTGGCCTCGTGGCTGCCGGCGTCATCCCCAGCCCCATTCCCCACGCTGACTTCGTCTCCTCCTCCACCACCAAAACCTTCTGCGGCCCCCGCTCCGGCATGGTCTTCTGTAAAAAAGAACACGCCAAGCTTTTAGACAAGGGCACCTTCCCGGGAACCCTGGGCTCCATTCACCTGGCCACCATCGCCGCCAAGGCCTGGTCCTTCGGCTACGCCGCCACCCCGGAATTCAAGGCCATTATGGAGCAGATCGTTAGAAACGCCAAATGTCTGGCCGAAGAATTACAAAACTACGGCTTCCGCATCATCTCCGGCGGCACCGACAACCACATCGTCATGGTGGACCTCCGTCCCAAAAACCTGACGGGCAAGGCCTTCGAGGAAGCCCTGGAATACGTGGGCATCACCGTCAATAAAAACGTCATCCCCTTCGACAAGGAAAGCCCCATGGTCACCAGCGGCGTCCGCATCGGTCTGACCTCCACCACCCAGCGCGGCTTAAAGGAAGCGGAAATCAAGGAAATCGCCGGCATCATGAACGCCGTGGCCGACAACACCGACAACAAGGCAAAACTCGACGAATTAAAGGCCCAGGCCACCGCCTTGATCTCAAAATTCCCGCTGTACCCCGAAGGCTATTTTGAAGATTAATTTTCAATCACCTATTGTAAGGGCTGGCGGTACACTTTCTACGCCAGCCCTTTTACTTTAAACTAAAAGGAGAAAACTATGAACAGCACCTACCTCGTATTTATCGCGCTGTTTCTCGGCATTGGCTCTTTAATCCTTTTGACCGTCAAGGTCAAGCTCCATCCCTTCTTTGCCATGCTGATTTCATCGACAGTCTTCGGCGTGGTCTCCGGCATGAACTTTGCTGACATGCTGGACACCTTTACCCAGGGCATGGGCAGTACCATGGCTGACCTTGGTCTCATCGTCGCCATCGGCACAACCATCGGCGTTCTTTTGGAAGAAAGCGGCGCCGCCGAGGCCATGGCCCAGACCATCTTAAAGCTCACGGGCAAAAAACACGCCGCCCTGGGTCTGGCCATCACCGGCTACTTTGTGGCCATCCCCGTTTTCAGCTCCTCGGCCTACGTCCTTTTGGCGCCCCTGGCCAAGCGGCTGAGCCGCGACACCGGCGTCAGCATGACCACCATGGCCATTTCCCTTGGCATGGGCCTTTTAACCACCCACATGTTTGTGCCGCCAACACCGGGTCCCCTGGCTGTAGCTGGTATCCTCGGCGCTGATTTGGGCCTCGTCATCGTCATGGGAATGATCGTCTCTGTGCCTGTTATGCTCACCGGCTACTTCATGTCCAAGTGGATGGGCAAAAGGTATTTTTATCTGCCAAAGTCTGCCGAGGATGAGGCTGAAGCAGAGGCATCCGCCCTCGATACCGAAAGACGTCTGCCCAGCGCCCTCCAGTCCTTCCTGCCCATCCTGCTGCCCGTCGTGCTGATGATGATCTCGACCATCGTCTCCAGCACCTCCGCCGCAGACACCCTGGCCGGACAGATCTGCAGCGTCATCGGCACTCCGGTGGTAGCTTTAACGGTCGGCCTGGTGGCTGCGCTGATCACCTACCTGTCCATCTTCCCCAAAAACAAGGAGGTCTGGTCCTTTGAAGGCGGCTTCGGCACTGCTCTGATGTCGGCAGGTCAGATCACCCTGATCGTCTGCGCCGGCGGCGCCTTTGGTGCGCTGCTCAAGGCCTCTCCCCTCCAGGACATCCTGGCAGGAAGCTTAACCAACGCAACCTTGGGGCTTTTAGCACCCTTCATCATCGGCGTGGTTTTCAGAACCGCCATCGGCTCCGGCACCATCGCCATGATCACCGCAGCCTCCATGCTCTCCCAGGTTACCAGCGTCATCGGCCTCGACAGCCCCATGGGCCTTGTGGTCGCCATGCTGGCCTGTGCCGCCGGCGGCTTCATGGTTTTCCACGGCAACGACGACATGTTCTGGGTTATTTCCTCCACCTCGGACATGGATCCCGCCATCGCCTACAAAACCCTGCCCCTAACCAGCATCGTTCAATCCCTGGTGGGCTTCGCCTGTGTCCTGCTGTTATCCCTTTTTGTCCTGTAAATACCTCAACTTCCGGAAAGCTGTTTTCCGGAAGTTTTTCACATTCATCCCACGGCTGTGCTATAATTTTTTTAACAATCCCATCCGACAAGGAGAACCCCTATGAAAATCCAGGAAACCGACTGGGGCTACGTGGAGTGGCAGCACCTGCGGGAGGAGGGCAATCCCAACCAATCCCTCAGCGTCGGCAAAACCCTCATCTTTCCGGGAAAAACCCAGATTCATCACGTCCACTACGGCCAGGAGCAGGTCGTCTATATTTTAAGCGGTGAGGGCCTCTACACCATCAATGGCACCACCAGACGCTACGGCAAGGGAACGGTGATCTACATGGAAGCCGGCAGCACCCACGAAACCGTCAACGACACCGACGCACCTCTGTGCGAGCTTTTAATCTCCAACCCCATCAGCGGCGCCAGAGAAATTTCTATGGAAGCCATCCAGACCATGGAGGCCTCCGGCAGCAATCTGCTCTACGCCGCCACCGAAAGCCTGAGAAGCCAGCTCATCGACCCTTTGAATCTGCCGCTGATCATCTTCGATGCCCAATGGCAGACAGTGCTCCAGACCCCCTATTTTCCGGATTTCTGCAAGCGCCACTGCAATCCCGAGAAGACTCCTGAAAGCTGCGCCTGCATGAAGGCCTGCACCTTTGTGGGCACCGCCAGCTGCAAGGAGTTCATCTGTCCCATGAACCTCAGGATCTACAGCGTCCCCATCGTCCACAACGGCAATCTCATCGGCGTCGTCCGCGGGGGCTTTATCCTGCTGTCCGGCTCCCACACGAAAAAATACCAGGGCCTCTACGATATGCCTGAAAGCGCCGCCCACAGCATCAAAAAGCTTTTGGCAGAAATCGCCAATACCATCGTCACCTACTGCGTCTTTGACGACGCCCGCCGGGATCTCAGCGCCAAGGAGGAGGCCATCCAGGCCTTTGAGAAAAACAGCGCCATTTTAGAGAAAAACCTGATGCTGGCCCAGGACACCGTCACCAACCTGAAGATTAACCACCATTTTCTCTTCAACACTCTGAACTGCATGGCATCCATGGCCCTGAGAGACGGCTCCGAGCGCCTCTACGACAGCATCATTGATCTGGCGGACCTTTTCCGCTACACCATGAAAACCGATTGCCGCTTCATCGCCTTTGAGAAGGAGCTGGCCTACCTCAACAATTACCTGAACCTTCAAAAGCTGCGCTATCGCAAGGGCCTCAATATTGTCTACGACCTTTCCGATGATCTTTTGGGGGCAGCCGTTCCCTTCAATTTTCTGCAGCCCATTGTGGAAAACGCCTTTATCCACGGCTTCAGCAAGGCTAAGGGAGAAAAGCGGCTGTACATCCGCAGTGTGGTTGAAAGTCAGCGCGCCCGCATCACCATAAAAAACAACGGCACTGCCATCGACCCCATCACCCTAAATCGGGTCAACCGAAGTCTGGCAAGCAGCGGTCACGGTCTCTCCATGATCTATGCCAAGCTGACCTCCGCCTTTGGCGAAAATTTCACCATGCATATCGACTCGGATCAGGGGGAGGTCATCGTTAAAATCGATATTCCCGTCACCTATATTCAGGAGGAGCAACATGATTAGAGCCCTAATCGCCGACGACGAACCCGCCGTCTCCGAAATCATCACCTATTTCATCGAAAAAAATCAGCTGCCCGTCAGCATCGAGGGCATCGCCGAGGACGGCCAGGAGGCCGTGGAGATGATCGAGGCCCTGAAGCCCCAGCTCGTCTTTCTCGATATTCAAATGCCCCTAAAAAACGGCTTCGAGGTCATCCAGGCCACAAAGCCCGAGGTGGATTTCATCATCATCACCGCCTACGAATCCTTTGACTACGCCCAGAGGGCCCTGAGGCTCGGCGCCAGAGATATTCTCTTAAAACCCCTTCAATACGAGCAGTTTACCGAAGCCCTGACCCGGGCCCTGGGCTGGCGCTTTACTAAAAATGCCACCGTCAACGGCATTTTGGAGTATCTCCACAGCCACTATGCCGAAAAAATCGATCTGACCACCCTGGCGGAATCCTTCTACTCCACCCCAAGTCAGATCGCCAGGCTTTTTAAAAAGCACATGGACTGCACTGTCATCACCTATCTGCACCGGCTGCGCATCGAAAAGGCCGCGGCCCTGCTGGAGGCCGGCGACACCAGCGTCAAGGAGGCTGCCCTGCTGACGGGCTACGAAAACCTCAACAATTTTTACAAATACTTTAAGCAGTACACTGGCCTGACCCCCGCCGCCTTCTGCGATAAAAACCGCCAATAAGGTCAATTTTCATAAAAAAGAGTACAAGATCAGACATGGTTTTGACCTCTGAAAATTGCTATACTTAAACCAACACCATCAGAAAGCAGGTAAAGCCATGGTTATCGCCTACGAAACCGAAAGTAGTGCCTATCGCAAAAAATCTCTTTATCTAAACATCACCAACCGCTGCAACAACCGCTGTGTGTTCTGCCACCGTTTTGACCGAAAATATTCAGAGAACCAGATGGACGAGCTCTGGCTCACCCACGAGCCCACTCTGGAGGAGATTCTCGAGGCTGTCTTTAGCAGAGACCTCTCCCAATACGACGAGATCGTCTTTTGCGGCTACGGTGAGCCCACCTGCCGCCTGGACATCCTTTTAAAAACCGCCGAGGCCATCAAGGCGCGCTTTGCCATTCCCATCCGCCTCAACACCAACGGCCTGGCCGACACCCTCTATCACAGAGACGTGACACCGGATTTCAAAGGACACATCGACACCCTGTCCATCAGCCTCAATGCGTCAAATGCCAAGGCCTACGACGCCCTCTGCCGTCCCCGGGCACCCCAAGCCTTTGAGCATTTGCTGACCTTTGCCAAAAACGCCGGGCGCTTCTGCAGGGTCTGCCTCACCGTCATCGATAACCTCCCCCAGGAAGATATTGCCCAGTGCCAAAAAATCGCCGACACCCTCGGCGCAGAGCTCATTCTAAGGCCCTACCTGGAATAATCCTCGGGTTTTGTGGCTTATAGCCATTCTATTTTAAGAATTTTTACAGTAAAGAAAAATTTTAGCAATTTTACATTGAAAGATAAAAAAAAATCCGCTATAATGACAGCGTAGTCAGGATTTTCCCAATTGGGAGATCCGCTAAATACGTTCAATTATAGAAGGAGGACACACTTATGAAGAAATATGTATGCCAGATTTGTGGTTATGTTTACGATCCCGCCGTTGGCGATCCGGACAACGGCATTGCCGCCGGTACCGCTTTCGAAGATCTGCCGGATGATTGGACCTGCCCGGACTGCGGCGTTGGCAAGGATGAATTCGAACCCGAAGCCTAATCGTATCCAATAGACAGAAGACGTCTTTCTTATGAAGGGCGTCTTTTATTTTATTGCCCCCGCCCACATTCGCAATTTTCACCCCGATCTGTTATAATAAGACAAACAAAATCTTTGACACGACAAGGAGGCTAAAATGGCCGTTAAAGCACGGGAGGAGGTTCGCAGCCAGGGCTTCAGCCTAACCGCGATGATCCTCATCTTTCTATTCGTTTTGGGTTACGTTCTGTTCTACAACCGCATCATCAACGCCGTCGGCGACTACAACGTCCGGACCGCCATCAGCTTCGGCGCTCTGATTTTGATGTTTCTGCTCTGCATCATCGTCCTCAGATTCATCACCACCAAATATTACATGGTTTTGACCCACAAAAATCTGAGCATCAGCCGAAAAATTTTCTTCTGGGAAAAAGAGATCCTCGTCATCCCTGTATCGGCCATGACCCAGGTGCTTCCCGCGGAATCCGCCGCCAAGGCCCCGGGAAAAAATAAAAATCTGACCCTGGCCCGCATCGAAAACAAGGCGAAATACCTTGTCTATTACACCCAGGACAAGCAGACCAACGCCGTTAAAATTCAGTGCTCCTCCAAATTTCATAGAGAGCTTGCGGCGCTGATCAAATAAAAGAACGCAAAAATACCCACGAAGTCGAAACCTTCGTGGGTATTTTGGGTTGGGGCACTTATCTGCTGATTATCTGCATTAGGCCGTCATCGCCGCCGCATTTTCGTTCTCAAGCCAGGGGATTACCTCTTCCAGGCTGTCTGCAATCATTTCCGCCTCGGCCCGCTCCTTGTCGGTGGGGGCGATCATGTCCGGCACCATGATAGTCTTCATGCCCGCCGCCGCACCGGCTGCGATGCCCGCCGGGGAGTCCTCCAGCACCAGACATTCCTCGGGCTTGACACCGAGCTTCTGGGCTGCCTTGAGATAAATATCCGGCGCCGGCTTGCCGTGGCGCACCTCGTCGCCGCTGACCGTCATCTCAAAGTAATCGGCGATGCCCGCCATGGCCGTGTTGATGTGGATCAGCGCCTTTGAGGATGACGAGGCGATGGTAAAGAGATAATTTTTTCGATCTAAATACTTCAGCAGCGCCGAAAGCCCCCGCTTCATGGGGATGCCGTGCTCCCTGGCGTACTTCTGCATTTCAATTTCCCTGATTTCCGCCGCCTTTTCAGAATCAAAGTCCTGACCAAAATGCTTTTTCCAATAATCGGAAAGATCGGAGCGATTATGACCAAAAACCGCCATAACCATTTCCCGGGTGATGTCCACACCCATCTTCTTTCCCGCCGCAACCCAGGCCTCCACCGAAACCGGCTCTGAGTCAAACATTAAACCGTCCATATCAAAAATGACCGCTTTGATCATCGCTGCCTCCCAATCTCAATTCTATACTCAATTTCGTCCGCAGCACAATGCGAACCTCTCCTGTTTAAAAAAATTGTACAGTTTATTTCGGGCTATTTCAACAGGATGACGTTTACAGCTTTTTGTTTGCCGGCTTTTTGTTTTTCGGTCATTTACATTGCTTTCATCACTTTTTCATTTTTTTCAAAAAAGGTCTTGACCTCATCGTCCTAAGATTGTATACTGTATTTATCGCAAAGCTAATAAGACAGTTTATCCAATGGCGGATCCCCCTTCCTGGATAAACTGTCTTTTTTACTTTTTGCAAGGTGCACCCTCCTTCGGAATACGCGGTTCCGAATTCAATCTGCGATCCCCCCGGGGTATCGGAAAGCGAGGAATCCCTATGTTTAATCCCGGCGACACTGCCTTTATTCTGATCTGCGCCGCCTTTGTCTTTATCATGACGCCAGGTCTGGCCTTCTTTTACGCAGGTATGGTTAGGCGAAAGAATACGCTGAACACCATCATGTCCTGTCTGTTTATCTGCGGTCTCTCCGCCGTGCTGTGGGTGGCCATCGGCTACTCCCTCTCCTTTGGAGATAATATCGGCGGCTTCATCGGCGGTCTCAACTACGCCTTTTTCAACGGCGTCGGCTTCGACCCCAGCGACATCTACGCCACCTCCATCCCCCACATGGCCTTCGCCATGTTCCAGTGTATGTTTGCCGTCATCACCCCGGCGCTGATCTGCGGCTCCTTAACCGGCAGAATGCGCTTCTCCGCACTTTTTATCTTTATTACCCTGTGGCTGGTGCTGGTTTACTACCCGCTGGCCCACATGGTTTGGGGCGACGGCGGTTTCATCGCCAGCCTGGGCGCCGTTGACTTTGCCGGCGGCAACGTGGTTCACATCAGCTCTGGTATCTCCGGTCTCGTGGCCTGTATCATCCTGGGCAAGCGCCGGGGCTACGGCATGAAGGAATACCATCCCCACAACATCCCCATGGTTGTCCTGGGCGCTGCCCTGCTCTGGTTTGGCTGGTTCGGCTTCAACGCCGGCTCTGCCTTAGCTGCCGACGGTCTGGCGGCCCACGCCTTCGTCACCACCAACACCTCCGCGGCCATGGCCATGCTGACCTGGATGCTCTGCGAAAAGATTCTCTACAAGAAGCCCACGGTTCTGGGCGCTGCCACCGGCCTCGTGGTCGGTCTGGTGGCCATCACCCCCGGCGCCGGCTTCGTTCCGGTATGGTCCTCCTTTATCATCGGCGGTCTCGTCAGTCCCATCTGCCTGTTCTTCATGAGCAAGGTCAAGGCTAAATTTGGCTACGACGACGCCCTGGACGCCTTTGGCTGCCACGGCATCGGCGGGATCTGGGGCGGCATCGCCACCGGTCTCTTCGGCCTGACCTCCATCAACGGCGCTGCCCAGTGGAACGGCTTGTTCTTCGGCGATACTGCCCTCTTTGTGGCTCAGATTGTAAGCATCGTGATCACCATCGCCTACGCCGCCATCATGACCTTTATCATCATGACGGTCCTCAAGAAGGTTATGAAGATCCGCGTCACACCGGAAGAAGAAGCCTTAGGTCTCGATATCTCCGAACACAGCGAAGCGGCCTACCCCGCCTTCTCTGGTCTCGATCAGTAAATTTCAGAAAGGTTGGTCTATCATGAAAGAAATCACCGCCATCATCCGTCCCGAAAAGCTGGAAGCCCTGAAGGACGCGCTGATGACCATCAATATCGACGGCATGACCCTCCACCAGGTTCTGGGCTGCGGCAACCAGCACGGCTGGCTGGCCCACCACCGGGGCTCCAAGGTCATGATGAACATGCTGCCCAAGGTTGAGATACGCATTGTCTGTAAAAAAGAAAAGGTCGACGAGGTCGTCGGCCTGATTCTCAAGGTTGCCGCCACCGGCGAGGCCGGCGACGGGAAGATTTTCATTAAGCCCATCGAGGATGTCATCCGGATCCGCACCGGCGAGCGCGGTCCCGACGCCCTTTGAGTTTAAATACCTTCAATTCATCTACATTTAAAAAATCGCCCCAGGGGCGGTTTTTTAAATGGCTCAGCAGCGTTTCTGTCCATCGACACAAATATTGTATACAATAAAAGTATGCCAGGCTGTCTGCGCTCAGTCAAAATCCGGCATCAGCATAGAAACACTCTCCGCAAGGGCCATCTCCCCACAGGCCGGGCAGGGATAGGCCTCCGGGCAAAAGTCCTCCAAATCTATTTTCTCAAGGATCCCGCCACAGTCACAGGCGTAGGCAGGCTTTTCTTCGCTGCCGTCGGCATGCATCAGGCTGTACTCAAAGCGCTTGTAAAAGGCGCCGCAGTCCGGACATCTATAAAGGGCAAAGCGATACTCCGTCTCGAGCTGCGCACCACCCTCCACGGCCCGGCGTATTTCCCCAAGGGCCTTCTGATCCTTTACAAACCGCGGCAGCAGCGCATGTTCGGAATCGAAATCCACCGCGCCCCGGTGCAAAAGCCCCACGCCAAAATAAAAATCCTTTTCCCACCCGCATTTTCTGCAGGCAATGGTCACACTATTTTTCACAGCCACGGCCTCCAAAGCTTTTACATTCTTTTTTTAATATAACACTTTAAAAAATTTCCCTCAAGAAAAATCTGCAGCTCTGCAGGGGTATAAAAAAATCGCCGTCCGAAGACAGCGATTTCTAAAATGTTCCACGTGGAACATTTTTTATCAACAGAGCCCCGGCGAATCCCTCCCTGCACAGCCAAGGCTGCCCTTCAGGGATTTTGATCCGCCATTGTTTCACGTGGAACATTTATTTTACACCGATTATGCGTCGGGCATATTTTTGTAGAAGATTTCCAGCATTTCAGCAGAAGAAGCCGCACCCGGATCCAGGTGACCGATGGCTCTTTCGCCTAATCTCATGGCACGACCCTTGGTGGCCACAATATTTCTGGTGGATTCCAGACCTTCTTTGCCGGCTTCAACGGCCTTGGCCATGGCTTCCTTGGGGGAATCACCGGCTTCGTAGGCCGCTCTTAAGGCATCCTGGGCCGGTCTTAAGGTATCCAGCATGGTCTTTTCACCGGTAGTAGACTTACCGCGTTTTTCGATGATCTTAACGCCGGTTTCCATCATTTCGACAAATTCGTCGAAGGTAACGCCTTCGTCCGGGCCCTTGGTCTTAACCGGCAGACCAAACTTCATGAAGAAGCTGCCGTACAGCGGTCCGGAGGAGCCGCCAACCTTGTCTAACAGCGCGGTACCAACTTTTTTGTAGAAGCCGTTGATGTTTTCCTTCTGCCATTCGTCGAGGTTCTTTTCAACCTCTCTGAAGCCGATGGAAAGGTTCATGCCGTGGTCGCCGTCGCCGATGGCAGAGTCCAGCTCGGTGAAGTATTCCTTGCGGTCTTCCGCTAACTTGATTAAATCCTTGATGACATTGACAAAGTACTGCTTATCCAGAATGTATTCACTCATTGTTTTTATCTCCTTTATATTTTTTGTGCAAATGCGCACTGTTCTGCGGGCACTGCACAGAACAGTGCGCACTTTTAAAAACCGGTGCGCGCCGCTTTTCACAGCGCGCCCGGAAATTTAATGCATGACTTAAAATGGATTATTTTACCTGGGTGAAGTAAGGTGTATTGCAGGGGTAATCCATTAATTCCTTCATTTCATCATCCAGCTTTAACAGGGTGATGGACATACCGGCCATATCCATGGAGCAGGCGAAGGGGCCAACCAGAGCCTTGTAAACCTTGATGCCCTTTTCTTCCAGGATCTGAGCTACACGTCTGTAGCAGATGTGTAAGTCCAGCAGCGGGGTAGCGCCCAGGCTGTTGACCAGAACGTAAACTTCGTCGCCAGATTCGAAGGGCAGGTCAGCCAGAACGGGTTCCATGATTTCATCGACAACCTTGTCAGCCGGTTCAATCTTACCACGTCTTACGCCAGGTTCGCCGTGGATACCCATACCGATTTCCATGTCGCCGTCTTCCATGTCGAAGATCGGGCCGCCCTTGGAGGGTAAGGTTGCAGAAGACATAGCAACGCCCATGGTGCGGGTGTTGTCGTTACATTTCTTGGCAGCAGCAACAACTTCGTCTAAGTCGCCGCCCATTTCAGCCTTGGCAGCAGCAGCCTTGAATACGAAGAAGTCACCGGCGATACCACGACGGTCTTCAATATTTTCTGAGGAAACAACGTCGTCGGTAACCAGAACGGTTTCAACGCGGATATCGTCTTCTTCATCGGCCTTTTCAGCGCCCATGTCGAAGTTCATAACGTCGCCGGCGTAGTTACCGTAGAGGTAGATACAGCCCTTGCCGTTGTCAACAGCCTTGGCAGCAGCGTAGCACGGGTCCGGAGAGGGAGAGGTGTTGATATTACCGATAACAGAAGCGTCGGCAAAGCCGTCACCAACATAGCCTAAGAATAAAGGTTCGTGACCGGATCCCCCACCGATGATAACACCAACCTTGTCCTTTGTGCCGGCACCCTTGGCCACAACAACACGACCCTGGGCTTCTTCCAGATCACACATTTCAACATAGTTGGCGTGTGCTTTTACATAGCCTTCGAGCATTTCTTCTACGACATCGTAGGCATCATTGAACAAACGTTTAATCATGATAAATTTCCTCCTGAAATTTTATATTTAACGGCGCAAAACCGTTATTAACATTTAGATAATTCCTTGGCTTCCTTGGAAACGCGGATAATTTCATCGACGTCGTCGGTGATGGTGGCCTGAACCACACCCGCAAAGGCGCCTTCCACAATGGGACAATCTACGATCTGAACCTTTTCCTGGAGATCGTCATCCAGCATATCGATGGCTGCCTCTGTGCTGATGATCGAGCTGCCCATGTCCACGTACAACAAAATATTATCTCTGTCTTCCATGGATTCGATGGCGTTCTGAATTTTCAACGCGTTGGTGCCGATGCGTCCGCCGTCGGCGCCGCCTGCCGCCTTAATCATCACACTGCCATCATTCATTTCTTCGACAATTTCTGCTAATCCTTCCGCCAGCTTAGCGCTGTGAGAAACGATTACAACACCTGTACCTGCCATTGAGATCCTCCTTAAATTTGATAGGGTGAGCCAGGCGTCTTGGCCTGACCCGTACCCCGATATATCCACGCAAGTTTCGTGCCAACTTTTTGAAATACTTCCCCTATTGACGCAGGCCGTATTTCTTTGCCTTGGCTGAAACTGTCTTGTGATCTAGCTTTAGAGCCTCTCCGGCCTTTCTGAAACTTTTATATTTTTCTAAGGCCCGGGCGATGAGCTCCCGCTCCATCTCCTCAAAGGTGGGGATTTTATCCCCAATATTCAGGCTGCTTCCCCGGGGATCGGGGACATTCTCCCCATCCTTGTCCACGTAGGCCGGCAGATCCCAGGGGCCAATCCATTCGTCGGCGCTCAAGGTGATGGCGCCCTCAATGATATTTTCCAGCTCCCGGACGTTGCCGGGAAAATCGTAGCGTTCCAAACATTGCAGCGCCGCCTTGGAAACCCGCTTTTTAGGCAATTGGTACCGCATACATATTTTATCAACAAACGCCTCAATTAGCAAGGGGAGATCTCCCTTTCTTTGCTTTAAAGGCGGCAGTATTACGGAAATAACATTGAGCCTGTAGTAGAGATCCTGGCGGAAGTCCTGGGTTTTCATGAGCTTTTCCAAGGGTGCATTGGTGGCAGCGATGACCCGGACGTCGATTTTGATGGGCCCAAGGCCCCCGACCCGCTCCACCTCTTTCTCCTGGAGCACCCGGAGGAGCTTGGCCTGCATGGCCTTGTCCATATCCCCGATTTCATCCAGGAACACCGTACCGCCGTCGGCCAGCTCAAATTTCCCCGGCTTGGTCCGCACCGCCCCGGTAAAGGCCCCCTTCTCGTAGCCAAAGAGCTCCGCCTCCAGAAGATCCGCCGGTATGGCCGCGCAGTTGACCCCCACAAAGGGCTTGTTTTTGCGGCTGCCGGCATTGTGGATCGCCCGGGCCACCAGCTCCTTGCCGGTGCCGCTCTCGCCGCGAATCAGCACCGTGGCGTCGGTTTTCGCCGCCTTGGACGCCACCGACAAAGCCTCCATGAGGATACCGCTTTTTCCGATGATGGTCTCAAAGGAGGCGTCCAGATCCTGGCGCTTGGCCAGCTCGTTCTGGAGGTAATCGGTTTTCGCCGACAATTCCTCCACCGCCGCCGCCAGTTTCGTGATCTCCGTCAGTTCCCGGGCAACGATGGCGCTGCCTCGGCTGCTGCCGTCCACGGAGATGGGCCTGACATCCAGCATAAACTCCCGGCCGTCAGGGTTGGTCAGCATCGTCTCCCCACCGGTTTCAAAAAGGGTGCCGGGGATTTTTTCCCCATCAAAGACAATGGCCAGAGGCTGCTCCGTCAGCTGAGAAATCGGCTTTTTGACGATGGCTGCAAAGGCCGCATTGGCATAGGTGATTCTGTTGTCCTCGTTGACCAGGCAGATGCCGTCGTAGACCGCCTCCAGGATGCTGATGAGCTTTCCCTCCAGCTCCTTGACACTGCTCAGCTCCCAGGACAAAGCCTCAATTTGGGAGATATCCTGGAGCACCGCCACGGCACCGGCATTTTTTCCCTCCACCAAAACCGGCGTCTTGTCGAGGATCACCCAGTTGTCGTTGATCTTCTCCTTGATCCCCCGGCGCTCCGTGCCGTGGGCCAGGGTTGAGGCCAGATTCAGCTGGGGCATCAGGGCGTCGGCCTGGGCGCCGATGGCCTGATCCTTTGCAAGCCCCGTCATTTGAGCCGCCGCCTCATTGAAGATAATAATATCTCCCTGGGCGTCCACCACCACCAGACCGTTTTCGATGCTCTCAAAAATCGTCTCGCTGGTTAAGGTATTTTTCTGAATGATGTTATCCACCGCATCTAGATCCACGGCTCCCCGGCCCTCCATAAAGGCCCCAAGCTCCATGATGGCCCTGGCCCCCTGGACGCCATTGGACAGAAGTTCCACCTGCTCTCCCTGCTTCAGCTTCATCCCCACCAGAGGAATGACAGAGCTGCAGGGCACCAGCAGGGCCTGGTCGATCCGCTTGATATAAATTCTGCAGCCAAAGCGCTCCTCCAGCTCCGAGGCCTTCTGCACAATCATCGCCGCCACCCGGGTGTGAATTCCCCGGTCGTAGCTGATAGTGATTTCTGTTTTATTCTGCACCCTGATCCTCCTCTGCTCAATTTCTTGTTTATTGTTCGATACTTGTCTAGTGCTATTTTCCCACACTTCGCTTTTCTTAGCAAATACTTTGAAATTAATTTCCTCTATGCAAATTTGAAAAAGTATGGCATAATAAAGGAAATCAACAAATTCCTAAGGAGGATTTAACCATGAGAATCGCTATTGATTGTGATGATGCTGCTTTCGATTTTAAGGATGCTATCTACGAACACTTAAAAGGAAAGGGCTACGACATTACCGACTTAAAATATTCTGCAACCCACGATTGTGACTACCCGGACATCGCCTTCAACCTGGCTGAAAAAATTGCCGACAAAACCTACGACCGCGGTATTATCATCTGCGGCACCGGCCTGGGCGTTGCCATGATGGCCAACAAGGTTCCCGGTGTCTTCGCCGGCACCTGCCACGACACCTTTGCCGCTGAACGTCTGGCCAAGTCCAACGACGCCAACGTCATCACCATGGGCGCACGCTGCATCGGCGTTGAGCTGGGTAAGATGATCGTCGAAGCCTACTTAAACAGCGAATTTGCCGGCGGCGGCTCTACCAGAAAGGTAGAACGCATGCGCGAGCTGGAAAAAACCTACATGAAATAGGTCTGCCATGAAAAAACTGCTCCTAGGCACCAACTGGAAGATGAACAAGACCACGGCGGAGGGCATTGCCTACACCGAAGGTCTCATGGACATCATTCCAAATTATCCCGAGTTTGAGTTTTTCATCATTCCGCCTTTTGTTCAGCTCTGGAAAATCCGAGAGCTCATCGACAGCAAGGGCTCTACCCTAAAGCTCGGCGCCCAGAACGTTCACTACGAGGACGCCGGTCAGTTCACCGGGGAAATTTCCCCCGTTCAGCTGAAGGAAATCGGCGTCGACATCTTAGAAATTGGCCACAGTGAACGCCGCCAGTACTTCAACGAGACCGACTACACCGTCAACAAAAAGACCCTGGCCGGTCTGAAGCACGGCTTTACACCCCTGGTATGCATCGGCGATACCATGCAGGACAAGGAGTACGGCGTTTCCAAGGAGGTTCTGGCCCGCCAGATGAAAATCGCCCTCCACGGCGTCCCCGCCGAGGCCATCGGCAAATTCTGGGTCGCCTACGAGCCCGTCTGGGCCATCGGCGTCAACGGCATCCCCGCTGAAGCGCCCCTGGTTAAGGAAATGCACGACGCCCTCAGAGAGGTCACCGTCGAGCTCTACGGCGAGGAAGGCCGCAAGATCCCGCTGCTCTTCGGCGGCTCCGTCAACATCGACAACGCCAAGCAGTACGCCGTGTTGGACAACGTCGACGGTCTATTCATCGGCCGCAGCGCCTGGCAGCCCGACAGCTTTGAGGCCATTATGAAGTCCCTCAGAGAAACCTTAGCCTAGATATCAAAGTATAAAAAAGAAGAAGACACCGATTTTTCGGTGGCTTCTTCTTTTTATTTTGGGGTCGATCTACAGCCCTGAAATCTTGACGGCGTTGTCCCTCACCGCATTGATGGCCGCCACCAGCTGCATCTGTTTTTTTCTGTCGAAAAGCTTGATAAAGCTCACCGGCTTGTCAAAGGGCGGCTTTTGGAGATCGGTGATGTTTTCCATATAGCCGTTTTGCTCGATGTGGTTGATGATTTTATGCACAAAGGCAATCTGCCTCTGGGACAGGGACTGATCGTTGATGAAGGCTGAGAAGGCCTGCATGGCCGCCTCGTGATCCAGCTTGGCAATTTTTCTGATGAGCAGACCAAAGGGCGTCTCCCCAAAGGCCTGGTCGTAGTCCTCCGGGCTCCCCAATTCCACGGTTAAGACCCGCTCCAGCTCCTTGTAGTCCCCCGGGGCCAGCTGAATATTGTGGGTCAGCTTGTGGATGGCTAGGGTGTCGCTGTGCTCATTGACGTAGCGATTGACCTTATCTCTGTAATTTTCAAAATCGTAGGCCACCCCCAGGGGCTCGCCCTCCCGCGTCTCCAAAATAGGATCCGAAAGCCTGGTGGCGATGGGCTGCACCCCCGGATCATCCAAAAATTTCAGCAGCTCCCGGAAGGATAGACGCACCTGCTCCAGATCCAGCACGCTGATCCCTTCCCAGAATGCATCCTCTCTGATTTTTTGAATATCCTGGAGCTTTTTCTTGATCTGGGGAATACTGGCCTTGCTCTCCAAAAGCAGCGCCGTGTCGCAGAGGCGCTTTTTTGAGTTTTCAAAACCTGGCTTCTCCTGAAGCATCACCAGCATCAGCCCGTACATGAAATTGTCGAAGCGCTTGGCAAATTCGTCCTTATCCTCGGAGGTCACCAGGGGCGCAATCTCCTTTTTCAGCTCCTCGGGTTCCATGCCATCGATACAGGTAAAGGCCTCCAGATGCCTGTATTTTTCTACGTACTGCCGGTGCAGACGCACGGCAATCAGCTCTGGATTCAAGGCCTCCACCTGTCTGTGACATTCAGCGATCAGTTCGCTGCGCCAGCGCTGATAATCTTCTGAGGCATAATCCCCCTTTTGCAGCGCTATCGCCAAATCGATGCGCTTACAGAAAATATTTTCCGCCAGGGTTCTGGCCTCGCTGCCCTTGTAGTCTTCGATATGCTCTCTGAAATATTCGAAATTGCCACAGTAGTCAAAGATCAGAAAGCGCCGTTTATCGGTGTACTCGCCATCCATCTGATCCACACAGGTCAGGCCCCTGCAGAGGCGGGTGCCCCGGCCGATCATCTGCCAGAATTTGGCCTTGGAGCGCACCTTCTTGAAAAATACCAGATTGACGCACTCGGGCACGTCGATGCCCGTGTCCATCATATCCACCGACACGACGATGTGGGGATTTTTTTCCGGGATCTTAAAATCGTCGATGACCGTCTGGGCAAAGGCGTCGGTGCAGACCACCCGCTGGGCAAAGACCCCATTGTAGCCGGGATACAGCTTATTAAAACGCTCTAAAATAAATTCGGCGTGGCGCTTGTTCTGGGCAAAGACGATGGTTTTCCCCAGGCGATCCCCGCCGGCCACCTTGATGCCCCGGGTCATGAGATCCTGGAGCACCGTGTCCACCGTCTTTTCGTTGAACACAAAGGTGTTGAGCCCCGCCGAGGGAATAAAATCCGGCAGACTGCCGTCGTCCTCGGCAAAATCGTCCTCGTAGCGGGCCTTATCCTCCGCCGACAGCTGATCGTAGGTAATGCCCTCCTCCAAAAACTTCGTCTTGACCTCGTAATTGTAGTAAGGCACCAGCACGTGATCCTGGTATACCGCCGTCTCGTAGTCGTAGGCGTAGGTGGGGACCCCGGACTCCTTCTCGAAAAAGGCGTAGACATCGTGATCGACATCGGTCTTGGGCGTCGCCGTCAGCCCCACAACGTGGGCGTCAAAATACTCAAAAATCGTCCGGTATTTCTTAAAAATACTCCGGTGGCATTCGTCCACAATGATCAAATCGAAATGAGCCGGCGTAAACAGACAGAGCCCGTCCTTGGACTTCACCGCGTCGATGCCGTTGAGCATGGTGGGATAGGTGGAAAAGACAATGCGGGCCTGTCGGTCGTCCTTGTTGGAACAGAGGTTGCACAGAGACATGTCCGGCAGGTAATTCTTAAAGTCGTCTCGGGCCTGCTTGACCAGGGCCGTGCGGTCCGCCAGAAACAGGATGTTGGTGACGTGCTTTCCCCGGCTCAGCACATCCACCAGGCTGGCCGCCGTCCGGGTTTTCCCCGTACCTGTGGCCATGACCAGCAGGTGCTTTCTGAAGCCCTGGCCGATTTCCTCGCCCACGGCCCGGATGGCCGCCTTCTGATAGTAGCGGTCGGTGATGGCGTCGTTGATGGGAATTGTCCCCAATTCAAGCCGCTCCTGACGGCGGTACATCAGCTTTTGAAGATCGTCCTTGCTGAAGATGCCGCTAACTTTGCGCTGGGGGCCTGTAGTATCATCCCAGAAATAGGTCTCGAAACCATTGGTGGTGAACATCATGGGGCGGCAGCCAAATTTGCGCTCCAGACAATCAGCGTAGAGCATGGCCTGCTTTCTTCCCGCATTGGGATCCGCGCTCGTTCTCTTGGCCTCCACCACCGCCAGGGGACGGCCGTCCTTGCCAAAGAGGACGTAATCCACATAACCCTGCTTGCCGGGGACGCCCGCCATCCCCTCCACCGGGTATTCCTCCTGGACGTCGGCCTCGGGGCCCTCGAAATGCCAGCCCATCAGCTTCATGTCCACATCGATGTAGATCTTGCGGGTTTTGAACTCCGTGAGATCCTCCGCCTCGAAGTGCCGTTCCTCCTGGTGCTGCTCCTTCTCCGCCGTCAAGGTGGCGGACATGGCCTCGATTTTCTTCTGCAGGGCCGCAATCTCCGCCTCCTTTTCCCCCAGAAGGCTTTCCTGGGCCTTGATCTTCTTGGCGTCGATGATCATCTTCATTACGGGGATGGCGTGGAGGTCAAAGGTCCGCTCCTCGTAGTCCTCGCCGTAGCAATAGTCGATCCACTGGACAAATTCAAATAATCCCTTCAAAGCCGCCAGGGCCTCGCCGGGTTTGATGCTCTGCCCCGTATGGACGGCGCTGTTGCCCAGCTTGACGATTAAGGGCAGCTTTCCCCAGGTCTTGCTGTCTGTGGCAAAGCGGAAGGAGGGCTCGTGGATTAGGGACTGCAGGTTGTCCCGGTAGGGCATCTGAATGGTGTTATCCGCCGCATAAACCCATTTCACGGCCAGCTCCAGGGCTTTCCTGCAGCCCACAGCGCACATGGCCGGCGCGGTGGCAAAAATTTTCTCCGCCTCGATACAGGCCGAGGCAAAAAGCGCATAGGCTTCTTTGGTTTTTAAAAATCCGAAGTTAGACATTTCATCCACTCCTGTTTCTTGGAATTAACTGCACGGTGGCAGTGGTTGGTGTAATTGTGGTTGTTAAATTTTGAGTTATTGCAATACCGGCGGAATATCTTTGCCTATTCTTCCACTTCTTTCCGCAATTCACTCTCAATCTCATCAATCGATGGCAAAGAGCCTTTGAAATTCTCAGGTATCAATTTTGATAATTCATATGCTGACACCCCCAACGGCTGACTGCTTGATTCCAGTGCATACTGCGCTTTTATATCATCCTTAGATTTACACACAAGCAGTCCAAGTGTAGGTTCATCCTTTTCCGTTTTAAGCTGATGATTAATAGCCACCACATAGGTTCCCAGCTGGCCGGCATACGATGACTCAAACTCTGTAACCTTTACCTCGACTACCACATAACAGTGCAGTCGAATATGGTAAAACAACATATCGATAAAATTTTCAGTCGTGCCGATTTCAATCCGATATTCCCGCCCCACAAAAGCAAAGCCATTGCCTAGCTCTAACAAGAACTTCTGAATGTTGTCCATAAGCGCATCTTTCAGTTCTTTTTCATTATAGCTTTGGGTCAATGTAATAAAATCGAATTTATACGGGTCTTTTGTAATTTCTTGCGCTAGATCACTTTGTATAGCTGGAAGCGTCTGCTTGAAATTTGTAATCGCTTTTCCTTGTCGCTCAAACAGATCGGTGTCCAGAAAATTCAGCAACACAGCACGTGACCAGTCATTCTGAATCACTTGATTTACAAAAAACAGCGCCTTTTGCGGATTTCCCTTGCACTTATCCAGAATCGTCCTTTGATGTCCCCAAGGAATGCAGAATACAGCATTGTCATCTGAATCGTCCACAAGTTGTGGACGATTTCCAATATTCGGATACATCTCATAAAAGTACTGCATATATTTCAGGTTTGTTTCTGAAAAAGATTTTACATCGGGCAGCTCTTTACGTAAATCACGGCTAATTGTTTTATAAAAACTCTGACCATATGTAAAACTGTTTTTTCTATCGTGTAGTTCCCTGCCCAACTGCCAATAAAAACGGAGCATTTCATCATTCACTTTTACCGCAGCTTTAATCTGACTCTGACGAAAGCGTTTGCTCACCTCAGAAATCCACTTGCTGTATTGTTCATCTATTTCAACCATTTTACCCATATCTGTCTCCATATATTCGATTCATTTAACCTTCTTGCATCAGTACTTTAAAGCTTTAGTTATGAGTTATGAATCTTTGGTCTCACATATTCTTCAGTGCATCACCATAAAAAGCACTAATTCCATTTTGCAGCTTAAGGAAAGCAGGAATATAGTCCTCTAAAATGGTATCGACCATCCGTCTTGCTGCCGCTGCATCGTAAACATGGGTCATATCATTTCTAGCTCGCAGCATAGACAACCATATTTCCTCATCTATAAAATCGTAGATGCTAAAGGCTTCTTTTAATATTACTCTGGGCGATCCACTGGCAGATACAACACGTCCTTCGTACTTTAAAAGTTCCTTGAGTACTTTCCAGGCCAATTCAAATTGGATAAAAAACTTATCGATAATGCCGCCGATGATAAAATCATTGGACAAGTCTTCCTGATCAGCCCGCTGCAATACCTTTAAATTGGATTGATAATGATCAAATTTTTTCATAAAGCACCCTTCCCTCTTTTTCGATCGCCGCTCTAAGCTCTTTTTGAATGGGCTTCCCTAAATCGACAACATCAAATTTCAAAAGCGTCGAAACCTCCTCGTCTAAATCCAAGGAAAAACAAAGAACATCCCCCCCCAGCACAGCCAGATCTATGTCGCTTTTCTCTGAAAAATCCCCCCTGGCTCTGGAACCAAACAGAATCACCTGTTCTACATCGTATCGTCTTGCCAATTCACAAATTTCCTCAACAATCTGATTTTTGATACCTGTATTTTCCATAAGTACCTCCGGGTTTTTAAGAAAAATATTCCTGCATCAGGGATTTTTTCAGGGTTTCCAGTTTTTCCAGGCTTTGTTGGATTGCCAATTTTGATTTGTCGGTTTGGGCGACGAAGGCAGCAAACTCTTTCTGTCGTTCAATTGGCGGTAAGATAATCTTAAGGCCAAGCAAGCGTTCTTTTGATATATTGGACATCGACTTTGCCGAGCCAGTAGCTATAGCTTGTATGCAATCTCTAAAGAGATCGTGATTGATTAGTTTCCAAAGAAATACCTTGTTACATCTTTCAGTCGTGTTCAACCGAAAAATAAGGTCTGGCATCATCAGTTTACCAGGAGTATCATAAACATATGCGCACATGCCAACTAATTCTGGTGTGTTTTTTCGTGTAAACAGCAGGTCGCCATCTCGAACAGCAGCATCTTCAACGAATTGATTTTTGTCAAGTATTGCTTTGTTTTCCTCTGGCCGATAAAAGCCATATGTAGCTGCACTGAGTTTAAGCACTGCAGGCCAATCTCCTTGCCGAGCCTCTGAATCACACACAAAACTTTTTCCATTATCAATGTTTTCTATACAAATGGAAAGAGGTACCTGTTCCCAACACATTTCATTTAATACGGGATCTCCAAACATCTCTACAAATCGGGATTTCACAAGCATATCAAGCATTTTGATTTGCTTATGATGTTCTTTTAATAACTTATCAATCATTGACAATTTTTCTCTAATTTCAATTTGTATCTCTGTTTTGGGCACGGGAATCTCTGTAGCTACTAATTCTGTTTTGTTAAAACCCGGTATTGTAGCTCTTGCCCCCACATTAGAAAGCAAAGAATGGCGAAAGTACTCTGATTGAAAATAGTAAAATAAATATTGTGTATCTATCTGTCGTTTCTTTATTACTTTTACTAACGCAACATTGTATGCTCCTTCTAATCCTGTAAATGCTTGCCCTATATAGCCATATCTAGAAAGCATAATGTCATTTTTATTACATTTATGAAGTTTTGTTGTGTCCTTCACATATTGAATAAACTTATCTTCCCCTTGTGAATAGTCACGAATTTGAAGCATCCGAACATACCCTTCCCGAGGAGTGCCTATCCACTCTTCTTTAGGTGGCTGTGAGCCTCCTTGAAAATCACAAACATCTAATAATTTCATTTTCAAACTCATGCAACCACCTCTCTCAAAAACAAATTCTTCCTATAATCAAGATCTAAGGCCCCCGTACTTACGTAGGTTTTAGCTCCTTCAAATTGTTCTGGCACACTTCCTGCCAATGACATACACTCAAGTATAGATCTCTTTATCACAGCATCCCCTCCAGCTCCGCCAGACCCGCCGCAATTTCCTTTTCCAGGGCCTGCAGGTCGGCTAAAATCTCACTGGTGGGCGGGTATTCCACCGGGATGTACTCAATTTCCTTATACTTGTTGATGGATAAATCGTAGCCGTTGTCGGCAATTTCCTCCTTAGGCACCAAAAAGCTCTGCTCGGTGCGCTTTCTTTCGGCTTCATTTTCCAGGTGGTGGAAACGCTCGATGATGTCGGGGATATCGTTGGCCTCAATTTCGGACCGCTTGTCGTCCAAGGAAAAGCCGTCGGCCTGCATGTCGTAGAACCAGACCTTGTCGGTGCCGCCGTCGTCGGTTTTGGTGAAGATCAGCACCGCCGTGGACACCCCGGCGTAGGGCTTAAAGACCCCCGAGGGCATGGAGATCACCGCCCTCAGCTGCTGATTTTCCACCAGCTCCTGGCGAATGGATTTGTGGGCCTTGGATGAGCCAAAGAGGACGCCATCGGGAACGATACAGGCACATTGGCCGCCTTTTTTGAGCATTCTGAGAAACAGGGCCAAAAACAGCAGCTCGGTTTTTTTCGTGTTGGTGATCGCCTTAAGGTCGTCGTTGATGCTCTCGGCGTCCACCGTCCCCTTGAAAGGCGGGTTGGCCAGGATCACCGAAAACTTATTCTGGATTTCATTTTGCTTGGACACGCTGTCCTTATAGTCGATTTCGGGATGGCTGATGGAGTGAAGCATCAGGTTCATGGCAGAAATGCGCAGCATAGTTCTGTCGGTGTCGTAGCCGGTGAAGGCGTCGCCCTCAAAGTGGGCCCACTGCTCCGAGGTCATGGTCTCCTCGTAGTGCTTTCTGATATACTCCGCCGAGGACACCAGAAAGCCTGCCGTCCCACAGGCCGGGTCGCAGATGGTATCCTCGGGTGTGGGGGCCATCAGGGCCACCATCATCTCGCGGATATGCTTGGGCGTGCGGAACTGCCCGTTTTTTCCGGCGGTGGCCAGCTTGCCCAGCATGTACTCGTAGAGGTCGCCCTGCATGTCCAGGTCGGCAATGTCGTGCTCGTAGAGATCGTCTAAGCCCGTGACGATTTTTTCAAGCACCTGGGGCGTAGGGATCAAAAACATAGCGTCGCTCATGTAGCGGGCAAAGGCCGTGGTGTTTTCGGCATCCCCCAGGGCCTCGTCCTGGATGTCCACAAGCTCGCCCTGGTCGTTGAAATCCGGCAGATGGCCGTTTTTCATGGCCTTGATGGCCGGAAACACCCGCTGGGAGATGATGACGTAAATATCCCTGGGATCCAGATCCTTAAAACGGCTCCAGCGCATGGACTGACCGATTTTCGATGCCGGGAAAATCTTATCCGAGGGCACCCCCATCATGGCCTCGTAGGCCTCGTTTTCCAGCTCCTTTTCATCCAGGGAGCGGATAAACATGAGGTAGGTCAGCTGCTCGATGACAGTGATGGGGTTGGTGATCCCTCCGGCCCAGATATCGGTCCAGATTTTATCAATTTTATTCTTAATGACGCCTGTGATCATGATTTTGTTCCTTCCTTATAAGGGTCTGTTTTAACACTTATTATACACTATTTGAAGCGGGTTTCAAAGGCAGGGTTTGTGGAGGATAACTTGGTTTTACCTCCTTAGTCTTTGTAAATATTATACTCTATTTTCGTTATACATTGTTTCAAAATAGGGGTTTTTGAAAGATTCAGAGAAAAATTTCTATGTTATCTTTTCAAAATAAGGGTTTTTGAAAAGATAATTTAAATATTTTGTGTTATACTTTCAAATATACTATTTTTGAAAGATAATTGCGGTGAGGTTTAGATGAAGTACGTAACGCTAAAAAAACTTTGGTACAAGGACAGGGAAACCTATCAAGAAGAATTGACACTCCGAAAAGACGGCATGTATTCAACATATTTTCCTATTGATATTCATAATAACCCTGCATTTATGGTAACCCTTCCCACTTTGTTGAATGATATCAGCCTTATCTATAAGGATTCTAAAAAACTAGAAAGCAAAATCCGTCTGCTTCCCGCCGTAGCCAAAGATAAATATCTTGAAAGCTGCCTTTTTGAGGAAATCATGCTAACTAATGATATCGAAGGTATTCGCAGCACACGGCGCGAAGTAATGGCTGCATATGAACAATTAAAAAGCTCCAGAAACAAAGAGAAACTTCTGCGCTTTTCTGGATTGATCAACAAATATGCGAAACTGGCTTCCCGAGAATATGTCGCTTTGAATTCTTCTGGAGATATCCGTAATCTGTATGATGAGATTATCTTACCAGAAATTGACAAAAAAGATATCCCCGATGGGAACATATTTAGATCTGGTCCTGTAGACATCGTAACACCTGCTCAAAAAGTCAAACACCAGGGTTTGAATGGAGAAGATACAATTATTAAGGCAATGAACAGCACCTTGTCAATCTTAAACGATGAAGATATTCCATCTCTAATAAAGATCGCCGCCATCCACTATTTTATCGGCTATATTCATCCATTTTATGACGGCAACGGTCGCTTAGATCGCTTTATCAGCAGTTATCTTTTGTCCCAGGAGCTTTCCCCAATGATTGCCTATCGTCTCTCCTATATCATCAAAGCCAATCAAAAAAAATATTACGATGCCTTTGATGAATGTAACGATATCAAAAATGCTGGTGACATCACACCTTTTATTTTAATGTTTATGGATCTCGTTAAACAATCTTTAAAACATGTTTTAGAGGTAACTGAAAATGGCATTCACCAAATAGATCATTACTTAAAGCTATTAGAAAAATTTGATTTCTCTGAAAGTCAAAGAGAGCTTGTATTCTATTTTATCCAAAGTACATTATTTACAGATGATCCATTTACATTATCAACCTTAAGTGCTCTGATTAAAAAAAGTTCTTTAACGACACATCGTTATTTAGATACCCTAATCGAGAAGGGAATACCTATTATTAAAAGCAAAAATGGAAAAAAATATGAGTTTACCTTTGATCTTGATAGATTTGAAGCGTTGAGTTTGGAATAAAAAGCCCCCTTAAGCAGACTTTGCTTATTCACCTTGTCTGCCTAAGGGGAATCGTACTAATTATCGACGCCCTTTGGGAGATATTTTTTTGAAATTTTCTTTTTAGGATCTTCCATGAAATGTTTCTTACAAAAGCTATAAGATTTCGCTTTCATCCAAGTACTAAGTACTGCTCTAAAACTTCTATCAGTAAGTTAATTTATACACAATATACAGGATAAGGTTAACAAGTAATCCATATATATAGTATTTTTCTTCAAAACCGCTCTCTCAAAGAACTGTTGGTTAAGTGCTCTCCCTAATGCAGGCATGTAAATGGCACACCCAAAACTTATTTCCGTAAGACTAATAGAAAAATCACGTCTATGTAAATCATTTATACTCCGGAAGAATCCGTGCCACAAAGTTTTCTTTCTGCATTTTTTCATAGTAATTAATAATTAGATACGAAAAAATAGCCTGATACTGAAACTGAAAATCATCTAATGCACAGCCAGATATTTTTTCAATAAGTCTTAGCTTTTTATCTACTGTATTTCTATGCATAAAAAGTTTTTCAGCTGTCAATTTAGCATTTTGATGATTCATTAACCAAGTATAGAGTACTTCGATAAGATTTGTTTGATTTATTTCATCATAAATATATAAACTATATACAGATCCTGGAACCAGGTATTTCACACCTGTTTCAGGATAATAGTCCTTATAGTGTTTTGCAAAAAAGTCTATAAGAAAATGAATGCTGTATTCCTGAAAGAAAAAAACACGTTCTTCTTTTTCCCTAAACATAATTCCCAAATGCATCACTGGAAGATTCATCATCAAAGTTGTTTTAATCCGTTCATAACGATATCCACTCCCACTAACTACACTAAAAGCGTTATTTGTTTCACAAAATTGCTGGAGCATTTTATGTAAATTTTCGGGAAACCGTCGTTCTGTACTTTGAGATCGAAGCAATATATGAAAAGTATTGCCTATTTGAGCCATATACTGTCGTCCAAAAATCATTTGGAGTTTTTCATAGAAACTCTCTGGGGTCAATCCATTATTCTTCGGATTATAAGATACCAATACCCAAAAATAAAAGATTCCTTCATTTCCTATACGCTTTTCAATTTCCTTCAGTTCTTCATAAAAAACTAGAGTGTCTATTTTTCCAGAAAGTGTATCCTTCAATAATTTAGAATATTGTTCTAATTCCCCTTGTTTCTTGTCCTGATCACTCATTTCAAATCGATCCTTGGCTAAACACAGCAGCATCTCCCAGCTTTCTAAGCAATGTTTTCCTTCAGTAAATAGAATGAGACCTTTGCCTTCCCAGGAAAAAACTATTCTTCCAAAATTGTCATAAAAACTTCCTGATACTGACTTTTCTATTTTCTGCAAGGGCAATACTTCTTCCGAAACACCTACAGAGGCTATCGCTGTCTCTTTGGAAAAATCCATCAAAGCTATACCACAATCTGTAAGTTTGTGAATTGATAAAAGCACACTCTTTTCTTTTTCATAATTCTCCATGTATTCATGATAATATTGTTCAAATGAACTCTGGATATTCATGGCCTCATTAAAATAAACAATCATTTCATAGAGGCTTTTTCGGAATACAATCACAGGATCCCCTATTTCTTTCGCAATTTCATCGACCTCAACGTTTTGTCCACAAACTGCCAAAATAGTATTTCTTACAGAAGTTGTTGTTTTTAGATCAGACAGCTGCTGTTCATCAATTAAAAGTAGCTCCGTCTTTTTTTCTTCTTTAGTTTTACTCACTGTTTCCAAAAAAACTAAATTATCAAAAAAGAGTTTGTCTATATCGTCTCGTTGTGTAATCGTATCCTTTTTTAACTTATTACTTATATATAATTGATACCTCATATTGCCACCTCAACTATAAATATCATATCACGAATGTGCACCCTTCACAAATACCATGTCTGAAATGTGATAATTTTACACATTTTCAGAAAACGTTTGTAATGTTTAATTTTCGCAAATATAATAAATTTAAGAATTTCGAAATTCAAAACGCAATATCTAATTGAGAAAGGATCTTTAGCCATGACTGATATCTCTGTACTTCAAAATGAGAGGAACACTATTTTTAAAGATTTTTACAATAACACAATTCCAAAACGTATGCCTGTCATTGCCAGTCTTCCATTAAGAGCACTGTCTGAATATTCAGGCGAGAATTTAGTAGATACCCAATTTAAATTTGATGTACTTAAAACTTCTGCCGAAGAAATTTGCCAAAAGCTTTACTCTGATAAATGCCCCATCAAAGGCCCTGGCGGAACAACCCGCTCCCCCTCAAAATACCAATTATTAAAATCCCAATCCTTTACTATGGGTAACAATGGTTATATGCAACATCCTGAAGTTTCTGCTATGGAGGCCGACGAATACAAAGAACTCGCCACCGACCCTTTTGCCTTCTTATTAGAAAAAGTTATTCCTAGACAATATAAGGGACTAGATGCATCTTCCCCCTGGGATTTTCTCCTAAATTATTTGCGTGCCGACCTCTCCACAGCGCACGAAAATGCTGAAGGCCGAAAAATCATTAGACCTTTAACTCAGAAATTTGGTTACTACAACGGTGCCCCTTTTGGTTGTATGGGATTTACTTCTGCCCCCTATGATTTTATTGCCGACCAACTCCGAGGATTCAGTAATATCAGTATGGATATCCGTCGTCACAGAACGGAAATTGCTGAAGCCTGTGATGCTATTATGCCATTTTTATTCTATGCAGCTCTGCCAGATAATCCCGATCCCCAAGGATGTGTCGGCACACCACTACATATGCCGCCTTTCATGCGAGAAAAAGATTTTGCTGAAGTTTGGCTACCTAGCTATTTGAAAATGTTCCAGCAATACGCTTCTCTGGGCATCCGCGGTCAAGCCTTCTGCGAAGGGGATTGGAGCCGTTATCTCGACTATCTCACAGAATTCCCTGCTGGTATGGAATTAAAATTTGAATATGGTGACCCCAAAGCTATTAAGGATAAGCTGGGTGATAAGTATATTATTCAAGGCCTCTATCCTTTAGGTCTCTTAAAAACGGGAACACGCCAAGAATGTATTGACAAGGCCAAAGAATTATTAGATATTATGCTTCCAGGTGGTGGTTATCTTTTCGGATTTGATAAAAATCCCATTAGCCTTTCTGATGTAAACTTTGATAATTACTGCGCAGTCATGGAATTTGTTCGAGATTACGCTCACTATGACAATGCAGGACAAAGCTATGGAACGCCAATCAATCAGGAAAACTATAGCTTCGACTCTTCTATTCTTGACAGCGTTCAATCTAAATATCTGTTCAACTGGCCACAATACAAAAACGACTATCCTATGACACCAGATTTTGCAAAAGATCTCTATCTCGGTTATGATAAAAAAATTCTTAACACCTTAATCTCTATGCTTATGTAAAGGAGGTCAGCACTATGACTCAGAAAAAAAAGCATGTCTATTCTTTACAAGCCTTCCAGTATGGCTTAACCAATGGCTGCTCAACTTTAACAACCACGTTAACTAGCACCTACTGGTCGGTTTTTATGACAGCTACCGTTGGCATCGAAACTGCTGTTATGGCTATGATTTTATCTATCAGCAGCTTTGTTGATATTATCTCTGTTCCTATCTGTGGCATCTTACTTCAAAAGATTAAATTTAAATCCGGAAAATTCCGTGCTTGGCTCTTGATTGGCGGTATAGGAACAGGACTTTTTCGTTGGCTAAGCTTCACCGATCTCGGAATGACGGGCATGGGACGTGCTGTATGGTATGGCGGCACCTATATTCTCTGCTCCTGCCTTTATACCGTAGCTTATTCTGCTTTTACCGGACTGCTGCCTTTAATGGCTAAAGATCCCAGTGAACGTGTGGCTTATGCTTCAGCTCGCACCACCTGTAACTCCATCGGCAAATTTTTATTCAGCCTCACCAGCGTCGCTCTTATCAGTATCTTTGGTCAAGGCAACGACCTGTTTGGCTACTCTGCCTTAGCATTTTTGATCTTTTTATTAATCTCTGCCGGTTATTTTCAGCTCTTTGTCATTACTAAAAATATCGACCGTGCCGAAGATAATACTGTCCAGACTTCCGATGGCAAAAAAGCCGATAAGTATGATGCTTCTATCTGGGAAATGGTTAAGTATACCATCTCAAAACCCTTCCTTTTATACATCATCAGCGCTTCCGCAAAGGGTGCAACCTTCTTTATTGTCCAAGGACTCGCAGCCTATTATTACACTTACGTTGTTCAGGATAAGGCTATGCTGACTGTTTATCTTTCAGCCAGTACCTTCTTGATGATCGGGGCCTCCTTTGTATCACCTTACATTACAAAATTTCTTAAAAATGCACGCAATTCTTTCATCGTTGGTATGGCAATTTATGGCATCTGCTTAGGTTCTGCATTTTTCTTAGGCAGTTCTCCCGTTAGTTTTACAGTTTTAATGTGTTTAGGCTATATTGGTTACGCTATTGCACATTCCGTAGAAGTTGCTGTTTATTCTACCGTCGTAGACTATACTCAATGGAAAACCGGTAAAGACTTGAAGCCATTTATGATGTCTGTCTTTTCTCTTACCGCAAAAATTGGAACTACTATCGGAAATATGATCCTCGGCTTCGGCCTTGTCGCCGTAGGATTCGTTGCCTCCAATGTTACACCAGAGGCTATCAATGGTATCCGAATTCTTTTCAGTGGCCTTCCCGCTGCCCTCTGTGTTATTGCTGTAATCTTTATGCTCCTCTTCCCGTTAACCGATGATCGTGTTCGTTCTATGCAGGCTGAAATTGCCCAAAAAGAAAAAGTTTCAGCATAATTATAATCTAACAAAACCATCCAAAGTTACCTCAACTATGGATGGTTTTGTTAGCGCAATGTGTTTTTATACCCTATTTATTTTGTTTGTTGCAAAGGACTTATGTTTCATATAAACTTTAAAAGTATCCATGTAGTTTCTCTACTCAACGTGATTTTTACACTCCAGACATATCTCATGAAATCCTTCTATTTGAACCGCCTTACTTGGCGCTGTTCTTTTTGGCGCCTGACGTTCTGCAACCATGCAGATATCAAAGCAAATCCACACATCGATATTTTCTTCCATCAGCGGACACATGACCGTATTATTTTCCACTTTTCAACACCTCTGCCCTTTTATTCAGGATGGTATTTGCATTTTAAACATATTTCATCGAAATTTTCTGTGATCACCGCTTTTTCAGGTGCCGACCATTTTGGTGCTACATTTTCGGCCACAAGGCAGATATCAAAACATATATAATCGTCAATTTTTTCTCCCATTAATGGGCAGTGCATGTATTTTACTTTATATGCCATGTTTTTTAATACCTCCATTATCTTTAGCCCCGTCGCTTTTAATTGTTTTATTATAACACGTTTCCAATCTTCTTCTCACCATCTTCTACCTCTTTTTAAGGCTTTATTTTGACACCCTCGTGCTGGTAAAGGATGAGCATATGTGTGTTATTGGGAAGGTGTTGGGAAAACTCTAACCATCCCCAGCTGGCTGGATGAAATGGCAAAGAATGAAAACTTGAATTTTTCCAGTGTTTTACAGGAAGCACTGGCCGATCGGCTGCACGTTACGCTGTAATCCCATACTCAATTCATGGCATGCCACAAGGGATTGCTGTGCTTCGCACAGCCGGGCTGCGTCGCGTAGCTCCTTGCCCCTTCGCCTAAAAACGATCCACGATCGTTTTCTTTACGGCTCAGGCCCTCTCAGGGTTCGAATCCCACGGAAGGTTTTGGCAATAAAAAAACAAGCCTCCGCTTGTTCGTTTATCTTTTTTATGGCGTGCCACAAGGGATTGCTGTGCTTCGCACAGCCGGGCTGCGTCGCACAGCTCCTTGCCCCTTCGCCTAAAAACGATCCACGATCGTTTTCTTTACGGCTCAGGCCCTCTCAGGGTTCGAATCCCACGGAAGGTTTTGGCAATAAAAAAACAAGCCTCCGCTTGTTCGTTTATCTTTTTTATGGCGTGCCACAAGGGATTCGAACCCCTGACCTTTCGGTTCGTAGCCGAACGCTCTATCCAGCTGAGCTAGTGGCACGCATTTGTACGCCAATCTCATTGGCTTACTCGATATATTATACCAGCTTTTTTAAAAAATGCAAGGGCTTTTTAGCAAAATTTTTATTTTCCCGCTGCCCATCCTCCCGGAAGAATTTCCCGATGAAAAATCCTCGCCGGCATGCTAAAATAGTAGCAATGTCACTAAAAATCGCGAGAGGTTCTTTCCCATGTCCAAGCATACCATCGGTCACCTGACCGCCTTATTTACCATTTTAATCTGGGGCACCACCTTTATCTCCACCAAGGTGCTGCTAAAGAGCTTTGCCCCTATGGAAATTTTATTTCTCCGCTTTACCCTGGGACTGGCGGCGCTGTTCGTCGTCCATCCCCATCTGCTGCGGCTGAGGGATCGCCGTCAGGAGATCACCTTTGCCCTGGCGGGGCTCTGCGGGGTATGTCTTTACTACCTGCTGGAGAACATCGCCCTGACCTACACCCTGGCTGCTAACGTGGGGATCATCACCTCCACGGCGCCCCTTTTTACCTTTTTAGTTACCCATTTTGTCACCCGGGAGGAGGGCTTCCACGCTGGCTTTTTCATCGGCTTTGTCTGTGCCATTGCGGGGATTGTCTTAATCGGTCAAAATGGTCTCCGCTTTTCGGTGAACCCCCTGGGGGATGTGCTGGCGCTTTTGGCCAGCATGGTCTGGGCCTTTTATGCGGTGCTGTCCAAGAAAATCGGCGGCTACGGCTACAATGTCATCCAGAGCACCCGGCGGATCTTTATCTACGGGCTGATTTTCATGCTTCCCGCGCTGATGATCTCGGGCGTTCACTTTAGTCCTGGGAATATTATTCAGCCAACCAATGCCGCCAACCTGGTTTTTCTGGGTCTCGGGGCCTCGGCGGCCTGCTTTGTCACCTGGAATTTTTCCGTCAAAGTCCTGGGCGCTGTCAAAACCTCGGTGTACATTTACCTGGTGCCGGTGATCACCCTGACGGCCTCGGCCCTGATTTTAAAGGAGCCCATCACCCTCCAGAGCCTTTGCGGCGCCGCCCTGATTCTCCTGGGCCTTATCCTCTCCGAAAGGCCTCTGCCCAGGGAGCTGAAGCCCCAAAAATAGCACCCAAAAGGGCGCGCTGTTTTTTATCACAGCGCGCCCTTTTCTTAGTTTAGCTTTAGTTGTCCTGCATTTTCAGCTTCAGGGTCGTGGCCTTGGCCACAGCCTTAATCTTGGTCTCAATATAACGCGTGCGCCAGCCGATTTTTTCCACGATGTCCTCAGCAAACACCTGGGCGCTGGCCTCCTTTAGCCCCTGGGCCTTGGCTGCGGCGATACTCTGCTTTTTGGCCTCCTCGGAGGCGAAGGCCACGGCCTCGTCCTTATCGGAAAAGCTTTTGCACAGGCCGCCGATATGGGCCACGTAGCCATCGTTTTCCTCGTCGGGGCGCACCAGGGCCGTCACCCGCTCCTCCACCGAGGCCATGGCGGCCCCCACGGCGTTGGCCACCTCGTGGTGCTCGGGGACGATGACCTGATAATCCGTCGTCTCGGCAATTTTTTCGTACCAGGCCCGGGCCGGCGCACCGATGGCCACCACCGGCAAATGCGAATCGTATTGCTCCAAAACCTCGGTTTTAATGGTTCCCAGAAGCATTGCCTGGATTTTTTCGGCGTAGTCTGAGACCGTCTGGGTCGTCTGGGCCTGGAGGGCCGCCTCGGCCAAGGCTTTGTCCCAGGCCTCGAAATCTCCGGTGCAGTGCAGAATATCCGTCGGGGTTACGCCGTCCTTGCCGCCGCGGCAGGCTGGCAGGACGCGATGGCCCGTCAGCCGGGGAGCCCCATCTACGGCCAAAATCTGGGTGTCTCCCCCCAAGCCGTAGGTGTTGATCTGGGCTGAATCGATCTGGGTCTGCCAGTCCCCCACCTTGGCTCCGATGGGCGCCAGGGTCAGGGTGTTGTCCAGAACGACGCCGCTGTCGGTGGTGGTGCCGCCCATGTCCACCACGATGCCGTCGCTGCATTTTGCCAGACTCAGGGCCCCGATGATGCTGGCCGCCGGCCCCGAAAGGATAGACTCGATGGGCTTTTCCAGAATGAAGGACAGGCTGGCCAGGTTGCCGTCCCCCTTGACCATGTACACCGGCGCGGCGATGCCCTTGGCCGTCAGGGTTCTTTTCACCCCGTCGATGAACTCCCGGAGGATGGGAATCAGGCTGGCGTTGAGCACCGCCGTCACCGTCCTGTCGTGGAAGCCCAGCTGACTGCTGAGCTCGTGGCTGCAGACCACAGGCAGCTTGTAGGTCTCGCTGATGAAGGCCTTCACCGCCAGCTCCTGGCTGGCGTTTCTGGTGCTCATCATCCCCGCAACGGCAAAGGCCTCAACCCCCGGCGCAATTTGGGCGCAGGCCGCCGCCACCTCCGCCATGTCCAGGGGGGTGACCTCCTTGCCCTTGATGTTGATCTTTCCCTGCACCCGGGCCATGGCGTTGTCCGGAAGCTCTCCCTTGGGCAGCTCGCCGATGATGATGAGCCCCGTGGCTCTGCCCTCGCCCTCGACGATGGCGTTGGTGGCCAGGGTGGTGGACAACACCACCTTCTCGATGGCTGCGGTGTCGTCAAGCCCCAGCCCGTCGATGCTTTTTGCAATGCCCAGGGCCAGATCCCCCCGGGTGGTGGGCGACTTGGCCTTTTTCAGCACGGTATTCGTCTTTTTATCCAATAGAACGGCATCGGTGTAGGTGCCGCCGGTATCAATCCCCAATACAGTTTCCATAAAGCTCCTCTTTTCCTTTGATTGTTCTATTATAGCAAACCGGGCCCCGCTGTTAAAGCCTCATCCTCAAAGTCGGCCCTTCCCGGACAATTTTTATACGCCTTTCGGGTCAATAAATGCTATAATGATCCTATCATATCTGCCTAAGGAGATTAGCCCATGTATCCCATCACCCACCCACTATTTTTACTTCAGACCGGCGGCACCATCGGCTCCGCCATCAACGACGGCACCATCGACGTGGATCCCCAAAAGGGCGATGTCCTCATCGACGCCTACCAGAAATCTGCCCCCCACCGGGTGGACTTTACCGTCGCCCGCCCCTTCACCATCCTCAGCGAAAATCTGACGCCCAGCCACTGGTCCAAAATCATCGACGTCCTCAAGGGCATCGACTTTAGCGATTACGAGGGCATCATCATCACCCACGGCTCCGACACCCTGTCCTACACCGCCGCAGCCCTGAGCTATTTCTTTGCCCAAAGTCCCATTCCCATCGTTTTGGTCTGTGCCAACCATCCCCTGGGCCACCCCCAATCCAACGGTCTTGCCAATTTTTCCGCCGCCGTGGATTTCATCCTCAACGCCCGCCTGCCGGGGATTTTCATCATCTACGAAAATTCCGACGGCCGCCTGAAGATCCACCTGGGCACCCGGACCCTGGAGGCCGACTGGATTTTGGATGATTTTGAGAGCTTCGGCGGCCGCCCCTTCGCCCTCAAGGACGGACACTGCCTCTCCCACGGCAGCGCCAGACTCTCTCCGGCCATCGAGGCCTTGAGGGATCGGCCCCTCTCCACCGACTGGGGCGACACCCCGATGTTCGACAAGGAGGTTCTGGCTTTGAAAACCTACCCGGGCATGGACTACGGCTATATCAGCTTTGCCGCCAAGGCTCCGGCGGCGGTGCTCCATCTGCTCTACCACTCCGCCAGCGGCAATTACGCCGGGCCCGGGGATACCTCCCTGGCAAAATTTATCGCCGAGCACCCCGAAACCGACCATTACCTGATCTCCTACAAGGATGTCTCGGGGGATCTCTACGCCTCCTGCCACGCCCTCATCGAGGCCGGCGGCATACCCTTGGAAAACATCTGCTTCGAGGCGGCGGTGACAAAGCTTTACTTTGCCTACAGCCAAAACAACCTCACGCCACAGGCGTATATGAAACGGCCGCTATTCTTTGAATTCCTTTAAAGCAAGAATAATTCTAATTTAACAAGAATTTCTCTTTACTTTTTTATCATTGGGTATAGAATAAAGATTATACGAATTCAACCGGATTACATTGAGGAGGTAAAACTATGTATGACGTTATTATTATCGGCGGCGGTATCGTAGGTACAAGCGTTGCCCGCGCTTTGTCCCGCTACGAGCTCAAAGTTGCCCTGCTGGAGAAGGAAAACGATGTGTCCATGGGCGCCACCAAGGCCAACTCCGCCATTGTCCACGGCGGCTACGCCGAGGCCCATGCCAAGGTCAAGGGCCGTCTGTGCTACCAGGGCCGGAAGCAATTTGAACAGCTCAACAAGGAGCTGAACTTTGGCTTTGATCCCATCGGCTCTTTGGTGCTGGCCTTTGAGGAGGAACAGAAGCAGGGCCTTGAGGACCTGATGGCCAACGGCAAATTAAATGGCCTGGAGGATCTGGAGATTCTGGACCACGACGCCGTCATGGCCCTAGAGCCCAACGTCAACCCCGAGGTCAAGTACGCCCTGTACTGCAAGGGCGCCGGGGTCTGCTCCCCCTATGAGATGGCCATCGCCCTGGCGGAAAACGCTATCCAGAACGGCGTCGAGCTCTTCCTTGAAACCGCCGTCTCCGCCATCGACCGCAGCCAGGAAGGCTTCACTGTTCACACCGACGACGGCAGAAGCTTTGAAGGCCGCTACGTCGTCAACGCCGCCGGCCTCTACTCCGACAAAATCGCCCAGATGGTAGGCCTCAACGACTTCACCATCACCCCCCGCTCCGGCGAGTACCTGCTGATGGTTCGCGGCTCCGGCGCGCTGTTAAACAACGTGCTCTTCCAGATGCCCACCAAGATGGGCAAGGGGATTTTGGTCACCCCCACCTACCACGGCAACCTGCTCATCGGCCCCGACGCCATCAACGAGGACAAGGCTGACCGCGACACCCACGCCGACAGGCTGCTTCGAATCTACAAGGAAGCCTTGATGACCACGGATAAGCTGAATATCAAGCAGTTCATCCGAAGCTTCACCGGCGTCAGAGCCGTCAGCAGCACCGACGACTTCATCATCGAGGAGAGCGCTGTGCCCCACTTCATCAACGCCGCAGGCATCCAGTCACCGGGGATCACCTCCTCCCCCGCCATCGCCCAGATGGTGGTGGGTATCCTAAAGGACGCCGGTCTGACCCTCACCGAGGATCCGAGCTTCGATCCCTACAGAAAGCCCATCATCACCCGCAAGGAATTAAAGCCTTTGGCCGAGGTTAAGCCCCTCATCGACCTGCCCCTGGGCAGCGAGGGCCGTCTGGTCTGCCGCTGCGAGCAGGTGGCCGAAGCCACCATTTTAGACGCCATGCGCCGGGGCATCCCCGTCACCACCATCGACGGCGTCAAGCGCCGCACCCGCGCCGGCATGGGCTTCTGCCAGGGCACCTTCTGCCGCCCCAGGGTGGCTGAGGTCATGTCCAAGGAGCTGGGCTACGAAATTGACCCTGGCTTCGACATCGAGCACAGCGGCATCAACCGCGTAGCCAAGGAGGACATCGTCAAATATATCGAAGAGCATCTCTAATTGATGCCATTTTAAAAGGGACAGAAATTTTTATTTCTGTCCCTTTTTGTATTGTCCCAGGGCCCTGACTCTTAAAAGCCCTGCCGTCCTTGGTATTAGAATTGCTCAAGGAGCTCCCGCATGAAATCCACCGGCCGGCCCTTTTTGTCGTACCCGGCACATTTGCAGACCTCCCTGTTGGCAAAATGACAGTGCAGGGCCTGAAATTTTTCGTCGTCCACAAGGGGGATGTCCAGATTCACCAGGGCCTCCACCGCCCGGTTTAACCCTGCCACGGGCTTTCTGCCGTGGGTTTTGGTGATGACGGGCTCCCCGGCCTGCTTGAGATAGGCCCCAAGCTTATCATAAGGGATGCTCTCTTCCCGAAGGCCACAGGCGATGAGGTCTGCCGTCGTCTTTGTCAGCTCAAGCCAGTCCGAGGCCGTCATGCCCCGGGCGGCCACGCAGAAGCGGCTGGCGGCATTGACGGCCACCAGGGTGTCCAGGCCTCCAAAGATGATCCTGTGAATCTCCCAGCTAAAGCCCAGCTCCTCCGGCGCGCCGTAGGGCGGCGCCGGACGCCTCAAAAACTTTTGAAGGGGAATGGTCATTCCCAGCTGCATCCTAGCGCACCTCGATCTGGGAGAACACCTTGCCGATGGCGTCGTGGATCACCAGCTCCGCCTGATCCTCCCGGGAGGTGACCTCCTTGTTGATCACCACCAGATGCTTGCCCCTGAAATAATCCACAAAGCCCGCCGCCGGGTAGACCACCAGAGAGGTACCGCCGATGATCAGGGTGTCCGCCGCGGAGATGGCCGCCACGGCCTGCTGAATGGTATCACTGTTTAAAGGCTCCTCGTAGAGCACCACATCGGGCTTAATTCTGCCGCCGCAGACGTCGCAGTGAGGCACCCCTTCGGCATTTTTGACGTAGGCTGCGTCAAAAAATTTGCCGCATTGTTCACAATAATTTCTGTGGATACTGCCGTGGAGGTCGTAAACCCGCTTGCTCCCCGCCATCTCGTGGAGGCCGTCAATGTTCTGGGTCACCACCGCCAGAAGCTTCCCCGCCGCCTCCAGCTCCGCCAGCTTCTTGTGGGCAGCATTGGGCTTGGCGTCCAAAAACATCATCTTGTTTTTGTAAAAATCGTAGAAGGCCTCGGTGTGGGCCTCGAAGAAGCTGTGGCTGACCACCTGCTCCGGCGGGTACTGGTAGGCCTGCATATAGAGGCCGTCACTGCTCCTGAAATCGGGGATGCCGCTCTCGGTGGACACCCCGGCGCCGCCAAAAAATACAATGCGCTGGCTATCGTCGATGATCGCCTGCAATGCCTGAATCTGATCCATATCCTTCACCGCCTTTTTAAGTCTTTTCATTATTATAGGGCCGCTGTCTGAAATTTAACCCGAATTTCAGTCCTGCCCTTTAACCCCGTTTTTCTCACAAATATCCGCCAGACAGCAGATCTCGCACTTAGGCGCCGTCCTGGCCGAGCACACCGCCCGGCCGTGGAGCACCAGCCTGTGGCAGAAGCTGTTGCCCTCCTCAGGGGGAATGATTTTCCACAGGGCCATCTCCACCTTCTTGGGATCCTTGATGCCCTCCACCAGGCCAATGCGGTTGACCAGACGGATGCAGTGGGTGTCGGTGACGATGGCGGGCTTGCCAAAGACGTCGCCGACGATGAGGTTGGCGCTCTTTCGCCCCACCCCCGGCAGCTTCAGCAGGGCGTCAAAATCGTCGGGCACCAGCCCGTGGTACTCGTCCCGGATGATCTTCATACAGGCGCTGATATCCCGGGCCTTGCTCTTGCCCAGGCCGCAGGGCCTCACAATTTCCTCGATGGCCTCCACCGGCGCCGCCGCCAGGGCATCGACGTCGGGGAACTTGGCGTAGAGCCCCTTCACCACCTGGTTGACCCGCTCGTCGGTGCACTGGGCTGCCAGCCGCACCCCCACCAAAAGCCGCCAGGCCTCCTTGGGATCGTAGTCCAGGGTACACTCCGCCTCGGGGTAGGCCGCCTTCAGCCTTGCGATGACCCTCTGGGCCAGGGTTTCTTTATCCATAAGCACTCCTTCCGCCGCCCCTTTTTAAAAAGGAGCTGTATTTATCCTTTTCTTCTATTTAAGCACATTTTCTTTTTGAAGTAAATGCGGAAGTCCATTTTTATGTGCCGGTGCCACCTCGCCCGCATCCCCAAATTTGCGATCGTACAAAAGCGCCGCCAAAAGCACCACAAAGCAGGAGCCGGCGTTGTGTACCAAAGCGCCGGTGGTGGGGGTTAAAAGCCCTTGAATTTACAATCTAAGTGCAACAAATAAATAATGACCCATAGTTCTAGTATA
>JAUNGS010000053.1:0-10434 GCA_030524435.1 Eubacterium sp.
CATCGGTAATTTTCCTATTAATGCCATTATGTCATTTTAATTATCCTTTAGCAAGAAAAATATCATATATGAAAAATAATTAGAGACAAGAAAAAAACGCATCTGCAGGGGCAGATGCGTCGAAGGACTAGCCGCGGATGGCAATCCAATAGCTTACACACTCCTCGTCGGAAAGGTTGGTGACGGCGTGGCGGGTGTTGGCGCGAATCATAATGCAGTCGCCCTCGGCAAGACGGTAATCTACCTCACCGATGCTGATGCCAAGGACCCCCTTGGCTATAATGCCGAATTCGTCGTAGCTGTGGATGGTGTAGGACTGCTCCTTCATTTCGGGGGCCAGGGTCATGGCGTTGAGCTTGAAATTGGGCGTGTCCTCGAAGACGGACTCAAAATCCATGGCGTTGGTGATGCCGTAGATGGGGATGCGGTCGCTTTTTCTGAGGACGTAGGAATGGCCGGCGTGGCTGTCGGAGAGGGTTTTAACCTCGGTGTCGTCGATCATCAGCTCGTTGGCGGTGATGCCCAGGGCAAAGCAGAGCTTTTGGATATTTTTCACCGAGGGATTGACGGTGCCGCGCTCAATCTTGCTGATATAGCCAGCGGAAATACCCGAGGCCTCCTCCAGCTGCTTCAGGGTCAGACGATTTTCCTTTCGGTAATTTTTTATTTTTTCACCGATTAGTTTATTGTCGTTCATGGCGATACTCCTTTATTTCAGGGGATAACAGTCATAATATATTCTATTATACCACACAAGAAAACCAATGATAAGATAATTAGAGGAAAATTTTATTTAAAAATAAAAAAACGCCCCGAAGGGCGAAGTGTGAAATAGATTTTAAATGAAGGTGCTTTGTTAAAGCTGACCCAGCTCACGACAGCGTTCGGCGCAGGCCTTAAGACCCTCGGTGAAGCAATGGTCGAAGCCCAGGGCATCCATTTTGTCCAGGGCAGCCAGGGTGGTGCCTCCGGGGAGACGCAGCTTATCCTCCAGCTCCTGGGGGCTCATGCCCGAGGACAGCAGGGTTTCAGCGCTGCCCTTCATGGTTTCCGCAAAAAGACGGATGGCGGTCTGCTCATTGAAGCCCCAGGCGGCGGCTTCCTTGGCGACGAGGGCGGCCATGTGGTAGAAGTAGGCCGGGGCCGAGCCGTTGATGGGAACCACCTCGGACATCAGATGCTCTGGAATTTCCTCGATGATGCCGCAGCTTTCCAAAAAGGCCTTAACCTTGGCGTAATCCTGACCGTTTATATTCTTGGAGGGGGTGACGGCAAAGGCGCCGAGGCCAGCCTGGGCAGTGAGGGTGGGCATACAGCGGACGACCTTGCAGCTGGTGGCCAAATGCTCTTCGTACCAGCTGTTGCTGATGCCGGCGGCCAAGGACAGCAGCACAGTGTCTTCTGCGAGGCCTGCTTTGATATCTCCTGCAACGGAGCCGATAACCTGGGGGGTGACGGCGACGACGGCCACCTCGGAGGCGGCAACCAAGGCGTCGATACCATCAAAGACAGCATAACCTCGGTCAGCCATCTGGGCTTTGACGGGCTCGGCGATATCAAAAATCCCCATTTCGCCGGGGGCGTAGGCACCGCTTTTTTCAACGCCAGTTAAAATGGCCTGGACAATGTTGCCCGCACCGATAAATCCAATTTTTACGTTCATAATGACAGTCCTTTCTTATCCATAGAGGGTAAAGCGACAGCTGCGGCGAATTTGAAAAAGAATTCTGCCCAAAATACTGCGCTTTATATGTACTAAACCGGCGGCCGCAGGGTGCGGACCGCCGGGGAGGGGAACAGCTTAGAATTTTTCATCCTCCGGCAGGTAGCGGTTCAAAATATCCCGCTGGGTTTTGGTTAAGTCCGGAAGGGTGTAGCTTTCGATACGTTCCTCGATAATCTTGCAGGCGCGGCTTCGGATATCCCCGATTTCGTCGTAGAGAGGCTGGGGATTGCCGGCTTTTCGGTTAAAGAGGTTGGTGAGGTAGTGCTCCTGGCGGTATTCCTTGGGGGTTCTTCCAGAGAGGAAGTTGCCCAGAGGACCAGCTTTTTTGATGGCTTCGATGGCCTTCTTGGCTTTTTCCTCGGAGAGATCCATACCGCGGTTAATGCGCATGAGCAGACGGTTGACTTCTTCGTCCATGATGTATTTTTCATAGCTGCCGACGGAGAAGGATTCCAGGATACCGGCGATATTCAGCACAAAGTCTGCCTTGCCTAAATAGGAGGGCATCAGGTTGATGAAGCTTTCCACACCAGCCTGATAGTCGGGCTTCAGGGCGTCGGTGACACAGATGCCTGTACGGACGGGAATCTGGTAGTAGCGTCCCAGGGCCAGGGCGGCCATCTGCATGATATTGGCTTCCGGGGCACCGGTGGCGCAGGTGACGTTTCTCATATCGCTGGCGGTTGAAACAGAGCCGTAGAGCACAGGGGTGCCCGGGTTGATCAGCTGAGTCAGAACGATGCCGGCCAGAATGGTGGCATTATCCTGGATGACGGTACCCATCAGGGTGGCGGGAGAGGTCAGATTTGTCATGGAGCAGGTGATGATAACCACCGGCTGACCTTCCTCAACCAGGCCAATGATATTGTCTAAAACCTCGTAGGAGTAGCCCAGGGGAGACAGGGCACAGCAGTTGGTTAAAAGCACAGGTCTGTCCCAGATATCGTAGAATTCTTTATAGAGTCTTGCGATGTCAATGGCGCCCTGCTTCAGGGTTTTGCCTCGGGTATTCATGCTGTTGGCTACGTTGCCGTAGGTGGGCTTTTTGGAATATTTCAGACACATGGCAACCTGGGGCAGGTAGAAATCGTCCTGGGTTTTGTCTAAATCCGGGGTGTCGTAGGCGGAATTGTTGACAAAGTCGGTGACGTCGCTGGTGTCCATGAGTTTTAAAAATTTGACCATGTCATCCTTTTTGGCAACGCGGTACTGGTCGTCTTCATATAAGAAGGTCTGTGGTCCGTAGCAGCCGACGGTTTTGGGGCGGAAGCGTTCGCCAATTTTAATTTCATCGTCCGGTGTGTAAACAGAAAAATGGGAAGGTACCGTTTTTAAGGCTTCATTTAAAAGCTTTTCGTCGATTTTGACGATGCTGCCTTCAACGGTGGCGCCGGCTTTTTTAAAGATTTCCAGAGCCTCCTCACAGGCGAAGGAAACACCGACATCACTCAGCACCTGCAGGGTGTAGGCGTGGAGCATTTCCACATCGTTGGTGGAAACAAATTTTTCATAAAATTTTCTGTTAGGATACATTTTGATAAAACCCTCCTGAATTTGGTGTCAATTGTATTTTATGTCCTCAGTATACGCCCGCTGAAAGCGTTTGTCAACCAATAAAAATAGTTTTAACTGAAATATTATTAAAATTCAGGATATAAATAAGCAAATATGATGATATATTATCTTTATTGACAATTAAAAGATACACATGATACAATTGTATCAAAACTGAGATCAATTGTATTTTATGATGAGCATAGCGTTTAATAAGGGAAAATGCCCAGTGAGGGCTGTTTGAATTCAGAAGCCAGCAAAAATTATCCTATAAGCAAATAGAGCTTTGGGATAAAAATGCTGGACTGGTTTTAAGACAAAATAGGAGAGAGAAAATTTTATGGAACAAAATAAAGTCAACAGAAACCTTGTGCTGGTGATCATCAGTATTGTTTTGGGGATTGCTTACCTGACCCCGCTGATTCGATTTACCTTCTACGATCAGATGGTTGCAGCCCTGGGCATCAGCGATGTGGAGCTGGGCACCATTGCCAGCGCCTATGGTATTTTTAGTGTCATCTGTTACGTGCCCAGCGGTATTCTTGCGGAAAAATTTAATACGAAAAAGCTGCTGATCATTTCCTGCGCTGCCATGTGCCTGATCACCATCTGGTACGCTTTTTTACCAGGCTTCTGGGCGCTGATGGTCATCCACGGGCTTTACGGCATCTTCAGCATTGCGACCTTCTGGTCTCCTTATTTGAAAGCGGTGCGTAATCTTGGGGATGAAAGTGAGCAAGGGCGGCTCTTTGGCATCAGCGAGGGAATTCGCGGGGTAGCCCAGACCGCCGTGGCCTTCTTTTGTCTGTGGGTTATGGGCTTCTTTGCCAATGAGGTTATGGGCTTCCAGGCGGTGCTTTTTATCAACGCTGTCGTGTTCGCCATTTTGACATTGCTGGTGATTTTCCTTGTTCCGGATTTCGACAAGGGCAGGGAAAAGCCAGTGCAGGCAGCCGAAAAAAAGGAAAGTATGTGGAAGATGCTTCTGGAATCCTCGACCTGGCTGTGTATTTTTGTCATCGTCTGCGGCTATATCTTATGGAACACTGTCAATAGCTACATGGGCACCTATTGTACCAGGGTGCTCAATATTTCACCGGAGATGTCCAGTGCTTTGTCGGTTATCAGAAGCTATATCATCGTTTTTGTCGCCGGCGTAACCGGGGGGATTATCATGGACCGCTTTAAATTCAAGGGGACAGGCATGTTTTTTGCTTTCCTGGCTTCGGGGATCTGTGCCGCTGCAGTGCTTTTCACCTCCCAGGCGGTGATCGTCTGTGTGGTGGTGACGGTGGTTTTATCTTATCTGGTCAATGTCTTAAAATCTACCTATTGGTCAATTTTGGGAGAGGCCGGTGTGCCCCTGGAAAAAACAGGGATGGCTACGGGGATTATCTCGCTGATCGCCCTGTCGCCGGACTTTTTTGTGGCGCCTATCATCAGTCGCTTTCTGGCCTATGGAGAGTCCCTGGGGGATGTGACCATCGGTTTTAATATGATGATTATCTGGATGGTGGTTTGGTCAGCCCTGGGGATTGTGTCGGCACTGTGTCTTAAAAGACGCGGCAAGAAGCTCAAGGGGCTTGCTCAAGTCTAAAATTTAGAGGAGAAATGTCGGCGGGCAACGCTTTGGATTGACATTTAAAAGGAAAGTATATTATAATAATTCCTAAATAAAAGTTAAAGAAAGTGGGGAACGACATGAAAAAATGGCGCTGTGAAATCTGTGGTTATGTGCACGAGGGAGATACCCCGCCGGAAAGCTGCCCGATCTGCGGTGTAGGTCCCGATGAATTTGTAGAAATTAAAGAGGAAAAATCCTCTGGTGTAAAAAAATGGCGCTGCAAAATCTGCGGCTACATTCACGAAGGCGACACCCCGCCGGAGGAATGTCCGATCTGCGGCGTAGGGCCCGATGAATTTGAGCCTGTGGAGGATACGGAGGAGGACCCCTTGTCCAAGGAAGAAAAGGATCGTCTCCAGACCCTGCTTTTCAATCTGAGCTACGGTCTGTACATCATTACCTCCAAGGATGGGGAAAAGCTCAACGGCATGACCTCCAACAGCTTTATCCAGGTCACCGACAGCCCCTTAAGAGGCAGTGTCTGCATCAATAAAGCGACCTGCACGTCGGAGCTGATTCACAAATCCGGTGTCTTTGGCGTGTCCGTCATCGGCAAGAACAACCACGATCTGGTGGCCCACTTTGGCTTCCAGACTGGCCACCGTGTCGATAAATTTGCGGAAATGGAGCACGTCATCGGCAAGGAAACCGGCTGTCCCGGCCTGCCCCAGACCCTGTGCTTCATTGAGCTCAAGGTGGAAAAGGAAGTAGATTTGGGCACCCACACCATGTTCATCGGACGGGTTGTGGGCGGTGAGTCCTTCAAATCCGAGGAACCCATGACCTACGCCTACTATCGCGCAACCAAATAATAAGCAATAGGGATTTAAGCTGTCGTTTAAAAAGCGGCAGCTTTTTTGCGTTTGGACGGCTTTAAATCGATGTTTATGGATTTTCATACTTGAAATTTTTCATGAAAACGAGTAAACTAAGGGTAGAGATAAAACATCTGAAAGGGGTGTATACAATGAAGGAACGCATCATCATTACGATTTCCCGCCAATTTGGCAGCGGAGGAAGAAATATCGGGAAAAGACTGGCCAAGGCTTTGGATATCCCCTTTTACGACAGCGAGCTCATCGACGAGGGGGCTAAGGAAAGCGGCATCAATCCGGATATGGTCCGGGATATGGAGGAGACGCCCACCAATTCGCTGCTCTACTCCATTGCCACCAATGCCTTTTTTGGCACGGGGCATTTTTCACCGTCGGTGGAGCTGCCTTTAACAGACCGGCTGTTTTTGGCTCAGTCTGAGGTCATCCGAAAATTTGCGGCCCAGGGCTCCTGTGTCATCGTTGGCCGCTGTGCCAACTACGTCCTCAGGGAGGATCCGGATCTGGTCAACGTCTTTATCCACCGCGATTTTGAGGAGCGGGTGAACCAGGTGTCCAAGCTCTACGATCTTCCCCGGAAAAGAGCCGAGGAGGTCACCAAAAAAACAGATAAAAAGCGCAGCAATTACTACGCCTACTACTCCGACAAAAACTGGGGTCAGGCCGAAAACTACGACCTCTGCCTCGACAGCGGCAAGCTGGGCGAGGACAGCAGTGTCGCCCTGATCGTCGACTTTATCGAAAAGCGGAATCTGAGACGGAGAATCCGAGGGTAGTCTCTGGATGTAAAAGCATAATATGTTGATTGAATATGGCTTTGGGATGTCTTCCTTATGGTTTGGGGAGGCATCCCTTTTTTATATTGGCACAGCAAGGGCTTGGTAATCGCCAAAATCAGGACAATATCGCATACGGATTCATGAAAAAAGAAAGAATTGTTTCAAACGCAAATGCAGCGTAAAAAAATACACTGCATCTGCGTTTGGAGATTAGCTTGTTTTTTCAGATAATTGTGGTATAACAAAATAAGATCGATGCGTGATGAATTGCTGTCGATCAAAATTTAATAAATGCCAGAAACTGACAAATGAAAAATACAGAGGTGATTAGAATGAAGACCGTATTTATAACTGGCGGCAACAAGGGCCTGGGATACGAGACAGCGAAAAGACTGATTCGTATGGGCTATAGGGTATATATCGGCTGCCGCAATAAGGAAAGAGGAGAGCTCGCGGCTTCGGAGCTGGGGGCAGAGATGATTCAAATTGACGTTACGCAGGATACGTCGGTTAAAGAGGCTGCTCAAATGATGATGGCAAAGGAAGGCCGGCTGGATGTGCTGATCAATAACGCAGGCATCGCCGGTGTCTTTGCAAAGCCGGAGGACATCACCGGGAAAGATATGGAAAGGGTGTTTGATACCAATGTCTTTGGCATCGTCCGGGTGACCAACGCCTTTATTCCCCTGCTTCGCAAATCGGAAAATCCGGTGATCGTCAATGTTTCCAGCGGCCTGGGATCCTTTGGCATGGTCACCGACAATACAACGGAGGAATCAAAGGTGAATTCCCTGACCTACTGCGCTTCCAAATCGGCGGTGTCCATGCTGACCCTGCAGTACGCCAAGGGGCTGCCGGACATTAAGGTGAACTGCGCCGATCCGGGAGCCACGGCGACGGATCTCAATGGGGGCAGGGGAAAACAGACGGTGCAGGAAGGCACAGACGCGATTGTCAAGCTTGCCGCCATCGATAAGGACGGACCGACAGGCGTTTTTATGAGCCGAAGGGGCATTGTTCCCTGGTAAGTACAAGGTGCATTTTTAAAAGTATATTTTGCAGGCCAGATAACAGAGCGCTGCTGCAGAGGCAATACACTGCAGCGGCGCTCTTTTGTTTTGCAGGGCGCATTAAGGGGGCTGCCCTGTGGGTTTAACCTCAATTTAACAAAATATTAACGCCGGATGAACGCAGGCCCAGCACGCTTTTGGTATGATAAACACGTTCCGGAGGACAAGGATGTGCTCCGGCGTAAATCTATGCTTAAAACAGTGCGCTGTTTTAGTAACGAAGAAAGAGAGTGAGTTCTACATTGGAAGAGAAGAAACGCGGTAAGCTTGGTGAGAAGATCGTTGAAAAGATCTTCTTTATCTGTGCGCTGGTTTCGATCATCAGCGTCGTCACCATAACGATTTACGTTTTCGTCAACGGACTCCAGCCCTTTGTCCAGGGAAAATATTCCTTTTGGGAATTTATCTCTGGTATGGAATGGCGTCCCGGCAACAATGATTTCGGTATTTTTTACATGATCGCAGGTTCGCTTTTGGCGACCCTGGGGGCCATCGTCATCGGTGTGCCCGTGGCCCTTTTGACGGCGGTATTTATTTCTGAGCTGGCGGGAAGCCGCTTTGGAAAGGTCGTCCGCTTTGCCGTGGAGCTTCTGGCGGGGATCCCCTCGGTGCTCTACGGGGTCTTTGGTCTGGGGGTCATCGTTCCGGCTATCGTCAAGATTTCGCCCATGGCCCAGGGGGAATCCCTTTTGGCCACCATCATCGTGCTGGCGGTCATGATTTTGCCCACGGTGGTCAGTATTTCTGAAACCTCCATCTCAGCGGTGCCCGACGCCTACCGCGAGGGTTCTCTGGCCCTGGGGGCCTCCAAGATTCAGACCATCTTCAAGGTCATCATCCCGGCGGCAAAATCCGGGATCATCACAGGCATCATCCTGGGGATTGGCCGGGCCATCGGCGAGACCATGGCGGTGATGCTGGTCTGCGGGAATCCCATTGCGGGGCTGCCCACCAGCCTGTTTTCCCAGATCAGACCTCTGACCACCAACATCGCCCTGGAGATGGGCTATGCCTCCGGTGTTCACCAGCAGCTGCTGTTCTCCACCGGGGTTGTCCTCTTCGTATTCATCATGATCATCAACCTGATCGTCAATAAATTTGTGGAATCAAGGATTGGAGGCTGAAAAAATGCACAGAAAATTTAAGGATAACCTGATCAAGGGCATCATCTATCTGGCGACGGCCGTCACCCTGGGGATTCTGCTGTTTATCATCGGCTTTGTGGTGGTCAAGGGCGCCAGCAGCGTCAATTTGGATTTTATCACCAAAAATTTCAACGACAAGGTCAGCTACCAGCTGGTCACCAAGGCAGATACGCCCTTGACCATCGACGAAGGCCAGATTATGGACAAGGCTGTCTACGATAAAAAATACGAGACACCCAAGGGTGAGCCCGTTTATGTAGAAAGTGTCGGCGGCGCCATCATGGCGGTGGATTATGCCAAGAGAAATGATCATCACGAACAGATCGTCTTTGTCTACGTCGAGGACAATTCGCCGCTGCTTCAGTCGACGGACATTAAGAAAAATCCCAGCGGCATCAAGGCGGGCTACATACTCCAGAGTGTTGACGGCACCGATGTGGAGGGCATGGACACCGCGGCGGTGGCCCAGCTTCTGGAGGATGGCGGCAGTACCCTGAAGCTCAAGGTTTCTGATTCCGGGGGCGGTATCTGGACCAATATCGTAACGACCCTCTACATGGTGTTCTTATCGCTGATTGTGGCGCTGCCCATCGGTATTCTGGCGGCTTTGTTTATGACGGAGTACGCCAAGCCCGGCAAGCTGGTCAATCTCATCCGCTTTGCCACAGAGTGCCTCTCGGGGATTCCCTCCATTATATTCGGGCTCTTTGGGATGGCCTTCTTCGTAGTGACCCTGAACTTTCAGATATCCCTATTGTCAGGCAGTCTCACCGTGGCCATCATCCTGCTGCCGGTTATCATCAGAAGCACCGAGGAGGCTTTAAAAACTGTACCCGACAGCTACAGAGAGGGCTCTCTGGCCCTGGGAGCCTCCAAGCTTCAAACCGTGTTTAAGGTGGTGCTGCCCTCGGCGATTCCGGGGATTGCCACGGCGGTGCTTTTGAGCATCGGCCGTGTCATCGGCGAGTCGGCGGCCCTGATGCTGACGGCGGGCACCGTGGCCCAGATCCCCAAAACCCTGTTTTCACCGGGCAGTACCCTGACGGTTCAGGCCTACTACGTGGCCAAGGAAGAGGGGAATATCGAGCTGGCCTGCGCCATCGGTATCATCATTATTCTGATTGTCATCATTCTCAACGTGCTTTCCCGGGTAGCCTCCAACAAGCTGGATGTCACCCGTAAAAAATAGTGAGGTCAAAATATGGAAAAAAATAAAAAATTTGAAGTGAAGGATCTGGATCTGTACTACGGCGACTTCCAGGCCCTGAAAAAAATAAATATCGATATCTACGAAAATGAGGTCACGGCCTTCATCGGTCCCTCGGGCTGCGGCAAGTCCACCTTTCTCCGCTGCCTGAACCGCATGAACGACCTGATCGACTCGGTGCGCATCGAGGGAAGCGCCAATTTCGATGGCCGGGATATCTACGGCGACATCGACGTCATCGGCCTGAGAACCAAGGTGGGGATGGTTTTCCAGAAGCCCAACCCCTTTCCCATGAGCATCTACGACAATATCGCCTACGGCCCCAGATGTCAGGGCCTCAAGGATAAGGCGAAGCTGGACGAGATCGTGTCCACCAGCCTGAAGCGGGCGGCCCTCTGGGATGAGGTCAGCGACCGTCTGAATAAATCGGCCCTGGGGCTCTCCGGCGGCCAGCAGCAGCGGCTCTGTATCGCCCGAACCATCGCCATGTCGCCGG
>JAUNGS010000053.1:10444-13788 GCA_030524435.1 Eubacterium sp.
GGTCATCCTCATGGATGAGCCCACCTCGGCCTTGGACCCCATTGCCACCTCAAAAATCGAGGACCTCATGGAGGAGCTGAAAAAGGAGTACACCATCATCATCGTCACCCACTCCATGCAGCAGGCAGCCCGTATTTCCGACAGGACGGCCTTCTTCCTCATGGGAGAGATCGTCGAATACGATGAAACCAATACGATTTTCATGAACCCCGCGGATAAACGCACCGAGGATTACATCACCGGCCGTTTTGGTTGATGCAGTGCAGATAAGGAGATAAAAATGCGACAGGTATATAATGAAGAACTAAAAATGATCAAAGAGGAAATCTTGCTCATGTCCACCCAGGCGGAACGGATGCTCTCCGACGCCATCACTGCCCTCAACGAGCAGGATATTAAGATGGCCAAGGCGGCCATCTCCCGGGATGATATTGTGGATCTCAAGGAGATTCAGCTGCAGCAGATCGTCAGCGAGGTCATCGCAAGACAGCAGCCGGTGGCCAGCGATTTAAGGCGCTTGTCCTCCACCTACAAGGTCATCACCAATATCGAGCGTATCGCAGACCTGGCGGTGAATATTTGCCAGAAGGTCATCGAGCTCAAGGACGAGGTCTACTTTAAGCCCTTGGATGGAATTACGGAAATTGAAAATCTGGTGGAAAGGGAGCTGAGAATCTGTATCGATGCCTACATCGATGAGGATATCTCCAAGCTGGATGAAATCAGAGAGATTGAGGATCGCGTGGATGCGCTGAACCATAAAATCACCGAGGTCTGTATTGAGCAGATTTCTAAAAATCCTGAATCCACCCTCCAGGGCCTGAATTTTTCCTATATCGGAAGCCACCTGGAGCGGGTGGGGGACCATGCCACCAATATTTTCGAGACGGTGTACTACATCGTCACCGGAAACTACATGGATTTCAATGATCCAGGCATTGAGGAAGAATAGCGCTTTTGTCAGCGATAGGGTAAAAACCGGGCATATGCCTGGTTTTTTTATGTCTTGAGGTGCATTTTGAACCGGGAATATGGTAAGATAGAGGGACATTATAAAGGTATGAAGAGACAAAAATGGATATTGAAAAAAAGAATAAATGGATGCGATGGGGCGTCGTCGTTCTGTGGATGGCAGTGATCTTTTTCTTTTCAGCCCAGGATGCCACGGATTCCTCGGCCATGAGCGGCGGTATTGTAGATCAGCTCATGGCGATGGGAGAGGGGCTGTGTCAGAGCCTCTTTGGCTCGGCCTTTGCCTTTCCGAGGGACGCCCTGACCTTTTTGGTGAGAAAGGCGGCCCACACCTCGGTGTACTTTGTGCTGGCCATGCTGGTCTGGCGCTGCTGGGAGAAGGCTGCAGATCTGAAAAATTTAAAAACCCTGGCAATTTGCTTTCTCTATGCGGCCAGTGATGAGCTTCACCAGTGGTTTGTGCCAGGCAGAAGCGCCGAGCTTCGGGATGTGTGCATCGACACCTTCGGTGCAGCCCTGGGACTGCTGGCCCTGGCAGCAGGGCGTCGTATTTTTAATAAAGAATAAAAAAGCTGTTTTTCCAGGGGGCGGCAAAGGCGCAGGCCCGGGGAAAAACAGCTTGTATCGTAAAAGCATTTAAGTTATAATAAATTGTAAATCTAAAATTAGATGATTATAATAAAAATAATATAAGAAGGGGAAAACGAATGGAAGAAGAAATCAATCTGCAGGACATATTTGATATGCTCAAGAAAAACTGGCGCTTTATCGCCATCGTCACATTGTGCTGTATGATCGTGGCCTCGGTTGTCACGGTGTTTTTTATTAACAAACAATACAGCAGTTATACAACCCTGATGATCGGAAAAGCTGAAGGTTATTCTGAAACAAATTCAAATGCGAACTACAATGATGTCTTAACGAATCAGAAATTAGTAGGGACCTATAGTGAGATTGCGAAAAGCAACAGTATTGTCTCCGAGGTCATCAAAAATTTAGGGCTGGACATGACGAATGGCGAGCTGGCAGCTAAAATTGACGTCAGCTCGGTCAACGATACAGAGCTGATTAAAATCTCGGTCAAGGACAGCGATCCCGTCGAGGCGGCGAATATCGCCGATGAGACCGCCAAGGTTTTTATGACCAATATTGCGGAGCTGATGAAGATCAATAATCTTCAGGTTGTGGATCCGGCGGAGGTTAATCCCAATCCGGTATCTCCAAGTCTTCCCAAAAACATTGCCATTGCTTTCCTGCTGGGGATTGTGGTCAGCGTGTTCATCGCCTTTGTCAGGGAAATGTTCAACACCAGCATCAAGTCTGTGGACGAGCTGAAGGATCTGATCGGAGATATCCCGGTGGTTGCCATCATTCCGCATTCCGATGAGCTGATGGCCGACAATGAAGGAGGCAAAAAATAGTGAAACGTTCAATTATTACCTATCAGTCACCGAAGGACCCGATTTCGGAATCCTTTAGAAATATGAGAACCAACATCACCTTCTCCAATATCGACCAGGAGATGCGGGTACTGACCATTACCAGCGTCGGCAAGGGCGAGGGTAAATCCACGATTATAGCCAATTACGCCGTGGCCCTGGCCCAGGCGAAGAAAAAGGTGGTCCTTTTGGACTGCGATTTAAGACGTCCCAGGGTGCACCGCCTTTTTGATCAGCCCAACCGGCGGGGCCTGACCAACGTCCTGCTGAGAGAAGCGGCGATCACCGAGGCCATTCAGTCCACAGAGGTGGAAAATCTCTACCTGGTATCTTCAGGGCCCATTCCGCCAAATCCATCGGAAATTTTGGCCAGCAAGCGCCTCGAGGAGGTTATCGAGAAGCTGAAGGAGGCCTTTGACTACATTCTGATCGATGCACCGCCGGTGGGAGTTGTCACCGACGCGGCGGTGCTCTCCAAGGTCACCGATGGCTTCATTGTCGTGGCGGCCATCAACGTCACCAATAAGGAGGGCATCAAGCTGGCAATCGATACCCTGAAAAACGTCAATGCCAATATTGTCGGTGTAGTGGCCAATAATGCTCCCTTGACGAAGCGCAGCGGTTACTATTATTATTATAGTGCCTACGAAGAAGACCAGCCCAAAGGAAAAAAGGCAAAACGGGAGAAAAAAATTAAGTAGGGGCTGCCCCGGCCTGGATAGGAAGGTGAGCAATGATAGATCTGCATACCCACGTGCTCTTTGGCATCGACGATGGGTCACCAGATATAGAAAATAGTGTGGCAATGCTCAGGGAGGCGGAGCGCATCGGCTTTCGCGGCGTGGTTCTGACCCCCCATTACATGAGCTACACAAATTATGTCTCTAGGGTAGACGAAAACAGAAAACGGATGCGGCAGCTGACGAGGCGCCT
>JAUNGS010000004.1 GCA_030524435.1 Eubacterium sp.
TTCCTGTTTTACTTCAAGACGTCGAAGGAAGTTAGCGAGTTTCGCAATTATCTATTATATTATAGCACCTTATCGGCCATTATGCGCTTAAATCTTTTACAATCGCTTTTGCCATATCAGCCATCATCCCCTGATCTGAACTAATAGGAATATAGCGAACACCTTTATCCATCAATACTTTAGCCATCTTTGCATCGCTGGCAACCGTGCCGACAGCCTTTCCCGCAGCATTAACCTTGTCGATAATTTCATCAATGGTTTTTAACAATTTCGGGTGATTTCGATCTCCCATAACGTCCGCCCCAAGTGACTGTGACAGATCCATCGGACCGATGAAAATAACATCTAACTCTGGCAATGTAAGTATCTGATCCAGATTGGAAACTGCTTCCATCGTTTCACAATGCAGAATCGTCAGGATTTCCTCATTGGCCATTTTAATATATTCCTTTTTATCCATAAGACCGTAGCCTGCAGCACGGTGGGATGGCGCAAAACCACGGTTTCCAAGCGGTACATAGCGGGCGCTCTCAACGACACATTTTGCATGATCAAAGGTATCGACATTCGGGGCATGAAAACCCAAAGCACCTAAATCAAGGGCCTGCATAATATTAACCGGTGTTCCTTCTTTAATTCTAACAATGGGAACAATGCCGGAAATATCTGAAACACGCACTAAGTCCGTAATCGTCTCAGGGTTATAAGAAACATGTTCACTGTCAATGACGAAAAAATCGAGTCCGCACATTCCCATAATTTCTACAGCACTCGCATCGGTTGTTTTGATGAATGTGCCAATGGCAGTTTTACCCTCTTTTAAAAGTTGCTTTACTTTATTTTTCCGTATCATAAGCTTTTAAATTCCTTCTATCTTTGTTCTTAAACTGTACAGCTTATCTGTTGCCATGATATAAAGCGTTTTCATATCCGTGCCGCCAAAGGTACAGTTTCCAACTTGTTCGTCAATTTTCACAACACCCAGGCATATCCCTTCAGGATTAAAAATATGAATTCCACCTTGAGCACAGCAATAAATATTTCCCTTTGAATCCACTTTCATACCATCAGGCTTTCCTTTTCCATCCCCCTTTGTTACGGCCCAAACCGCCCCATCACCAAGCGAACCATCTGTCTTAACCGTAAATTTTCGGATATGACTATTGGGGGGATCGTTGACATACAGATACTGCTCATCTGGTGAAAAGCAAAGCCCATTGGGGTCCGTGAAATCACCACATAAAAGCTCGAGATTTTTCCTTTCCGGATCATACTTGAATACGCCCTGAAAATCCAAATCCTGCTCACGCTCCAGGCCTACCCAGGAAGGATTGCGTCCAAAACGTGGATCGGTAAAGAAAATACAACCATCACTTTTTACTATAACATCATTCGGGCTATTGAGTTCCTTCCCTTTATAGTGGGAAACAAGTATCTCGATCTTATTTGTCTGAGTATTTAACATTGAAATACAGCTTCTTACATGCTCACAAACAATTATATTTCCCTTTAAATCGTAGGCATTTCCATTGGCTTTATGGGTGTTTTCTCGAATTATCTCTGGCACCTGTCCAGGAAAATACACATAGGTTTTACTTTCAGGAATATCGTTGAAAATAAGCTTTTTTTCTTTCTTATTCCAAATTCCCCCTTCTATAAAGGTAAATCCCTGGGCTTCTACCTGTAATTCCTGGGCAGGATCGATCATTGCCTCTAAACTCGGATGATTTTTTCTTATATCTAATGGCATTTTATTTTCCTATTTTAAATTTAAGACTGTAAAACCTTCGCTTCAATGTTAAGAATACGGCAGAGCTGGACAAGTTCGTTTGCATGTTTGCCTGCGACAGCAGTAATATGATTAGAATTAAACTGATCCATAAAAGCTTCGATATCATAATCCGTCTGAACAAATGCAACTGGCAGCTGATGAATCCCTCTGGCACGTTTGAAGTTTTCCACAATTTCTTTCTTCGGCATAACAAATTCTGCTTCCATAATGATCATTTCATAGATCCCGGCAGTCCGGCAAAGACGCGCTAAGGTAACATCCCCCGGTGTTGGATTCATATAAGTAACCGCACCACCTGTTGGTCGATTGGCCATTTTTAATTCAACATTTTTTAGATTCTGGCAGCCATCACAATTTCTTCCAGCAAACCAAGTGCACATTGAACCACAATTTGGCAGGAAAATTAAATCATTTTCATAGTCTACATGTCCTACATCAGCGAACAGCGTTGGCATACCATCTGTCAACAATTTCATCATTTCCATCGTTAACGCTGCATCCGCATCTGCCTCGCAGGCAATGGCAAAGGGTTCAAAATTTCCATCTGCATCATAGCCACTATTTAAAAAAGCTGTTGTAATACACTGCGGGATTCTGAAGTTGGTCATATCGGGCATACATTTAAGTGCTGCAAAATCAAGCCCCCGGTCTCTGATAATATCTTTAGTTGCAAAATAACATGCGATTTGGTATTTTAATTTTTCTGCTGTGAACTTTTCATTGTAATCTACAGATTTCACATGGCCTGTTAACCACTCAAACATTTTATCAATACGTGTTTCGTCAATATTTTCAGCTCTGCGGATAATTTCTTCATGATCAATGTGATCAGAATCAATTTTAAACATTCGCTTCCACTGCATTGGGTCAAAGGTCCCTGTATCGATCCCCATGGAACGCCCGCCAAACAGGCCAAAGGTTTTTCCCTTAAGACGTCTCGCAGCGCTGGCCGCTTTAATGTATGGCATCATTTTTGTTTCAAACAAGTTCGCTTTTGGTCCCTCGAAATCACTGCTGATACGAATATGGTCGATACCTACCTGTTTCAGCGCACCGCCGCCGCCCAATAAACCAACGGTAGCATGGGTCCCAGGATCGTCATTTGCAACTAAAACGGTTGGCATATCCATTGCCTGCGCTGCACGAACAACAAGATTTGGCCAGGTCCAGCAAGGAATGTGCCCCAAAAAAACCTCAGCACCCTTTTCCTTCAATTCTTTTGCCTGTTCTTCAATATCCTTTGCATTACACGCAACACAATCACAGGTAAATACTTCCATGCCAAACTGTTTAAAAAATTCACGTGCCTGCTCATGTCTTGGAATTGCAACCTTACTAAAAACCGTACGCCATTCATGTTCCCTTGGATCACCAAAGGTGATCATTCCGACTTTTGGTAAACTCATATTATTCATTACTCCTTCTTATGAATATCTTTATTTTTTTAACATTTGAAACTGTTTATACTCTTCATCCGTAACAGTTTTATAGCCCGGTGTCGGGAATGCCTGAAAGCCACGCCCGCCATCGATAAAAATTGACTGTCCAAAGATAAAATTAGAATCATCACAAGCTAAAAACACTGCAAGACGACCGCATTCATTGGGCGTACCGACACGGCCAATCGGCGTTCTTGAAATTACCGTATTGAACAGCTGTGGGTCTGATCCAACACGTCGCATCAATTCAGTTTCAATCGGTCCTGGACAGATAGCATTAACTTTAATATTATGCTCTGTCAACGCCACCGCCTGCACTTTTGTCAACTGACCAACACCGCCTTTGCTGGTGGTATAAAGCATCTGACTGTCCAATGCAAGATAAGCGTTCACAGAAGACACATTAATAATCACGCCGCCTTGTCCTTGCTTCACCATTTGTCGTGCTGCTGCCTGACCTCCAAAAAAAACGCCTTTCAAATTAACACCCATTATATGTTCGTATTGTTCATCTGTAATTTCCAAATAATGGGTCTTATTCGGATCATTAATGCCAGCATTTGCAACAAAAATATCCACACGGCCAAATTTTTCAACGGCCTCATTTACCAGCATTTCGTTGGCTTTTTGAGTAGATATATCACAGGGAACGAAATGGACATCTCCGAGTTTACTTAATTCGACAATTGCCCCAGCGCCTTCGTCTTTATTTCTTGCACAGATAACGACCTTTGCGCCTTCTTTTAAGTATTCTTCTGCAATACCATAACCGATACCTTTGCTGCCACCGGTAATAATCGCAACTTTACCCTTTAGCTTCATTTTATACTCCTTTTTCATTTGATTAATTCTATACATGTCGCAATACATCTTTAATCGCTGTACTCCGAGATGTGCAGAAAAAATTCTACACACCCCCAATCCTAAAAGAACTGATTTATTTAAGAGGGAGGGTTTTGTATTTATCTATTCTATTTAACAGGCGGCTGAACACCCACCGGGAAACGCTCCATAACATCTTCAATAATATCAAAAACAAGATCCACGGCTTTTTCTACAATAGCTTTACCCTTTTCAACCGTTGCTAATGTCGGATGTCCGATGACTCCGCTTTCAAGTTCAATGTATTCCGGACGAGCAAATGTTCCTTCAAAGTGATACATCTGACCCGGTTTGGGAACCATCCCCGGTTTAATCATAAATTCATCATTAATTAAACACTCTCCGCCATCATCAACAGCTTTACTCATATCGATATATTGCGGATACAGATATAAGGCCATTGAAGTTTCCGCTTCATCGGCGTGGGTCATCGGTGTTTCCAGATCTGTTTGATTATCTCTTAATAGATCATACCAGTGTGCAGAAAGTGTAAAGTAACCTTCAAGACCAAGTTTGTGAACGGCAACTAAAGTTGTGGAAACCTGACCATGCGCAGAAAGAATGAAGAATTTTTTATAACCGGCATTTGATGCCCCGCGAATAATATCACAGAGCACATTGGTATGCGTTTCATATCCCAACGGGATAGTTCCCGGCATATACCAATGATGATACGGATGTGATCCATAAGGTAATAAAGGCAGAAGCATTGCGCCTGTTTTCTCAGCAATTTTTTCAGCCAAACCCTTTGCATTGTATGCATCGCATCCACAGGGACAATGCGGACCATGCTGTTCTGTTGCACCAATTGGAAGAATTGCCAGGTCACAGTTTTTGACATCTTCTAAAATTTCTTCTTTGGAAAGTTCGTCCCACCATAAATATTTTCTTTTTAACATCTTTTTTCTCCTTGTACTAAAATTAAATTTTTTATTATAAAACCGTTAACGGTTCATCAACATGATATTTTTCAGCCAATTCCTTTAATTCTTCTATCGTTGTTTCCGGGACTGGAATGCCATTTTGCAAGCGTTCTTTCTCTTTTATATATTCCAGTTCACCAGGTAAAAACATTTCCATATTTTCTTTAAGCATCGGTGTCGCTTTTAATGTTTTGTAATATTCCTCCATTCGTTTTTTCATTTCTTCTTTAGTAATAATCTTAGAAATATCCAGAGCAATCATAAAATGACCTGTTAAACTTGGCTCTTCCGGATTAGCGTACATACTTTTCATCTGATGGGAAAATACACCGCCAGAAATAACACCAGATAAAATATCAACGACATAGGCTAATCCTAAACCTTTGTGATCCCCCATCGGCATTAAATAGCCATCAAAAGCTTTTTGTGGATCATCTGTCGGATTACCATCTTTATCTGTTGCCCAATCCATTGGGATTTTCTCTTTTTTCTTAATTGCCAGTGTCAGTTTTCCACCTGCAACCTTCGAAAGAGACATGTCCAAAACGAAAGGAAAATCGCCATAGGTCGGAATGCCAAAAGCAATAGGGTTATTGCCAACTACCGGTTTTGTTGCTCCTGGACCTACAATCAAAGGTTTCACGTTGGTCATCGCAATGCCTACCATTCCCTCTTCTGCTGCCATTCTTGCATAAATCCCCCCAGCGCCAAAATGGTTGCTGTTAATCGCTCCCACCGCTGCAATACCGCCAGTTCTCGCTTTTTCAATAGCTCGTTCCATAGCCTCTTTAGCTACAATAAAACCTGCTGCGCCATTGCCATCGATAACTTCTACATTGGCTTCGCCGCGAACCGCTTTTATGTTAGGTTGTGTATTAATACCACCATTCATCATTCTATTAAAATATGCCGGTACTCGAATAACGCCATGCGAGTCAATTCCCCAAAGGTTACTTTTTACCAGCGCTTTAGCATGAAATATCGCATCTTTTTCAGGCATTTTTGCTTTTTTGAAAAGCTCAGTTATAAATGTCTCTAAAACATCCGCTTTGATATTTTTAGTCTTTGCCTCCTCCATCTCTCTCCTTCTTTCTTTAACATGATTAGAATACGTATTCATTTTTTCTTTAAAAAAATATTATCGCTGTTTATGTATTCTGTTTTACCCCATTGTAAACATTTTAATCCAGCTCATTTCACGCATATTCCGCTTTAAGAAGTATTTTTTGAATACGTATTCTTTATGATTGCTATATTACACTCTTTTTTGCCGTATGTCAACTGTTTTGAAAGAATTTTAATTGTTTTTTTGTTTGTTTTATGAGATAATGGCAAAAAATGAATACGTATTAATTGTAAAATATATTCCAGAAAGGAAATTTTAATCAATGCAGACCACAAAAAAACGTGTTACTTCTATAGAAGTCGCTAAACGCGCCGGCGTTTCTCAAGCCACCGTTTCAAGGGCCTTTAACCCTGATTCTAAGATGCAGGATAAAACCAGGCAAAAGGTTTTAGCAGCTGCCAAAGAGCTTAATTATACACCGGATGCCATTGCCCGAAGTATGAGCTCAAACCGAACCAATATTATTGCCGTTATTATGAAAAACCCAACCAACCCTTTTTATGCTAAAATTCTGACATCTTTTTCCAGTTCCTTTCAAAAGCATAATAAGCAGATTCTCTTTTTTAACTTAGAAAATGAAAAAAATATTAATACTGTTATGCAGCAGGTTCTTCAATACCGCGTTGACGCCATCTTATTAACAGATTCTCCTATTTCATTCGATTGGGTTGATACCTGTGCACAATTTAATATTCCCGTTCTGCTTTTTAATCGTTACGCTAATAACCACAATATTACTGCAGTGTGTTGTGACAATGTTGAAGCCGGACGTAATTGTGCCAACTATCTCGTCCAAAAGGGCTTCTCCCGTTTTGCATATATTGGGTCAATTGAAGATGTATCCACAAGCATTGATCGCCAAAAAGGGTTTTTAGACCGTCTCCAGGAACTAGGCTTTGCCAACTGTGACACTTACAAGTGTTCATTCTCCTACGAAGCAGGACAAGAAATCATGCGGGAAGTTCTATCAACTGGTGGCAAGTCATACGATGCGATTTTTTGCGCCAATGACCTGATTGCTTCAGGCTGTATGGACGTTGCCCGTTATGAGCATCATCTTTCATTGCCAGAAGACCTTGCGATTATCGGCTTTGATAATATCGATCTCGCAAGCTATCCATCCTATAATCTCACCACTTTTGTTCAGCCTTTAGAAGCGATGATCGAAAAAACCGTTCAGCTTATTATGAATCCCAGCGAAACTGATATGAAACGTCACCTGTTTCTTTATCCTTGTAAAATTATTGAGCGAAAGACGACTTAGGAGCGAAATGAAGCGGGAATATTAAAAAAGAGTCAGAACGACTATGCAAACAGGATTAACCTATCTTCCAGTCTCTGACTCTTTTTTGTTTATTTTAATATGCGTCACTCAGTAAAAAATCGACCAGATGTACAAGCTTCACCCCATTGACATTTCCTGTGGCTAAATCATCCAGGGTCACCACGTATTTGGGATAATGATCCCTGATTTCAAGAAGGTTTCCAATCTCCCGATCCGATTCCTCCGGAAGTCTGCGGCACACCTGCACGTAAATACGCTCATCCCGCCGCACCGCTACAAAATCAATTTCTTTCGTTTCATTTTTACCGATATAGACCTCATAGCCCCTCCGGCGCAGCTCAAAATAGACAATATTCTCCAGCATCGACGCAATTGATTTAGGATTAAATCCAAGGATACAATATTTCAGCGCTGGATCAGCCAAATAAAACTTTTCCTGGGTTTTTAACACAGACTTCCCCTGGAGATCATAGCGCTGGCAACGATAGATGACAAAGGCCTTCTCCAGCCAGCTCAGATAATTGTAGATCACCTCCACATGGATAGACCGCCCCTCGCTTTTCAAAAATTTCGCAATGGCATTGGCTGAAAATGTCTTTCCAACATTCTCAACAATATACTTAACCACCCGATTGAACAGATCAAAGTTCTTGATATTATGGCGTCTTGTGATATCATTGGTGATCACTGAATCGTAGATCCCCTCTACAATCTGATAAGAGGAACCCTCATCAAAATTCCCCAGGGCGACGATTGGAAATCCGCCAAATCTCAGATAGTCATTGATCAGCATTTTGGGGGAAGGTTCATCAGCCTTTTTAAACGCTAAATACTCCGCAAAAGACAAGGTATAGACTGGAATAGATATATAGCGCCCTGTTAGATAAGTTGAAATTTCGCTGGACATCAGCTTTGAGTTAGAGCCGGTGACATAAATATCTGTGTTCGCATTTTCCAATAAGCTATTGACTGCTTTTTCCCACCCCTCAATTTCCTGAACCTCGTCCAGCAAAAGATAGTACCGGTCGTCGTCCGTCATCTTCTCCCGGATACCCTGATACATATCCTTATCGGTCATGCCATCGGAAAAATCCTCCGAGGTATAGCGCTGCATGACAATATGATCCTCCGGAACACCACTTTGCCTTAAGTCATCCCGCAGCATCTCCAAAATTGTGGACTTCCCGCAGCGACGGATCCCTGCCAGCACCTTAACCAAGGGGACGTCTCGATAGGTTTTTAAAATATTCATATATTGTGGCCGGACAATCATTGGACTCACCTCCAGAGTTTTTTCTATATTATATAGAAAAACTCTCAAATATTAAATAGTTTTTTCGATTATTTCGAAAAAACTTTTTATATCTCTTCGGTTCTTTCGGAATTTTTAGAAATATTTGTCGATAAAAACAAACCCTCAAATTGATATTTTTATAAACGCTTAATCTCATGCATCTCACTTTTTATTTATTCCAGGCCTATTTTTTCCATACCAAAAATCCTCTTAATTTGATATTTATCTCAATATCAAACCAAGAGGATTGTAACCGTATAGATAAAATTAGTTCTGCTCCTTTTCAAAACGATGCATTAACTTTTGCTATTATTTATTTTGAAGAGGTCTGTACTATTCTGCTATTTGGTTTTTATAAATTATGAAACTCATAACGAAGCTTAATCTTATCCCCACGGAATACCACCTTTGAATACTCATAAGGCACATCATTCTGATCAAAAAGATTATCCTCGAGAATGAGTAAGGGATAGTCTTCTGCCACACCAAATAATTGGGACTCTTTTTTAGAAGCTCTGACAGATTCTAATGTTTCCTGAATTTTGTGAGGCCGAAGCTGGTATTCCTTTTCCATAATGACGCAAAGCTGCTCATTAATCAAATCATGTTTTTCAATACCCTCACACAGCTGAATTGGAATATAGGAATGATGTAAACTAATGGGCTTTTTTTTCAAATAGCGCATACGTTCAATATACATCACAGAGGCATTTTCTGGAATACGCAATTTTTTTGATACCGAGGCTGATGCCTGAATAATCTTTGATTCTAATAATTCTGTTGTCGTCGCATAACCCATACGCTCAAGTTGTTCTCTAAAGCCCATATATGCCAATGAATCTGTCATAATTTTAGGTTCAGCTACAAAGGTACCCTTTCCGGGAACACGATACAAAATTCCCTCCTGCACCAGATTTTGGCATGCGGTTCGAACTGTCATACGGCTTAAGCCATATTCCTTCTGCAATTCACTTTCCGATGGAATCGCATTCTGATGCTTCCAAACACCATTATCAATGTTATTTCTAATTAATTCTTCTAATTGTAAATAAAGGGGTTTAGGAGCATTTTTTTGTATCACAATCATAGCCTTTCCCTCCAAATTTATTGTTTGTCCAGTAAAATAACTACAAAACTTTTTTATTGTAAGAAATCACCTATACTTTATCATATATAAACTTTATTTTACAATAAAAATCTCAATCTTAAGCTCATCATTCTTAAATATTTATTAATCAATAAAAATAACTGATTATTTTACTAGCTACACGGTCCAATACCCCCAGGGCTTCCGCTACCCATAAAGAATTATATCTTCCGGCACGCATATCTTTTGCGTAGTAAATGCTATTGATAATATCCTCTTTCTCAAGTTTCAATTGTTTAGGTGAGTTAGGACCACCACATTCGAAAAGCATCTTTGAAATCCGTTCTGCTGACGGTAAACTATGCAGTTTTTCTCTCAGCTCATCTCTATGCATTAAAATACATTCTATTTCTTTGCGTCTTTTTTCTCTGTCAAAGTTATGGTTTTCTTTTTGCAATTGTAAGATATCTTCGGCCCCGTCACCATATACTTCACGTATTTTTGTTGCCCAATCTTCCCTAGTCCACGTTTTTTTCAAGGCACCTTCAATATCAAAATCATCAAAATCCAGTGATAAAATTTCTTCCCAGATCATCATATTGATAATCGCACCGACACCTACCGCCTGCCCGTGCATGGACTGCGGTATCCCTTTTGCATCTTGACACATCATCCAATAGTGGTTCATCTGATGCTCTGCTCCTGATCCACAGGGGGAAGATCCATACCAAGCCATCCCTACAGCACTTTTATATAAACTATCCGTTAATAATTCTATGGCCTTTGGGTTTCCAGAAGGAAGACCATCGACAACCACTGGATCTGTTCCCTCCGAAATGCACTGTCCCATCATTTCATTGACATCATCACAATAATATACATCTTTTATCAAGTGTGCTGCGTATAAATCCATGGTCGCACTAATTTTTGAGACGACTTCTCCCACGCCCGCCGCATTCATGAATCCAGGCGCTTTAGCGATAATGTCAGTATCTGCTAAAATAATTTTAGGATAGTCTATATAGTATGTTTCCTGTAATCCATTAATAACAATTACTGACATGTTAGTGAAAAAACCATCCATCGTCATTGCTGAAGGAATAGATATAGCAGGAAGATTCAATCGTGTTGCTACGTATCGAATAATATCTGTAATTGTTCCTCCCCCAATTGATATAATATAATCTACATCAAAAGGAACACTACAAATAACCTTGCCAATTGTATTTTCATCAGGGTGCACCCTGCCAGAAAGAATATACTTTTCAATATTGATATTCTTTTCTAACCATGCGCTGTATATATCTTGACCAAATGATTGAAAAATCTTTTCATCAGTTACTAAAAAGCCTTTCTTCCCCAGCTCAAGACGTTTAACAGTCTCTGGCAACCGTAATGCTGCTTGCGATCCTATAACAACTTCTCCAATAGACATACGGTGTTTTTTTCCACAAAAGCAATCAAACTCATGTTCTGCATATATATTTATATGATCATTTTGCATATTTCCCTCCAAAAGAAAACGCTGGCCAGTATTAACCTGGCCAGCACGCATATGCATTTTTATTAGAATATACGATTGTCCAAGGCATTATAAACATTAATAAAACGCTGATAAGCCTTATCATAAGCTTCGAAGTTTTTAGGATTAGGCTCAAATGTTTTTGTCAATTTAACAGCCTTTTTAGCTGCTTCCTTACAATTCTCATAAGCACCCACACCAACGCCAGCATATAAAGCCGCTCCTAAGCAACCTGTTTCACTTGCGCTCAGTAACTGAATTGGTAACTTAAATATATCTGCTAACATTTGACACCACATTGGTGATTTCGCAGCTCCACCCGTCAGACGAATAGCATTAATTTTAATTCCTGCTTCTAACTCAGCATTAATAATATCATATACCTCGAAACTGATCCCTTCCATAACTGCTCTGGCCATATCTGCCTTTTTAGTCCCCAGAGACATGCCAATAAATACGCCTCTCGCCTTATCATTAATTTTAGAACCAGATGCACCTTGGAGATAAGGTAAGAAAGTAATCCCGTTTGCTCCCGGGGGGACTTCAGCGATTTGAGCATTAATAAGATCATAGGGATCAATACCAACCAAGTCAGCAGAATATTTTTCAATATCACAGAAAGTATCTCTATACCAACGATAACTTGATGCGGATGTATTAGAAAAAGCTTCAATTGTATAGTTACCCACACCATGATTTCCTTTGACAACTAATCTGCCTTTGGGATCACGGATCGGTTCATCACTTACAATAAAACATGAACCAAATGTCCCCATTACAACAACTGCGGTTCCATCATCGATACCACCCGAGCCAAAGGTATTACAGTTCTGATCATGGGCTCCAATACAGATTGGTGTTCCCTCTGCTAAACCTGTCAATTCTGCTACATCTTTAGGAATATAGCCAACCACTTTCCCCGGTTCCCCAACCAGTTCAGCCCTTTTAGATAAAGGAATTCCTAACATATCATGCATCTGTTTAGACCAACATTTATTATCTATATCCATCATGCCTTCACGACTTGCTGATGAAAAATCTGTATAGTATCCATCTGCACCAAGTTGTTTAAGGAAATAATCTTGATGTGTAGAAAACATAGCTGTCTTTTCCCAATTTTCAGGTTCATGATGTTTTAACCATACTAATTTTGCAATACTGAAGCACATGCCCAACGGGTCACCAGTAAGTTTGTAGTATTCTTCTCTGGGAATTTGATCTGTAATCCACTTAATTTCTTCTTCGCTACCTCGAATATCTTGCCATCCTACAAATGGGCGGATCAATTCACCTTCATCGTCTAACAAGCCAATAACCGACCCTTGAGAAGAAAGTCCCACTGCAATAATTTCTTTTGGATCTATCTGTGCTTTACGAATAGCTTCTTTACAGGTTTTAAACAGTGCCGGTGTCATATCCTTTGGAATTTGTTCAACCCATCCTTCATGGGGATAATAACACGGATATTCACGATAATCGCTACCAATCAAATTTCCCTCAAGATCAAAAACACATACTTTACAGCCTGTTGTTCCTGCATCCATACCAACTAAATATTTACCCATTTTTTCTCTCCTATAAAAATATTGTTACAAATCAATTAAAATCCCCCAACTTTAATTGATTCTATTTGTTCACTACTATCCCTGATATGCGGGAATCAAACCAATTTTACGTAAATCATCAACACCATCTAAGATTTCTTTGCCACCCTGGGTACCAATCAATTCTGCGCCTGCAAGAATAAAAGCAAAGGCATTTTGAGGTCTAGGCGCCTTTACGCCGGCTACCTTAACTTTAGTTTTTGTGCCCATCTCTTTTAGAGCATCAACCATAAGAATAACATCAGATACGCTGGGGCCAGCATACTGTCCTGTCGAGGTTTTTACCCAATCAATTTCTGCTTCTGCAACTAATTTTGTCGCCGTAACAATTTCCTCTTTCGTCAGCATACAGGTTTCGATAATCATTTTTGTCATTGCAGGACCAGCTGCTTTTTTGTAATCTTTAAATTCCTGCAATACTTTATCGTATTTCTTTTCCTTTAAATCGCCAACATTCATACAATTATCCAGAACAGTAGCGCCTAAACGCACAGCTTCTTCCGTCTCAAAGCATTTTACAGCTGAACTCTGCTGACCGAAAGGAAAGCCAATACCTGCCCCTACCAGAAGATCTGTTCCCTTTAATTCTTCTGCAACAACCGGTGTCCAGAATGAAGATGAAAAACAAAACGCTTTACAGTTATACTCAATCGCTGTGCGACACCCTTTACGAATATCTTCTTCCGTAGAATCTTTACCTAACACGGAAAAATCAATCAATTTTCCCATATCCCGCTTTGTCATCTTTGATAAATCAATCATTAAAATTACCTCCTAAAATAAATTGCTTAACCTTCGTATTTTGGAACAATGCCAATTTCACGCATCATATCTAAAGAATCAATAATCTGAGGTGCCTGCCTCGTCCCAATTAATTCTGCACCAGCCATTAAGAAACAATAAGCGTTTTGTGCCCTCGGGAATTTAACCCCAGAAACCTTGACCTTTGCATCAGAATTTTCTAAGGTTTTAACCATAAGCCGAACCTGCTCCATCGTAGGGCCTTCCCATTGTCCCGTAGATGATTTCGCCCAATCTAAACCGGCTTCAGCAATAAGTTCACAACCAATACGAATTTCATCATCCGTAAGCATACATGTTTCAAGAATCATCTTAGTGATGGCTGGGCCTGCAGCTTTTTTATAATCTTTGAACTCCTGAAGAATCTGATCGTATTTCTTATCTTTCATCAGACCAACGTTCATAACATTGTCTAAAACTGTTGCTCCCATCCGAACCGCTTCCTCAGTTTCAAAGGCTTTCACCGCTGAACTTTGTTGTCCGAAGGGAAAACCAATACCGGCACCAACCAAAATATCTGTTCCTTTTAATTCGTCTGCAACAACTGATGACCAAATGGAAGAAGAGAAGCAAAAGGCTTTAACATTATATTTAATTGCTGTTTTGCATTCATCACGAATAATTTTTTCCGTGGTATCTTTTGGCCCAATAAAATAATCAAAACATTTACCAACTTCTTTTTTAGTCATCTTCGAAAAATCAATCATTTTAGCTACTCCTTATTTTTTATTATTCATATTTTATAACCAGCAACTTATTCTTTATAAGCTGGTACTAATCCGATTTCACGCATCTGATCAAACGCCTCAATAATTGCTACAGCAGCACGGGTTCCAATTAAATCTGCGCCAGCTTGTAAAAAGGCATATGCATTTTGTGGCCTTGGGAATTTTACCCCTGCAACTTTTAATTTCACATCTGTATTTATTAACGTTTTCTTCATGAGTAAAAATTGCTCCATAGAAGAACCTTCAAACTGACCAGATGACGTCTTTGCATAATCGATTCCCGATTCAGCAATCAAGTTGCACCCTGCGATGATTTCATCATCCGTTAGAAAGTTTACATCTAAAATGCACTTTGTCAGATTACCTTCAGCAGCTTTTACAAATGCATCTAATCCCTGTTTCACCTCCTTATAGTTCCTATCTTTTAATGCACCAATATTCATAACCATATCAAGAGCCGTACATCCAAGTCGTACAGCTTCTTCTGTTTCTAATCCCTTCATTTTTGCTGTTGACGCTCCAAAAGGGAAATCTAAACCGGTAGCAACGTGAATATCCGTTCCTTCAAGTTCTTCTTTTACTACAGGTGTCCAATATGGAGATGCTGAATAAAATGCGGCACAATTGTAAGCTTTTGCTTCCCGACATCCTTTGCGAATATCTGCTTCAGTTGTATTTTTAGGCAACACCGAATGATCAAAACACTTTCCCAATGACCATTTATCCATTTTTGATAAATCAACCATCACTCTTCCTCATACTTTCTACATTTTTAAAGAACTAAGTCCTTTATTTCACTTATTGTATCTACAATAAAAGTAGGCTTTAATTCTTCAAGTATCTCTTTTTTACCATAACCATAAGTTACTGCACACACATCTACACCAGCATTGGCTCCTGTCATAAAGTCTGTTTTTGTGTCTCCTACCAAAATTGCCTGTTCTGGTCTCATTTGATAATAATTCAGTATTTTTTGAATACACTCTGGATCTGGCTTTGGATTTTTCACATCATCGGCCGTCACTAAGAAATCAAAATATTTGTCAATTCCTAGGGTTGTCATGATTTTTTCTGTAGCAGTCCTGATTTTATAGGTGGCCAAGGCCATCGGCTTGTTGATCTTTTGATAGTATTCCAGAATTGCTTTAACCTTGGGATATAGCCCAGTATAAACTGCACAATTTTCTTCGTAGTATTTTTTAAATAGCGGCAGTATTTCCTTATCTATTAAAGCTTCTTTGTCCTGTCCAAGGCTTTTTAACAGCACATTGCGTGCCCCGCCGCCGATACAGCTGCGTATGAAATCATCTGACTTTGGTTCAAATTCATACTTTTTAATGATATATTGAACTGTAGCCACAATATCCGCCGCTGAATCTACCAATGTTCCGTCTAGATCAAAAATAATTAAATCATATTGTTTTCTCACAAATTCACCTATAAACTGGACAACAATGCATTATTATAAAAATATTCTGGTGTAACACCGCATTCACCTATATTTCTAACCTTTTTGCTGGACTTTTTATAATCTGCATGGTAATCCGAGCCGCCAGAAATAATTTTTACCCTGTCAGTATAATCTTTTCGCACCTGATCAATAATTTCTTCCTTTGTCATTGAACCGTTATAGGTCGTTTTATCGTAGGTATAGGAGGCCTCAATACCATCCAGACCACCTTTGATTAATCGATCTATATACTCTGCCCGTGTACAATCGAGACTCTTGGTTTTAATCCTTTCATCGATCAAGTACGGGTGCGCCAAAATGACAATTCCGCCTGCGCGATGTACAATATCAATAATTGTCAGGGGGTCTGGCTTTTCTCTTTTAATACTGTATTCTGGCGTATTGCGAATCATCAATTTGGCATCACTCCAGGTCTCTGTGTAGCCCTTTTCAGCCATAAGATTAAAAATAATCTTTTTCTGGACATCTTCTGGTTTTCTCGGAATATTATTGTAATTTAACACCTCTTCCCAGCTGATAGGAAATCCCTTTTGTGTCAGAAGCTCCGTCAAAGCTCTGTAAGAATCGATTTTACTTTGAACGATAATCCGATTCATTGCGCGAATTTCAGGACTATTGCAGTCAAATCCAAAGGCGACTAGATGAACATCCTCTACTTCGGTTTCACAGGAAAACTCAATGCCTCTAAGAAGCTTCATTCCTTTAGTTTCAGCATAATATTCCGCATCAACCATAATGCCATTGACCTCAATCTTTTCCGGCGGCAGTACATCATGATCTGTAATTGCAACAACCTTCATCCCCAAATCTGCTGCGGTATCGAGAAATTCCTTGGGTGTATCATTGCCGTCTGACCGCGTTGTGTGGCTGTGCAAATCGCATAAAAAATTAGGTTTATAGGCCATTTTTAACCTCCTAACATTCTAAAAGTGTAAATAATTTGATATGCTTCAGAACCACTTCCTTTACCTTATCTTTTACAAAAGCATCTAATTTCAGCGGGTCATTTTGATCGGGATGCATTTTTGTATATTCACCCATACCACTGCAGTAGGCAATTTTAATTGCCGTGGAGATATTTACTTTCGCTGCCCCTAAATCAATGAGACGTTTAAATGTATCTGTGCTCAGCCCTGTTCCACCATGCAGTACCAGCGGACAGGGTGAAAAACTCTCGATCTTCTTAAAAAGATCATAATCAATTTTCACTTCACCCTTATACAAACCATGAGCCGTTCCAATGGCTGGTGCAAAAGCATCGATACCTGTGGCTTCAAGATAGACTTTGCAATCCTTTGGATCTGCCAAAGCACTTTCTCCCTCTTTTACAACAATATCATCTTCAACACCAACAATAGCACCCAGCTCTCCTTCTACGGTAACCCCTTTTTTATGGGCCGCTTCTACAACGGCTTTCGTATTTTGAATATTATCCTTCAGCGGCAGCTTCGAACCATCGTACATCACAGAACTCCAGCCACCTTCAATACAGGCAAGGGTAAAATCTACATCCGTAGAGTGATCTAAATGGATAGCTACGTCTACAGCAGCATTTTTAACAATGGGCTTTAGAAATCCCATCATCTCAGAAATTCCAAATTGCTTTACTGTCTTTACCGATGTCTGAAGAATAATCGGAGCATTCAGTGCTTCCGCCGCTTCTACGGAAGCTTTGGCCGTCATCTCGTTGACAATATTAAATGCCCCAACTGCGTAGCCGCCTTGCCTCGCATTTTTTAAAATTTTTTCCATATTTACGTAGCTCATTTTTTCACCTCCTTTATTTTTGGCCATTTGCCGCATTCATAAAACGTCTCTGATAGGAAACAACCTGATTACATGAAGTGAATCTTGCCAAATACTGTGGTTCAGCCGTAATGACAACCCGGTTTACCAAATCTGCAAACTCTGGTTCAACTAGCACCTTATCAATATCTGGATAGTTTAAGGGACCTTCCATACTGCAAATAATTAATCTTGAATCCGGCAGATTTGTATTTTTAAACCACCTCAAATTGTGGCGTACACCATCTAAGCCATCTGCACCTTCTGCATCATTAAAATGACGGTATTTTAATAAGGCCTCAGCTTCGTTTTTAACAGACAAAAGATCCATATCCTGTCCCTTTGCCAGATAATCCTTGTCGATAAACATGGCTTTAATAGCTTCTAAATATTTGCTGTCCCCTGTGGCATTATAGGCTGCCAGGTTTTGATTCATCTGCTCAGACTGCATGTACCGATGGCGAATAAAGCTATTGATAAAATAGGGTTTTGCCTGAAGGGCCAGAGCTGTCTGATAAGGCTCGAACATTAAAGTAAAGTTTACCCGGTAACCATTTTCCTGAAGCATCAACGCCAGATTATGGCCCCTTAGTGCATCGGCTGTACCGGGAGCGTTATAGGGAACATCAAATTTTTTATCGCCTTTCAGCAGTTGGCCCACATTTTCACGGCTGACAGGACCCGTATGCGGCACTTTAATAACCACTCTGTATTCTGACAGCATTTCTTTAAACTTTGCAGCTTCTTCCAAAATTTCTGTATCAGATTTTCCAAAGGGATCGTTGAGTTCCACACTGATATCAGCTCCCGGCCCTAATATTCTGCCAATTTCTGCCATTACTTCATCCCGGGTTTTAAACTGATTGCCTATATTGGCCTTTGGATTATTGATGAACAAATCATAGATGATCCCCGGATTACAGGTTAAATTGGCTAAAATATTTTTAATCGGTGCAACTTCATAAGGATTCGCACTGTCTGCCGAAAAGAGAAGATTGGTTGGCCGCTTTACACCATTCTTATCATAACTGATATCTCTCACTAAATCTGCCCTGAGTACACCATCTTCATCCAGTATATATTCTACTTTGAAACCTGCTGGCGTTTCTCCCTCGGGTACATTAAAGGTATCAATGACTTTTTTAAATTCTTCTGTGACGCCAATCGCTTTGACATAGGCTTTTAATTTTTGAAATGTTTCAAAATCAATCGGGTGATCGATCACTCTGTTAAGGTAGCTTTTTTCACTGTCAATAAAGGTAACCTCACTCTGCTTTAACGTATTTAAACTGCATTTAATTTCCATCTTAGTTTTCTCCTTATGTCTAAATTTTCATATAGCTTTCAATGGTTTCTGCCAATTTATCCGAGGTCAGGCCATGATATTTCAGCAATTCATTGTAGGGTCCGGTTTGTATGGCGCCTGCTGCAATTCCAATAAGATACACCGGCGTATTCTCCTTTATATCGGCTACACTTTCAAGAACGCTGCTGCCAAAGCCACCCGTCGTGATATGCTCTTCAACGGTACACATAATCTTACTTGATCGATACAATGCACGAATTGTTTTTTTATCTAAGGGCTGAACTGTTGTAAAGTTTATCACCCTGACACCATAACCTTTTTCAGAAAGCACTTTCCCAGCTTCCAAAGCTTCCCTGTTTAAAGTTCCTGTCACTAAGATAGTGATATCCTTCCCTGTATCGAGAAGCGTCTCGGCTTTACCGACTTCAAAGTTTCTTTGTTCTGGAGGCAACGGCATTTCCACACTATGCCTGGGCATTCGAATATAAAAGGGTCCTTTACACGCGGCAGCCTTTCTCAGACACATCTCTACTTCGTATCCATCCCCCGGATTAAAAATCACCATATTTGGAACTGTCCTCAGCAATGCCATATCTTCAATCGCCTGATGTGTTGATCCCAAGTTGGAATGCGCCAATCCTGTGCTTGAAGCGATAATTTTTACGTTTTTATTGGCATAGCCTACATCATTTCGAATTTGTTCAAAACAACGCATCGATATAAACGGTGCAATCGCTGATACGATGGGCGTTCTCCCTGAATCTGCCAGACCTGCACACACACCAATGGCATTCTGTTCGCTGATGCCTACCTCTAAAAATTGCTGAGGCAAATGTTCTTTAAAGGCCGACATGCCTGACCCTGCACCAGAATCGCAGGATACAGCCATAATATTTTTATCCTTCTCTCCAAGCTCCAGGAGGATCTCGCCGAAAACATCCCTGGGATTTAATTTTACATTTTCCATCAAGACCACCCCTTTTCTTTACTGTAGTCCTTCAAATCCTTTACTGCCTGCTGCGCTTCTTCCGAATTCTTATCGGGATTCCAATGATGGTATTTAACCTTACCCTCTGCAAATGACATCCCTTTACTTTTCACTGTATTTGCAATGATCATCGTTGGCTTTTCTTTCTGCAGCGGTACTTGATCAAAAACCTCTAAGAGCTGTTCGATATCGTGCCCGTCTACAGTGATAACTTTCCAGCCAAAGCTCTTATATTTTTCTTCAAGGGCCCCACTATCAAGAACCTCTTGTGTTGTTCCGTTAATTTGAAGTCCATTGCGGTCTATAATCGCTACTAAGTTGTCAAGCTTCTGGTGTGCTGCAAACATTGCCGCCTCCCAGTTTGACCCTTCTCCTTGCTCACCATCTCCCATTAGAACGAAAACACGGTGATCCTCACCCTTTAATTTTGCGTCTATTGCCATGCCGCATCCAACAGATAACCCATGACCCAGCGCTCCAGAGCTAAAATCAACACCTCTGAATTTTTTCATATCAGGATGCCCTGGAATTTTAGTCCCCAACTGATTGTAGGTGTCAAACACGTTCCGGCTTTCAAATCCTTTTTCCACAAGGGCACCGTAAAGTGCAAGACATTTGTGTCCAGCACTTAGAATGAAGCGATCTCTCTTTTCCCATTTTGGCTGGTTGACATCTAGGCGCATAACACCAAAATATAATGCCGCTAAAATATCCGTACAAGATAACGACGGCCCTGCGTGACCATCCCCATGGTTAATTATTGTATTGACAATATGACAACGCATATTCAATGCCTTTTTCTCTATGAATTCTACATTCCTCACGACGAAGCCCCTCCTGTCATCATTAGTGGTCATGACCAGTTAATGCTAGTATAGTAGCAGTGTAATCGTTTGTCAACAACATTTTTTTATAGGTTGAGCTCTAATTTTTACTCGTTATAATTATTTTTGCGATATTTACTTAGTTTTTTACTGACCCGTCATGGTCCAAAAATTTTTTATGTTTTTCTATTTCTTAAGAAAATCCATCTAAAAGCACAGATAAAATAGACTTATTTCTATCAAAATTTACCCTTTAATTGTTCTGTTTAGGCAGTAAAATATCGAGCATCCAGTAATAATGCCATCAAACGACATTAACTTTTAACGGTTCTTTTCAAATTATTTGACCTTTTATTAAATCTTCCTTAATTTCACCCCTGTAAACGTATTGTTTCCTTGAATTCTTCTCAATTTGCTCTATAATAGATGTTGAAAGAAAATCATCAACATCAAGGAGGCACTAAAATGGCTAAAAACAAAGTTGCAGAACTGTTGAATGAACAGGTCACTAAAGAATTTTACAGTGCGTATCTCTATCTTGATTTCGCAAATTACTACAACGACAAGGGGCTCAAGGGATACCAGAATTGGTTTGAGGTCCAGGCCCAGGAGGAAATGGATCACGCTCTGCTGTTTATTAAATACATGCAGCAAAATGATATGCCGGTAACCCTGGAAGCCATCGATAAACCGAATAACAAATTCGATAACTTCATCGATCCCCTGAAGGCCAGTCTTGCCCATGAACAATACGTCACCGGCCTGATCCACAAGATCTACGGCGAAGCCCAAAAGGCCAACGATTTCCGCTGCACCCAGTTCCTGGATTGGTTTGTCAAGGAACAGGGCGAGGAAGAAGACAATGCCCGCACCAATATCCAGAGGGCAGAGCTCTTCGGCAACGACCCCAAGGCCCTTTATCAGCTCGACCAGGAAATGCAGACCCGTGTTTATGCGGCGCCTACCCTCGTCATTTAGTATGCTCTAATCTTTAGGCGTGTCCCTGCAGCCCCCACTGCAGGCATTTTGAAGCGCCTGCTTTAATTTTTCTCTATAAGAAAACCCGTGGAAGCCACAGTCCTGCAAACAGGCGTGGTTCCCACGGGTTTTCTCGTTTTTTATTCTCCGGTGACAGTCTGTAAAAAGAAAAAAACGACTATCTCTAGTCGTTTTAAAGTCTAAAATGGTGTTCCCGACCAGGCTTGAACTGATGACCTCTACCATGTCAAGGTAGCGCTCTGCCAGCTGAGCTACGGGAACAATTTTTAAGTGCTTATTTATTATAGCGAACTCTCTGGGGTTTGTAAAGTACTTTTTGAAATTAAATAACCGTTTCCGCACTGATGGCAAAGTATTCCTTTTTGATATAAAACTCACTGAAGCTGATGGGCATATTGTCCTCCACCGACACAATGCGCTGGGACACCATAAAGACGTGCTCCTCGGGCTGGGTGTTCAGATAGCGGCGCACCTCCAGGGGCGGCAGAATCATCTCGATGTGAAGATGCTTTTTTAACTGAAACTGCATCTTGCCCTTTTCCATAATGCCGTGGAAATTGGCGAAATTGATGACGTCCTCCACAATGGGGTTTCCCTTCTGGTAGGGCAGATAGATGGCCATGTACTGGGCGCTGTCCTCATCGATATACACCGTCTTCTGGACCTTGATGACCTTCTCGAAGGCGCCGATTTTAAGCTCCCTCATCAGCCGTCGGCCCGGGGAGATAACCCCGACCTTCACCAGCTTGACCTCGTCGATTTCTCCCTGCAGGCTGTCGATCTCGTCAAAGTAGAACTGATAGTGGTTGGAGGTGGGCTCGCAGACGAAATTGCCCTTGCCTGGAATGGTGTAGATATAATTTTCATTGACCAAAAGAGCCAAACTTTTTCGGAGGGTTGTCCGACTGACATCGTAAAAATCTGAAAGCTCGTGCTCCGAGGGCAAAATATCCCCGGGCTTTAAATCGCCCTTTTCAATCTTTCCCTTGATGTCATTGACAATATCTAAGTAAAGTATCTTTCGCATATCCCTGCCCTTCTAGCTCAGCCAATTCCGACAAATTTCCACGCCCTCGATGGCATCGCAGGAAAACCCATCGGCGCCGACGTACTCGGCGTACTCCTTGCCCGCCAGGGCACCGCCTAAAATCACCTTGATATCATCCCTGAGTCCCGCTTCCACAAGGCCGTCGATAACCTCCTTGATGTTTTCAATGACCGAGGTGAGGATACCGCTGATGCCTAAAATCGCCGGCTTTTCCCGACGGATGGTCTCGATAAACAATTCCTTGGGGACATCGGTGCCCAGGTCGATGACCTCGAAGCCCTCGGAGCGCAGCATGCTGACAAAGATATTCTTTCCAACGTCGTGGATATCGTCGTAGACGGTACCCACAAGGATCTTGCCCCCGGGGGCACGCTTAACGGCTGCGCTGTTGTCCATCCCCGTGACCTTGAACAGATTGGCCACCAGCTCCCCGGCCATGATCAGATCGGCGATATAGTACTCCCCTTGCTCGTAGCGCCTGGCCACACACTGCAGAGCGTAGTTGAGATCGTTGACGATCTCCCGGGGGTCCTTGCCGCCTTCGACCATGGCCGTCACCAGGCGATGGGCCCCCAGCTCATCGATTTCCGACACCGCTTCAATTAATTTTTCATCCATAGCTTTTCCATCCCGTAATTTTCGTTTTCTTTGCTCCATTATAACACAGTCCGCTCGGCGCAGATACTAAATTTTACTATCCGTCTTCAAAATCTTTTCCTTATTTTTTCCTTTATTTATTCTCCTTTCCGTGGAAATTTTGTCAAAAAAGAAGTATAATATTCTTGGACTGTAAAGGTTTGCGAATGTTATCCTAGGACAGACCAATTATAGAATACAATTCAGGAGTTTTTTATGGAAAATTTCACTAAGGCGGAACTCGAGAAGAACAAGAAATACCTCGAGCTCCTCTCCAACAGCTTTCCCAATATAACCACCGCCGTCGGCGAGGTGGTCAATCTCACGGCAATCCTCAATCTCCCCAAGAGTACGGAGCATTTTTTAACGGATATCCACGGCGAGCACGAGGCCTTTAACCACGTCATGCAAAATTCCTCGGGGGCCATCCGCCGGAAGGTCATGGACGAGCTGGGCAGCACCGTCAGCTTAGAGGATCTAGAGGATCTCACCACGCTGATTTACTACCCCACGGAAAAAATCGATCTCATCAAGCAGGAGAAAAAGGGGGCTTATTTAAACAATTGGTACGAGCTGACCATCTACCGTCTGGTCAAGGTCTGCCGGGCCGCCGCCTCCAAGTACACCCGCTCCAAGGTTAGAAAGGCTCTGCCCAAGGACTTTGCCTACATCATGGAGGAGCTTTTCCAGGAGGACGAGCACCGTTTTAACAAGCGGGAATACTACAACCAGATCATCAAGAGCCTGGTGGAATACGGCAGAGCCGATCACTTTATCATCGAGCTCTCCGGCGTCATCAAAAGACTGACCACCGACCACCTCCACATCATCGGGGACATCTTCGACCGTGGTCCCGGCCCCGACGTGGTCATGGATACTTTAATGAAACATCACTCCCTGGACATGCAGTGGGGCAACCACGATATCCTGTGGATGGGCGCCGCCGCCGGCAACGCCGCCTGCATCGCCAACGTCGTCCGCATCGCCCTGCGCTACGCCAACATGGACGTTCTGGAAAACGGCTACGGCATCAACCTGCTGCCCCTGGCCACCTTTGCCAACCGGGTTTACCACGACGATCCCTGCAGCAACTTTAAGCCCAGGATCAACAGTGACACCTTCGAAAATGATATTGAGCTTCAGATGATGACCCGGATGCACAAGGCCATCGCCATCATTCAATTTAAGCTGGAGGATCAGCTCATCACCCGCAATCCCGACTACAACATGGCGGACCGCCAGCTCCTCAGAAAAATCGACCTGGAGGCCGGCACCGTGGAGGTCGAGGGCGTCACCTACACCCTTAACGACACCAACTTCCCCACCCTAAATTCCGAGGCGCCCTGGGAGCTCACCGAGGATGAGCAGCTGGTCATCGACCGCCTGGTCTACACCTTCTGCCACAGCGAAAAGCTCCAGAAGCACATCCGCTTTATGTACGCCAAGGGCAGCATGTATCTGGTCTACAACAACAACCTGCTCTTCCACGCCTGCGTCCTCCTCAATGATGACGGCAGCTTTAAGGTCAAGAAGATCAACAACAAATACTACTCGGGCAAGGCCCTGATGGATAAATTCGACCAGATGGCCCGGGAGGCCTATTTCACCGACCGCGACGAGGAGCCCGCCAAGAACGATTTCCTGTGGTACCTCTGGTGTCACCAGGATTCCCCCCTCTTTGGCAAGAGCAAAATGGCCACCTTCGAGCGCTACTTCATCGACGACAAGACGCCCCACAAGGAGCGCTACATGCCCTTCTATTTGAAAATTGACGAAAATGAACAGATTGCCGTCAACATCCTCAAGGAATTTGGTGTGGATCCCGACGAGGGCCACCTGATCAACGGCCATGTCCCCGTCAAGGCCACCTCCGGGGAAAGCCCCATCCGGGCCGGCGGCAAGCAGCTGGTCATCGACGGCGGTTTCGCCAAGGCCTACCAGAAAACCACCGGCATCGCCGGCTACACCCTGACCTACAACTCCTACGGCCTGACCTTAATCAGCCACGATCCCTTTGAGTCCGTGGAAAAGGCCATCAGAGAGGGGGTGGATATCAAGTCCACCAAACAGGTCATCGAGACCACCATCGAGAGAAAGCGGGTCAAGGACACCGACATCGGCAAGCATATCCAAAGCCAGGTCCACGAGCTGGAAATGCTGATCTCCGCCTACCGCAAGGGGCTCATCAAGGAAAAATCCTATTAGAATGCAAAAATGTCTGCGAATTTTTTCGCAGACATTTTTTTATTGCTCTGACTTATTTTCATCCTTCACAATCTGCCAGTCGATGCGCAGGGTAAACAGACCGTCGGCCAGGGCGGCCGACACCCGATGTCCCATGCCCTCGGCCAGGCCTTTAACAATGGCCAGGCCCAGCCCAGTGTTCTGGCCGGTGCGCATTCTGTCCGCCGTAAAGAAGCGGTCGAAGACCGAGGCCACATCCTCGGCCTTAAGCCCGTCGGTGCCATTGGTAAAGCAGGTGACAACCCGATCTTCCTCAGTATACTGCCGAATTTCAAAGGTATCCCGGCCGTGCTTCAGGACATTCTGAATCAGGTTGACGCAGATTCTGTTGATGGCCTGGGCATCTCCCCGGACTCTGGGCAGACCCTTCTTTAGATCAAGGGTCACAGCCAGCCCTCTGTCCTCCAGGGCGCTGTAATAGGCAGCCAAAACCTCACAGAGCAGGCTGTACAGATCGACGGCCTCGTCCTCAAAGCCGTAGGTGTTCGCTTCAAGCCGCGACAGCTCGTAAAAGCTTGCAATCAGCGCCTGAAGACTCCGGGCCCGCTTTTCAACGATATCGACACAGGCCCTTCGCTCTTCTTCGGACAAGGTGTCGTCCTTTAAAAGCTGGGTGTAGCCCAGCACCGAGGTCAGAGGCGTTCTGAGGTCGTGGGACATTCCTTCAATCTGATTTCTCAGCTCCTGCTCCCGCCGCCGATGCTCTGCGGTCATCTGTCTTTTTTCAGATAAAAGCCCGTTGATCTCTGTGGCCAGGGCGCCAAGGGCTTTGTCCGGCGCAGCCAAGGTCAGCTGGGCATTGGTGCCTTCCTCCTGGGCGATACGCCTTAGCGCCTTAGTCATGGCCTTTAAACTTTTTTTCCTGGACAAAAGCATGCCCAAAAGCACCGCCGCCAGCGCCAATAGTCCTATTACAGCAAAGATCATTGTGCCTCCTTTCCCGGCCAAAATCCGGCATCTGCTTTACTTGAGCTCCCGGCGTCTGAACAAGGCCCAGCCCGCCAGATTAAAGCCTGTAAAATAAGCGATGCCCATCACCAGACAGCGCAGTACCTCCGAAATATCCGTCCCGCCATTTTTCAGCGGTGTCATGATAAAGACATCGTAAAGGGGCTTTAAAGCAGGATATTTATAGGCCAGCACGATCAGTGCAAGGTCGGGTATCACCATGATCCCCACAAAGGCGAAGGCCGTCGCTGTGGCGTTGGGAATCAAAAAGCCCAAAGCGTTGGCCAGGGCAAGGCCTGCGATATACAAGGGCAGCGCCTTTAGCATAACGCCTGTCAGTTCCAGGTAAAACACCATCTGACCGGCATCCAGAAGCGCCAGGGCCACAAGCAGCTCAGCCAGGCACATCAAAATCCAGACCACAAGCAGCACCAGGATCTCTGCAGCCAGCTTGGCAAAGTAAATCTGGGCCCTGGTGGTTCCTGCGGCAATGCTATTTTTCAGGGTTTTGTGCTTGTACTCCTCGCCAAAAACAATATCCATCGCTCCCATAGACATGTACATGGGCAGCGTTGTCAGCTGCCCCAGCGTATACGTAGAGAATGTTCCATCCATGAGAAAGAGGCATCCGATGTCCACCACCACAATCAGCGCCGTCCAGAGTCCCAGGGCAATCCAGAAGTACGCTCTGTGGAGGGTCTTGTAAATTTCTGCATTAATGGCGTTCAGCATTTTTGTCACCTCCCACCAGATGAACGAAATAATCCTCGAGATTCGACCCCTTCACCGCCATCGACAACAGGCCGATGCCCCTCTGGGTCAGGGCGGCAGACAGTCTGTCCCGTTTGTCAAAAAGCCCGTAGACTCTGATGCTGCCCTCGGGATGAATCTCGTAGTTCACGCAGTCCAGCTGGGTCTCTAAAACCACCGCCGCCCCAGGGGCGTCGTCCACCACAAGCTCCAGGTATGCTCTGCACCTGTCCGCAAGCTCCTGGGCCGTCAGCTCCTCGATGAGCCTGCCCTGGTCGATGAACCCGTAACGGGTGGCCATATTGGACAGTTCCGACAAGATATGGCTGGAAATCAGAATCGTCAGATCCCGCTCCTGGTTGAGCTTTAAAAGCATATTTCTAAAGGCCACAATCCCCGTGGGATCTAAGCCGTTGGTGGGTTCGTCGAGGATCAGCAGATCCGGTTCCCCCAAAAGGGCCAGGGCCAGGCCCAGCCGCTGCTTCATGCCCAGAGACAGATGCTTGTACTTTTTCTTTGCCGCCTCCTCCAGGCCCACCGCAAGCAGCACCTCCTTAACCTTCCCCTTGTCCGGGATCCCCCGAAGTCTTCTGTAATACTCCAGGTTCTGGGCCACTGTTAAAAAGGGATAAAAGCTGGCCGCCTCCACAATGGCTCCCAGGCGCTTTCTGCCCCGGGACAAAGCCGCCGGACTGCTTTCCCCAAAGAGCATAAGCGCTCCGTCATCTGGAAAGGCCAGCCCTGTCACCAGCCTTAAAAAGGTGGTTTTGCCTGCGCCATTTTTTCCAACCAACCCGTAGATCTCCCCCCGTTTAAGGGTCATGGACACCTCGTCCACCACCGTCTTTTTTTTATACCGCTTGGACAGTTTATGGGTTTCTAATACATTTTGTGTCATCGCTCTTTCCTCCTTCTGTACCCACAGTATAGCGAAAAAACAACAAAAAACCCTAAGCCAAAGGTTAAGAATTCATAAAGTTTAATCCGCCAGTCTAAAGCCGATGCCCCAGACGGTCTTGATATAGCTGTGCTCTCTGTCAATTTTTGAGAGCTTGCCCCGAATATTGCTGATGTGGACATTGACCGTGTTGTCCTCGCCGAAAAAATCGTCCTCCCAGACCTGGTTAAAGAGATTTTCCCGGGTAAAGACCTTCTTGGGATGGGTCATGAGGAGCTTTAAAATTTTAAACTCCCGGGCGGTTAAAGCCACCGGAACCCCTTTAAGGGTAACCTCCACAGCCTCGGTGTCCATGACCAGATCGCCGTGAATCAGCCGCTCTCCAGACTTTTGTTCCGGCTTTAGTCCAACCCGCCTGAGCTGAGCCTCCACCCGGGCCAAAACCTCCTCCAGCTCAAAGGGCTTGAGGATAAAATCGTCGGCCCCGGCCCGAAGCAGGGCCACCCTGTCCTCCAGGGCTGTCTTTGCGGAAATCACGATGACCCCTATAGATTGATTATGGTCTCTGATCAATTTCATCAGAGCTTCACCGGTCATTCCCGGCAGCATCAGATCCAAGAGCACCAGATCGAAGTCCTCACGCTCCAGAAGAAGCTGGGCCTCGGTACCGGAAAAGGCCGGGCGCACCCCATAGCCCTCCCGGACCAATAGACGTTCCAGGAGGCCGTTGATATCCGGATCGTCCTCCACAATAAGTATGCGGTAATTTTTCATAGCTGCTCCTCACAGGCCGCCCAGCTGCGGCAGCCTCCAAAATACAAAAAAAGACCAGTGACCGAAGCCTTCACCACACTTCGCTCCCTGATCCTCTATCCTAAAAGCTTTCTTCACCAATGCGGCGCAGATTTTCCTTGAAGCTTTCCGATTCCGCATCGGAAAAAATCTTCATGGCTCTGGCGTTGACATCCTCGATAACCTTCAGCACCGGTTCCTCTAAGGCTCTGCCGGTTTCGGTAATGGTGACCTGAACCTCTCTGCGGTCTTCCAGATTAATATTTCTGTCGATGAGCCCCTTTTTCTGCATTCTGTCTAAAACACCGGAGATGGTGGAGGTTTCCAGGCACAGGGTATCGGCAATCTGTTTAGGCGTCAGGTAGCCATCCTCCTTCCACAGGCAGTTGAGCACCCCGTACTGGGAGGGGGTGACGCCGTAGGGCGCCAGCTGCTGACTTAAATATTGAAAAACGTTGTGCTGCGCAGTGGTCAGCAAAAAATTGATACAATTGTTTAATTCCATGTTCTCATTTCCTAACTCGTATTTTGCTTGCAAATTTATTATAGGCCTTTTATCCTGGCCTGTCAATTTTATTCCGGCGGCATTCAAACTTAAAAAAGGGCTGAAGCCTTCGCCCCGATCCCTTTGATATCCGGAGTGACGGCCTTCAGCCCTAAAAATATGTATGGTATCTGTATTATCCTAAAGCTGCTGCGTCAATTATCTGAATAACTGTCCGCTGATAACCAGCTTCTGGATTTCGTTGGTGCCTTCGTAGATCTGAGTGATCTTGGCGTCGCGCATCATGCGTTCTACGTGGTAATCCTTCATGAAGCCGTTGCCCCCCAGCATCTGAACGGCTTCGGTGGTCACGTTCATGGCCGCATTGGTACAGAGCAGCTTGGCCTTGGCAGCGGAGGTAGTGTAGGGTCTGCCTTCGGATTTGTCTAAGGCTGCCTTGTACAGCATGTACTTGGCCTGTTCAATCTGACATTCCAGCTCAACCATCTTGAAGGCCAGATACTGGTTTTTGTACAGCGGCTTGCCGAACTGTTCACGCTGCATCAGGTATTTGCGGGCGATTTCAAAGGCGCCTTCTGCCAGACCTAAGCCCTGGGCTGCCACGCCGATGCGGCCGCCGTCCAGTGTTTTCATGGCAACCTTAAAGCCCTGGCCTTCTTCACCCATGAGGTTTTCGGCGGGGATGACGCAGTTGTCGAAGATCAGCTCAGAAACCTGGGCTGCACGGATACCCATCTTATTTTCGATTTTACCGATGGAGAAGCCCGGTGTGCCGCGTTTTACCAGGAAGCAGGACAGACCCTTAGCCTTGAGTTCCGGCTGAGTTAAGGCGTAGACAGCGTAGTAATCTGCCAGCGGTCCGTTGGTGTTGAAGATTTTGGAGCCGTTTAAGATGTAGTGGTCGCCTTCCTTGATGGCGGTGGTGATGCATCCGCCGGCATCGGAGCCCGCGTTGGGTTCGGTTAAACCGAAGGCGCCGAAGCTCTTGCCAGACAGCACGTCGGGCAGGAAGGCCTTTTTCTGTTCTTCGGAGGCAGAGTTGACGACGCTACCGCCGTAGAGGGAGGTGGATACAGAGTAGGCGATGGCCATGGAGCCGTCAACCTTGGCGATTTCTTCTACAGCGATGGCATAGTCTAAGTAGTCGCCGCCCTGTCCGCCGTATTCTGTGGGGTAAGGCAGACCGATGAGGCCCATTTCACCCATTTTCTTGTACTGTTCCACCGGGAAGGTGCTGGTTTCATCTCTTTCGATGACGCCGGGCAATAATTCCTTCTGGGCAAATTCTCTCACTGCACTCTGTAAGGCCAAACGTTTTTCTTCTAATTGAAAATCCATGATTTATTTCCTCTCTTCTCTGGTAATTTTTATATTTTTTCTAATTATTTTTTAATCCCATGAGCTCATCTCTGAAGATCCGCCAGTCCATCAGGGCCGGTTCGCCGTCCATTTTGGGCTCAAAATCCATCTGATCCAGGATATCCCGCTTGATATCGATGCCCGGAGCCACCTCGGTGAGGTAAACCCCGTCCTTTCTCAGCTCAAAGACGGCCCGCTCGGTGATGTATTTTACCGGCTGTCCTGTCTTGTTGGCGTACTCACCGCTGAAGGTGATCTGTTCTACGTCCTTCAGGAACTTCTTGGTTTTGCCCTCCTGGAGGATGGTGATGCGGCCGTCTTTGATCTCTGTCTTAAGACCGCCGGCGGTGAAGGTACCGCAGAAGAACACCTGCTTGGCATTCTGGGTGATATTGATAAAGCCGCCGCAGCCCGCGATTCTCGGGCCAAACTTGGAGACGTTGATATTGCCGTATTCGTCGGCCTGGGCCAGTCCCAGGAAAGCCTGGTCTACCCCGCCGCCGTCGTAAAAGTCAAACTGATAGGCCTGATCTAAGATACACTCGGGATTCTGGGAAGCCCCAAACTGGGATCCCCCCTGGGGCACGCCGCCGATGGGGCCCGCCTCAACGGTCAGGGTCATGAAGTCGCCGATGCCCTCTTCGTTGGCCACCCGGGAAATATACTCGGGGATACCGATGCCCAGGTTGACGACGCTGTTTTCCCGAAGCTCCATGGCTGCCCGGCGTCCGATGATTTTCTTGGTGCACATGCAGTCCGCCTTGATGGCCGACAGGGGCACTCTGGTTTCTCCAGTTAAGGAGGCGTCGTAGGGATGGCCGAAGCACTGCTCGTGATCGCCGGGCTCTGCCACGACAACGGCGTCGACGTACATTCCCGGAATTTTAACCATACGGGGATCTAAGCTTCCCGCCGCCACGATCTTTTCAACCTGAACGATGACCTTGCCGCCGGAATTTTTAGCAGCCTGGGCGATGGAGGTTCCCTCCAGGGAGGCCACCTCTTTTTCCACGGTGATATTGCCGTTGGTGTCGGCGTAGGTGCCTCTCAAAAAGGCCACGTCCACCGGGAAGGCCTTGTACAGAAGCTTTTCCTGTCCGGCGATTTCCACCAGCTCAACGATGTCCTCTTCACTGATATCATTGAGCTTGCCCCCCTGATTTCTGGGATCCACAAAGGTGTTGAGGCCTACGTGGGTGATGGTGCCCACACGGCGGCCCGCAATATCTCTGAACAGCTGGGAGATGGTTCCCTGGGGCAGGTTGTAGCCCTCGATGATATTGGCGTTGACCATGTTGCCCAGCTCCGGCACCATATTCCAGTGGCCGCCCACAACGCGCTTCACCAGACCCTCGTGGGCAAAATGATCGGCGCCGCTGCCGTCTCTGTTGCCCTGGGCAGCTGCGTAGTACAGACTTAAATTTTTAGGCTCGCCTTTTTCCAGGAAGCGCTTTTCCAGAGCCTTGGTCAGGGTCTCGGGACAGCAGCTGCCCACAAAGCCCCCGGTGACGATGTTCTGGCCGTCCTGGACGATGTTGGCCGCCTCCTCCGGTGTGATGACAGGTACGTGTTTCATGGGGCACCTCCTAGAAGTCGGTCAGATTTGCCGGACGTTTTTCTAAAAATGCGGTCATGCCTTCTTTCTTATCTGCGGTGGAGAAGGCAACGCCGAAGAGGTCGCTTTCAAAGCGGCAGCCGGAGGCCAAATCGGTGTCCATACCGGTGTTGATGGCTGATTTTGCCAGGCTCACTGCGTAGCTGGCCTTGCTCATAATCTTTTCTGCCATAGCCTTGCAGGCGTCCATGAGCTCTTCAGCGGGAACCACCTTGTTGACCAGACCGATGCGGTAGGCTTCCTGGGCATCGATCTGATCCGTGGTGAAGATTAATTCCTTGGCTCTGCCCTTGCCCACCAGCCGCGGCAGACGCTGGGTGCCGCCGAAGCCCGGCAGGATACCGAGGTTAACCTCGGGCTGAGCAAATCTTGCTTTTTCCGATGCAATTCTGATGTCGCAGGCCATGGACAGCTCGCAGCCGCCGCCTAAGGCGTAGCCGTTAACCGCCGCGATGGTGACCTGGGGCATGTTTTCTAGCTTGGCAAAGGCTTCGTGGGCCAAAAGGCACATGGCGCGGCCTTCCATGGGGGTGCCATTGACCATTTCGCTGATGTCAGCGCCGGCGACAAAGGATTTTTCACCGCTGCCGGTGACGATGACCACGCGGACGTCCTTGCGGCCTTCAATTTCTGTGGCCAGCTCCTTGAGCTCCTGAAGGGTTTCGCTGTTCAGCGCGTTCAGGGCCTTGGGCCGATTAATCGTGATGATACCGATGCCGTCTTCAACCGAAAAAAGTAAGTTGTTCATTTGAAATTCCTCCTAAAACACACTAGCTCTGTGCTCCCCGTTGTTGCTGTATAAGAATAAATAGCACGCTAGCTACCTGGTTTTTAAAAAAGCTGCCTCGTATCTGCTTCGCAAATACTTAGCTAGCAATTTATTTGTTGGGTATACTATACATCCGTTGTAAACCTTTGTCAATACCTTTGGATTTATTTTTTTAATCTTGATTGTTTTCATAACCAGATTGTAAAATTTTCAATTATAAAAAGCCAGGCAGTGCCTAGCTTTCATAAAAGAGAGAATTTCAATGTGCCAAGGAGTTAGCTCGGCACGTCAATGAACTTTTTACTTTATTCTGCCTTGTAGGCTTTGATTTTTTCCGTCAGCTTCGGCAGAATTTCGCAGGCATCGCCGACGATGCCAAGGTCTGCTGTCTTGAAAATCGGCGCCTTGGCGTCGGTATTGAGGGCGATGATGAACTCAGCATCCTCCATACCGGCCACGTGCTGGATGGCGCCGGAGATCCCGCAGGCCAGGTACAGGTCGGGGCGAACCGTTTTACCGGTCTGGCCAACCTGGCGTTCCTTGTCGATCCAGCCGGCATCTACCACGGCTCTGGAGGCTGCCACAGAGGCGCCCAGAGCCTCGGCCAGATTTTTCAGGTGGCTCAGGTTGTCTTTACAGCCCATGCCGCGGCCGCCGGATACGATCATTTTGGCCTCGGTGATATCCTCGGTTTTCTTGGTTTCTCTGACAACCTCACGGATTTTAACCGCTGCTTCATTTTCACCAAAGGGAACGACAAAAAGCTTGATCTCGCCGTCTCTGCTGTCGTCTGCCGCCATCATTTCCATGACGCCGGGGCGTACCGTCGCCATCTGGGGTCTGTGCTTTTCGCAGACAATGGTGGCCATGATATTGCCGCCGAAGGCCGGTCTTGTCATCTGAAGCAGCTTGGTTTCCGGATCGATTTCCAGAGCGGTACAGTCCGCCGTCAGACCGGTGTGAATTCTGGCAGACACCCTGGGGGCCAGGTCACGGCCGATGGAGGTGGCTCCGAAAAGCACGATTTCCGGTTCGTACTTCTGAATGGCCGCCGTCACAGCCTTGGCGTAGGGCTCTGTCAGGTATTCCTTCAGGGCCGGGTCGTCGATGATGACCACCTTGTCTGCGCCGCGCTTGATGAGGTCCTTGGCTTCGCCGGAGATATTGTCACCGGCTAAAATAGCCACAACCTGCTGGCCCAGGGTGTCGGCCAGCTCTCTGGCCTTGCCCAGAAGTTCCAGGGCAACCCGCTGAACCTTGCCGTCTCTCTGTTCTGCAAAGACATAAATATTTTTTCCCATGGTAAACCTCCTAAATCAGGTGACGGCCCCGGAGCGCCGCAAAAATTTCATCCGCTGCTGCATCGGCGGATAAACCGTCCTTAATTTCCCCCTGGCCCTTGGCCTGCTTGGTGAAGGACTTTTTAACGCGGGTGGGTGATCCCTTGAGGCCCAGCTCCGCCACATCGACCTGATCCTCGATGGCAGACAGGGTCCAGATATCGATCTTCTTGGCGTAGGCTGCCACGATGCCGGCTACGGTCATGTAGCGGGGTTCCGCCAGCTCGGCCAGAGCGGTGACCAGACAGGGCATGGGCGCTTCTAAAATATGGCAGCGGTCCTCAAATTCACGCTTGACGACGATTTTGTCATCCTCCACACTGATTTCTCTGGCGTAGCTGATCTGGGGAATACCCAGGTGCTCGGCGATCTGGGGACCAACCTGGGCGGTATCGCCGTCGATGGCCTGACGTCCGGTGATAATCAGATCGTAGTCCATCTTTTTCAAAGCCGCCGACAAAGTCAGCGAAGTGGCCCAGGTGTCGGCGCCGCCGAAGGCTCTGTCGGATAAGAGGATAGCCTCGTCACAGCCCATGGCCAAGGCTTCTCTTAAGGCATCCTCGGCCTGTCCCGGCCCCATGGACAGCACGGTCACCGTACCGCCCACCTGATCCTTAAGTCTTAAGGCCGCTTCGAGTCCCGCCTTGTCGTCGGGGTTGATAATGCTGGGCACGCCGTCCCGCATCAGGGTATTGGTCTTAGGGTCCAGGCGTACCTCAGTGGTGTCCGGAACCTGCTTGATACAAACGATAATTTTCATTGTTCCCCTCCCAAATTATTTCAGTTTCATGGAACCGCTGATAACCATCTTCATGGCCTCGGAGGTACCCTCGTAAATTTCCGTGATCTTCGCATCTCTGAGCATTCTCTCCACGGGATACTCTCTGGAGTAGCCGTAGCCGCCGAACATCTGAACCGCTTCCCTGGCCACATCGTTGGCCACGTCAGAGGCGAAAAGCTTGGCCTGGGCCGCCAGGGGACCATAGGCCTCGCCATTATCCTTGGCCACCGCCGCCTGCCAGGTCAAAAGTCTGGCCGCATTGATTTTGGTCTGCATTTCCGCCAGATTAAACTGGGTGTTCTGGAAGGCCGCAATGGGACGGCCGAACTGTTTACGTTCCTTGACGTATTTAATGGCTTCATCCAGGGCGCCCTGGGCGATGCCCACAGACTGGGCTGCGATACCGATACGGCCGCCGTCCAAAGCCTTCATGGCGATTTTAAAGCCCCGGCCTTCCTTGCCCAAAAGATTTTCCTTGGGCACCCGGACATTGACGATGGCTACCTCGCAGTTGGAGGCGGCGCGGATCCCCATTCTCGGAATATCCGACTGAACCTCCAAACCCGGGGTGTCGCGGTCTACAATAAAGGCGGACATGCCGCGGCTGCCCTGATCGGGATCTGTCAATGCAAAGATGACAAAGGTATCGGCAAAGCCGGAGTTGGTGGTGAAGATTTTAGAGCCGTTGAGGACATAGTGATCGCCGTCCAGCACCGCCTTGGTCTGGGTGCCGCCGGCGTCGGTGCCAGCGTTGGGCTCTGTTAAGCCAAAGCAGCCGATTTTGCTGCCGTCCACCAAGGGACGCAGGTATTTCTGCTTCTGTTCCTCGGTGCCAAAGCCGTCGATACAAGAGCAGCACAGGGAGGTATGCACCGAAATGGTGATGCCTGTACTGGCGTCCTGCTTGGAGATTTCCTCCATACACAGGGCGTAGGTTAAATAATCAGCGCCGCAGCCGCCGTAGGCTTCACTGTAGGGAATTCCGAAAAAGCCACAGTCCTGCATCTTTTTGATCAGTTCCATGTCCATGGCTTCCCGCTCGTCCATTTCCCGGGCGATGGGACGGATTTCCTTTTCGGCAAACTCCCGAAACAGCTGCTGATGGAGCTTTTGTTCCTTGGTCAGTCTAAATTCCATAGTAGTTCCTCCTGAGATTTTCCTTGGACTATTTTGCATGCTAAATATTTGCTAATATACTAATACTTAGCATGCAAAATGTCAAGCGGCTTGTATGTTTTTTCTAAAATACGCAAAAAAAATAACCGGGCCCTCCGCAAATTGGAGTACCCGGCTGTCTTGCCTGTCTGTTCTATCTGGCTACGGCTACATTTGCCGCCTGAAGTCCTCTGGGGCCTTCTTCGATATCAAAGGTAACTGCGTCCCCTTCGTTTAAGGTTTTAAAGCCTTCGGCCTGAATGGCGGAGAAATGTACGAAAACATCGTCGCCCTCTTCTCTGGAGATAAATCCAAATCCTTTTTCGCTGTTAAACCATTTGACTGTACCCTTATTCACTGTGGTACCTCCTGTAAATAAAAATCTGTGCGCCGCCAGACGAAGGCCGTGGTCTGCGCGGATTCGGCAATAAAAAAAGCCACATAGCCGGTGAGGGCGGGTCTTACCTTCTATTTGTGAACGAAAGTAAAACCAAGCAACTTACCGAAATATGTGACATTGTATAATACTTGCTCAAATCTAATTTGAGTATACCCGCAAAAGCCCTTTTTGTCAAGGCCGCAGGGCCTGTTAAAGGCGTCTTTAAGGTCGAGCAAAGGCTATTTTCGCGTAATGCTCTTTAAGAATTCCCGGGTTCTCTCATTTTTAGGGTGCTCAAAGATTTCCTCGGGGGTGCCTTCCTCCAGGATAACCCCGTCGTTCATGAACAGCACCTTGTTGGCCACCTCTCTGGCAAAGCCCATTTCGTGGGTGACCACCACCATGGTCATTTTATCCTCGGCCAGCTCCTGCATAACCGCAAGCACCTCGCCGGTGAGCTCCGGATCCAGGGCCGAAGTGGGCTCGTCAAAGAGCAAAATCTCCGGGTTCATCATCAGAGCCCGGGCTATCGCCACCCGCTGCTTTTCCCCGCCGGAAAGGGTGGAGGGCATACTGTCAATTTTAGACAGCAGACCGACCTGGGAGAGATATTTTTCGCAGCGGATATCCATCTCCTCCGCCTTTTCTTTTTTGACAACCCTGGGAGCCAGCTCCAGATTCTGCCGCACCGTTAAGTGGGGAAAGAGATTGAAATGCTGAAAGACCATGCCCATTTTCATGATGATCTCCCGGATTTTGGCCGGCGGTGCGTAGACGCCGTTATCCATGAGCCTGTCGCCATCCATGGCGATGGTGCCGCTGTCGGCCTTCTCCAAATCGATGAGGCAGCGCAGCAGGGTGGACTTGCCGGATCCCGAGGAGCCGATGACCGCCACCACGTCCCCGCGGCTGATGTCAAAGGAGACCCCCTTGAGGACGTGGTTTTCCCCAAAGGCTTTGTTGAGATCTGTTACTTTAATCATTTCTGCCATGGCGCCCTCCTAAAACTCGTATTTCTTTTCCATCTTTTTAAAGACGAAGGTCAGCACAAAATTGATCACCAGGTAGATGGCCGCAGCCACCAAAAAGGCAAAGGTATTGCCGTCGCGGTTGACGGCGGTCTTGGCGTAGTGCAGCACCTCGGCCACGCCGATGACGGTGACCAGGGCCGTATCCTTGAGGAGGGTGATGGTCTCGTTGCTCACCGAGGGCAGACAAACCCGGATCATCTGAGGAATGACCACCCGGGTCATGGTTTCGAATTTCGTGAGCCCCAACACCTTGGCCGCCTCGTACTGCCCCCGGTCGATGGCCAGAAGGCCGCCCCTGAAGATCTCGGCAAAGTAGGCCGCGTAGTTGAGACAAAAGGCCACACAGGCCGCCGTAAAGCGCTCAAAGACCAGGTAGGGGCCGATGCCCGGAATTAAAGGCAGGCCGAAGTACACGAACATCAGCTGCAAAAGCAGCGGCGTTCCCCGGAGGATATAAATGTACACCTCGGCAAACCACCTGAGGGGAGCGAAGCGGCTCCTGGCCATCAGCGTAAACACGAAGCCCAGGGGCAGCGAGATGATGATCGTCACGATGAAAACCGCAACGGTCACCAGAAGCCCCTGGAGCATCGGCGTCAGTACGTTCATAAAATAAGTTGCGTCCATAATTTCTCCCAGATATAAAAAGATAATGCGCGGGCCAAAGCCCAAAGAAAGGCTGAAATTCAGAACGGCCAAGCGCCGGAGGCGATGCCCTCACCTCCGGTGCCTGACCGACACAACTGCAATTTCAGCCTCTGATGACTCTTAAAATTGATTGCCTAGTTGCCCTTATACATGATGTCTTCGCCGAACCATTTTTCGGAAATTTTGGCAGCGGTGCCGTCGGCCATCATGTCGTCCATGGCCTTCTGGATCTTTTCCTGGAGCTCCGTATTGCCCTTCTTGACGGCTACGGCGTAGGTTTCCGGCGCCAGGGTTTCATCCAAAATGGTAAAGTCTGCATTCTCGCTGGAGATATAGTAGCGGGCCACAACCGAATCCACGATGACTGCGTCGATGCGGCCAATGCCCAGATCCTGGAGGGCAGAGACATTTTCAGGGTACTCGTTCATTGCGGCAACCTTAGTGTTGATGTCGTCGGCCATAAAGGCGTCATAGGCAGAGGAGCCCTTCTGGAGGCCCACATTTTTGCCCTCGAGATCGGCCTTGGCGGCGATATCTGAATCCTTTTTAACGACGATGACCTGATCGTTTTCCAGGTAAGGCTTGGTCATGGTCATGGCTTCCTCGCGCTCCGGCGTCACAGAGAGACCGTTCCACAGGGCGTCCACATTGCCGCTGTCCAGCTCTAATTCCTTGGTATCCCAGTTGATGACCTGGAGCTTGATGTCCATTCCCATGCGCTTGGCCGCCTCGGTGGCCAGATCGATATCGAAGCCGACGATATTGTTTTCTTCATCTCTGAAGCCCATGGGCGGGAAGGAGTCGTCCAGACCAATGACAAAGGTCTGATCGTCATTGCCGCTGTTTTCAGAGGTCTGGTTATCTGTGCCGCCGTCGCTTGTGCTGCAGCCAGCCAGAAGCATGGCGCCCATCAATGCCAGGATGAGCAGGGTCAGTAAGCTTTTCTTTTTCATCTTCTCTCCTCGATTCTTTATCACTTTACTCTAATTATACACTTTAGCTAAGTAAAACACAAGGCCTGTTTTGAAAATTTTATAGCCCTTCCCCGCTTCCCCAGACTTTAAAGCCCGAGGCTTTTTCTCAGACGTCTACCCTGCCTTCCAGGGACATCGAAGCCGACGCAAACCTTTGCAAGTGCCCTCTGCCTTTGTTATAATAGTTGTATATCTCTATAACGACCGCCTTAAATGGTCTGTGTCATCCCGAAAGGAATCCGCCATGCTCGAAAATACCCAATCCAATCCCCTGGGGTGGGAAAAGCTCTCCACCCTGCTGAAGCGCTACGCCATCCCCAGCATCATCGCCATGCTGGTCTCCTCCCTGTACAATATCGTCGACCAGATTTTCATCGGCCAGGGCGTAGGCTACCTGGGAAACGCCGCCACCAACATCGCCTTCCCGCTGACCACCATCAGCCTGGCCATCTCCCTGCTCATCGGCATCGGCGGCGCCTCCGCTTTCTCCTTGCATCTCGGGGCCGGAGAAAAAGAGCGGGCCACCGCCACCGTCGGCTGTGCCATCGCCATGATGACGGTCTGCGGCATCGCCTACTTTGCCATCATCAAAATTTTCATCTCACCGCTGCTTAACATCTTTGGCGCCACCCCCGACGTGCTGCCCTACGCCACCAGCTATACCAGCATCACCGCCTTCGGCATGCCTTTTTTGATTGTCACCAACGCCCTGAGCAATATGATCCGCGCCGACGGCAGCCCCCGGTACTCCATGGCCTGTATGCTCACCGGCGCCATCGTCAACACCATCCTGGATCCGATTTTTATTTTCCCCCTGGGCATGGGGGTTGTCGGCGCCGCCCTGGCCACCATCATCGGTCAGTTTTTCTCCTTCCTGCTGGCCGTGGCTTACCTGCCCAGATTTAAGCAGATTTCCCTGAACCCCAAGGTCCTCAGGCTGTCCTTCAAAACCTGCGGTGAAATCGCCGCCCTGGGCATGAGCAGCAGCCTGAACCAGGTGGCCCTGTGCTTCGTCCAGATCGTCGTCAACAACTCCCTGAGGTACTACGGCGGCCTCTCGATTTACGGCAGCGACATCCCCCTGGCGGCCTGCGGCATCGTCATGAAAACCAACGCCATCCTGCTGTCCATCGTCGTGGGCATCTCCCAGGGGGCCCAGCCCATCATCGGCTTTAACTACGGGGCCAGGCAATACGACAGGGTCCGGGGCATTTACCGGCTGGCCATCCTCTGGAACCTGTCCATCTCCGCCGTCGGCTTCCTGATGTTTCAGTTTTTCCCCAGGCAGATCATCTCAATTTTTGGCAGCGGCGACGCCCTGTACTACGAATTCGCCGTGCACTTCATGCGCACCTTTCTGTTCATGGTCATCGTCAACGGGGTTCAGCTGATCTCCTCCAACTTCTTCTCGGCCATCGGCAAGCCCATGAAGGGCGCCCTGCTGTCCCTAACCCGGCAGGTACTGCTGCTGGTGCCCCTGATTCTGATTCTGCCCCTGTTTTTTGCCCTGGACGGCATCCTCTACGCAGCGCCCATCGCCGACACGGCGGCCTTTCTCATCAGCCTGGGACTTATTTCCTGGGAAATGAAAAAAATGCGTCAGCTGGAGCTTGCCCAGCGCTGATGCCAGATATAAAAAAGCATCGCCATTTCTCAGAAGGCGATGCTTTTTATGTGTCTTAAAACAGGTTGTCGATATACTCAATGGCGCTTTGGGGCACCTGAAACCACAATGTGATCTTCCAAAGAGCCAGGCTGACCACGTCGCTGCCCACGTAGGTTTTCATTCTCACAACCTCCTTCAGGCCGCTGCTCTCGGTCTCGCCAAAATGGATGGTTGCCTCCTCCTTGAACACCAGCTGTCTTTTTACCTCGGCATCCTGAAGGGCCTCGGCGGGCTGCCAGGCCTCAAGGGTCATGGCCTCAATGAAGCCCGCCAGGGTTTCCTGGCTGGTGATGCCGCCCAGGTAGTTTCCCTCGGCATCCTGTACCTCTATGAGACTGGCCTTGCCCATTGCCTCTGCGACCTCAGCCTGATCCCCTGAGCCGACGTCGATGCCCCGAACCAGCTGGCAGCCCGTCAGCACGAAGACCGCCGTTAATACACACAGCACCGCCGCCAGCAAATTTCTTTTACGCTTCATTTCCCTTCCTCTCCTTTTTCTTCTACTCAAGGTTGAGCTTGTGCTTAAGCACGTAGGTGGTAATGGCAAACATGATGCCGCCGAAAATCAGATCCACCAGGGTCAAGCCGTTGAAAAGCCACTGGAGAATATCCACCGCATCCATGGCCGCAAAGAAGGTCATCAGTCCCGTGGCCTCTGCCCCCGCAGAAAAGCTCAGCATTCCCAGAGACAACACGATCTGCTGCACCACTGCAATGCCAATATACGCCACCACCGCCATGAGGATTTTGTGCTTGTTGGACAGCTGCCCCAGGGCAATGGCCGCATAGATCTGGGTCATGGCGGCCATGGTCGCCACCAGCATACAGATCAGAATTTCAATGCAGAGCAAAATGCCGTGGTTTTGAAGGAATACAGGCCAGTTGAGGCCGTTAAAGGCGTTGAGCATCGCTGCCGCCGTATCCGAATTCAGGATGAGGATTAAAGCAGAGAGGCCCACAGCAATGACGTAGATCACCGACCAAAACAGCCCGATGAGCATTTTCGCCACCACCTGCTGCCACACCGGCACCGGCAGGGTAAACATCAGATAGCCCTCGTCGGTCATCAGATTTTTATAGAATCGCTGGATGATCATGATGAAGGTCATGACTGCGAGACCGATGATCAGAATGGTATAAAGAAATATAACCACGCCCATGGATATCACAAGACCTGTGGCATCGGAATTGATGCTGCCAAAAAACTTCGTGATCAGGGTCATGATCAGAAAGGCCGCGTAGAGGGGCAAAAGCAGCCTGCCCGTGGCCTTAAACTCGTATTTTACTAATTTCCCTAACATTTGAACACCTCTCTGAATAATTCATCCACGGATTTTCCCTGACTTTCCCTGATGTCGTCGACACTGCTCTGCATGACGATTTTGCCGCCGCTGATGAAGACCACGTCGTCTAAAATCTTTTCGATGTCTGCAATCAGGTGGGTGGACAGGATCACCGTGGCATTTTCTCTGTAATTGCCGATGATGGTATTGAGAATATAATCCCTGGCCGCCGGATCCACCCCGCCGATGGGCTCATCCAGCATGTAAAGCTCCGCCTCCCGGCTCATGACCAGAATCAGCTGAATCTTTTCCTTGGTCCCCTTGGACATGGTCTTGATGCGCTGCTTGGCGTCGATGCCCAGGTCGGAGATCATGTTAAAGGCCTTGATTTCGTTGAAATCCTCGTAGAAGGCTGCGAAGAATTTTATCACCTCCGCCGCCGTCATCCACTCGCTGAGGTAGGTGCGCTCCGGCAGGTAGGAGACAATTTTTTTCGTCTCGATGCCCGGGCGCTTTCCGTCGATGAAAAGCTCACCGGCGGTCGGTGTCAGAAGACCTGCCGCCGTTTTAATCAGGGTTGTCTTGCCGCTGCCGTTGGGGCCCAGAAGGCCGACGATTTTTCCCCGGGGGATCTGGCAGCTGACCTCCTCCAGCGCCTTTTTAGCGCCGTAGCGCTTTGTCAAATTAACACATTCTAAAATGGGATTCATCACCTTTCCTCCTTTTCGAGCTTGGCCACAAGCTCAATAATCTCCTGCTTATTGAAGCCCAGCCGTTTCATCTTTTCAAAGAAATCTGCGATCTCCTTCATCGCCAATTCCCGCTTCGCTTCCTTGATCATTTTCTTATCCTCCGTGATAAATCTTCCGCTGGTGCGCTGGGCGTAAACCAGGCCCGTGCGCTCAAGCTCCGACAGGGCCTTCTGCATCGTGTTGGGATTAACCGCCGCCTCCGAGGCCATCTCTCTGACCGAGGGCAGCCGCTCCCCCGGTAAAAACAGACCGGAAACGATTCTCAGCTCGATTTGCTCGATGAGCTGCTTATACACAGGACGATCTGAATCAATAATCCATTCCATGACTGCCTCCTTTTTACTATTGTATTTCTGTATTAATTACTTAATACAATAATACGACCTTCTTCCGGCTTTGTCAAGGCCTTTAAATTTTCCTTAAGCTTTTTAAAGGCCCTGTTTACAGGGAACGCCGCCTTGTTCAAAATAAAAAACACCTCGCCGCCTTGACAGCGATACTTTACCGTGATAGGATATACAAAAATCAAAAACAACCACAAACCGTTGAGTGAGAAGAGTAGGTACAAGTGTCTTGCTTACAGAGAGTCTTTGGCTGGTGGAAAAAGATAGCAGGCTTTATACTGAATGGACTCACGAGGTCGGGAAGAACGGATTATTTCTCAGTAATGCCCGACGGGAGGTTCACCCGTTACCAAGGAACCACGTATGCTAGTACGTGAAAAGAGCGGGCGCTTTAGGCGTCAATTTGGGTGGTACCGCAGAAGCTTTCGGCTTTTGTCCCTGTATTTACAGAGACAAAGGCCTTTTTTATTTGTGCAAACCAACGCCCATTCCCAACGGTTTACCCTGAAAGGAGAACAACCATGAACAAAAACAGCATTCCCCACAGAATTTATTTAACCGAAGATCAAATGCCGAAGCAATGGTATAACCTGCGGGCCGATATGGACGCCCTGCCGCCCTTATTAAACCCCGGCACCGGCCAGCCCTTAAAGGAAGAAGACCTCTACCCCATTTTCGCCAAGGCCCTGGCCCACCAGGAAATGGACGCCGCTACCCGCTACGTCGACATTCCCGAGGCCGTCCAGGATTTCTACAAAATGTATCGACCCTCGCCGCTGATTCGCGCCTACAACCTGGAAAAATATTTAGATACCCCGGCAAAAATCTATTACAAATTTGAGGGCAACAACACCTCCGGCAGCCACAAGCTCAACTCTGCGGCGGCCCAGGCCTACTACGCCAAGGCCGAAGGCCTTAAGGGCCTGACCACCGAGACTGGCGCCGGTCAGTGGGGGACTGCCCTGGCCGAGGCCTGCTCCTTCTTTGGACTGCCCCTGATCGTCTACATGGTCAAATGCTCCTACGAGCAGAAGCCCTTTAGAAAATCTGTCATCCAGACCTTCGGCGCCGACATCATCCCCAGCCCCAGCGACACCACCGAGGTGGGCCGCGCCATTCTGAAGGCCCATCCCGACACCACCGGCAGCCTGGGCTGCGCCATCTCCGAGGCCGTAGAAAAGGCCACCTCCACCGAGGGCTACCGCTACGTTCTGGGCTCTGTTTTAAACCAGGTACTCCTCCACCAGTCTGTCATCGGCCTTGAAAGTATGACAGCCTTAGAGCTCATCGACGAGTACCCCGATGTCATCGTGGGCTGCGCCGGCGGCGGCTCCAATTTAGGCGGCCTCATCGCCCCCTTCATGCGGGATAAGCTGACGGGCAAGGCCAATCCGAGAATCGTTGCCGTGGAACCGGCCTCCTGTCCCTCCATGACCCGGGGCCGCTACGCCTACGACTTCTGCGACACCGGCCGGGTAACCCCCTTGGCCAAGATGTACACCCTGGGCTGTGACTTCATCCCCTCGGCCAACCACGCCGGCGGCCTGAGATACCACGGCATGTCCCCCATCCTGTCCAAGCTCTACCACGACGGCCAGATGGAAGCCATCTCCGTGGAACAGACCAAGGTCTTTGAGGCTGCCACCACCTTCGCCAAGCAGGAAACCATTCTGCCTGCTCCGGAATCGGCCCACGCCATCTACGGCGCTATGCAGGAGGCCTTAAAATGCAAGGAAAGCGGCGAAGCCAAGACCATCCTCTTCGGCCTCACCGGCACCGGCTATTTCGACATGGTGGCCTACCAGTCCTTTATGGATAAAAAAATGCAGGACTACATCCCCACCGATGCCGACCTTGAACGCGGCTTCTCCCAGCTGCCCAAGGTTGAGGACTAAATAAAAAAATCCCCGAAGGGATCCTGGCTGTCGGCAAGCTTCAATTTTGTCGATAGTCGGGATTCCCCCGGGGATTTTCTATTTTTGATAATCTTATTATTTCTCTGCCGCTTTTCCAGACAGCGCCTCAATTTCCGACGTCATAAGGCCTGTAAGCTCTGCAATTTCCTCGAAGGGCATGCCTTTTTTCAGCATCCTTTCGGCAATTTCATGTTTTGACTTGTTTTCACCTGTATCAATACCTTCACGCCTGCCTTTTTGAAAGCCCTGCTCACTAAAAAACTTTTCATATTCCTTCAACTGCATCTCCAGGGTAAACATTCTATCCCTCCATTCTGTATCTCGGTTAACCGCCTCCACCGCTGCGTCGATTTTATCCACCAGAACTGTTCGCTTTTCGGTGGGACGATTTTCAAAATAGGCCAGCAGCGCCTTTAAATCCTGGGTTATCTCTCCCCGAACGCCCTGGGTATTGATGAAAATCCGATGGCCGCCGTCCCCAAGCTCCAGCTCCGGCGCCTCCAGGCAGAGGTACTCAAAATGATAAACGCACTCTCCCTTACCAAAGGGATCAAAGGTGCAGATAAAGATAACGTAGCACTCCCTGAGGGCATCGTAATCCTCACCGCGTTCGAGACAGTCCCTGTCCATTTGAGCCTGATAGTAGCGGCTGCGCTCCGGCAGACTGCCGGTATTGAGCTGCTGCATCTCAATATTATAGACCTTATCCCCGCCCCTGGCGTAGACATCCAGACGGATCCCCTTGGCCACAAGGCTGTCCTGGAGGCTCTTTTCTGTATCCAGATAGACGATCTCCCCCACGTCAATTTTAGGGAGGATTGCCCTAAGCACCTCCCGACAAATCTCCCGGTCGGCCATCACCCGCTGGAACATCAGACTGTTGGTAATTCTAATCTTTTTAGCTGTACCTAAAGCTGCCATAGCTCTCTCCTTTATTATATCAAATTTCCAAACCCTTTACATTAATTTTATCCCCCTTTCGGGGTAAAAGGATCCGCTTCGACCTCCATTATAAAGGCAGCTCGATGACAAAGAAATGACATTGGTGTATACATGCAGCCACAATAAAAAAAGAGACCGAAGTCTCTTGAAGTTTGGTTACAATATGATCAGACCTAGATTCACCTTCATTTGGAGCACCCGCCTTAGGTGTTCGTCCACAACGTCCTCGGGCAGCTGCCCTGTGGCCCCGGCATCCATCAAAAAGGGGATCTGATCTTTATAATAAGATGAGATAATCAAATCGCTGCCGGCCTTGAGGGTCAGCAGCGCCGCCGTGTTGACGTCGGCAAAATTTCTAAGCCCCGCCATCTCAAAATCGTCGGTGACGGCGACCCCCTCAAAGCCCAGCTCCTTTCGCAGATAAGCGTGAACCTTTTCGGACAGCGACGCCGGGTAATCCGGATCGAAGGCCGCCACGATATTGTGGGCCACCAGCACACTGTCCGCCCCGGCGGCGATTCCCGCTTTAAAGGGCAGCAGATCTGTCTCCTCAAAGGATTGCATTGGCCTGGTATCCCAGACCATCTCCCCGTGGGAATCCTTGTTGTCCCCGTAGCCTGGAAAATGTTTGAGACAGCTGGCCACGCCGTCCTTTTTCATCTCTGAAACCACCGTTGTCACGTATTCCGAGGTTCCGGCGGCATCCAAGCCCACGGTTCTGTCGTAGATAAAGCTTTCGGGATCCTGGGCCACATCCGCCACCGGCGCCAGATTGTAGTTGATGCCGCAGGCCTTTAAAATCTCCGCCTTGTTTGCTGTATCCTGACGAACAAGATCCAAACCGCCCTGGGCATAGAGCTGGGAGGGCGAGGCAAAGGGCGGCGCCAGAATCCCCTGGCCGTACCACAGCCTGGTGACCTCGCCGCCCTCCTCGTCGACGCCGATGAGCAGCGGAATCTCAGAAGCGCTCTGATACCCCGCAATCTTTGCCGCCACCGTCTCGGTGGTCTCGCCCTGAAAATCCCGGGCAAACATCAGGTAGCCCCCCAGGTGGTAATCCCTGACGTCCTCCACCTGGTTCACCTGGGGCACCCTGGCCAGAAAGAGCTGGCCGATTTTTTTCTCCAGGGGCATGGCGGCGATCATTTCTTGGATTTTATCTGCTTCTGTGGGGGTGGGGGCTGGGGTCGGGGAAGCCTTGGGCTGCGCTGTTTTTTTCAATCCTGCCGGCTGAAGATAAAAATGCCAGAGGGCAAAGCCTGCCAAAAGCGCCGCACACACCAACACAAGCACCAATAGTATTTTTTTCACGTGTTCTTCCTATTCTAATTTTTTTGCCTTACAATGCCTTTGGGTATCAGATAAAGCATAGCCTTCAGCATAGATTTTATTGGCGGCTTTGTCAATCCCTTTGTCCCGCTTAAAGCCGTCTTTTCCAATAAGCAGCAAAATTTACGCCGGCCGCAAAAACACCTTCATCCCAATGTTGAAATGAAGGTGCCCGCTATTTCTTATACCGATGCTTTTTGCCGCTGTGAATACTGTAGATCAAGGTGCCGCTGAGAAACAACGCCACCAGATAGCCCAGCACCCCCAGGGCGGGAATGCCCAGCACCTTTGGCGTCATGTCCGTGGTGCTGATGAAGCTGGATCCGATGAGCAGAGCCGCCGTGATGATACAGGTCACCAGCTTATTGATCATCTGGTCGATGGTGGCCAAGGGCTCCTCGGAGCCCGTCAGCTCCAGATTGACCTTGGTCTGTCCCTTGACGGTCATCTTCAGCAGATCAAAGAGCTGTCCGGGAATGCCCAGGGTGCTTTTGCCGGCCTGGTAGGCCTCCTTGCCCAGAGCCTTGAGCATCGCCTCGGGATCCAAATTCTCCAGGCGCTCTGTTTTCATGTGATTAGCCATGATTCGGATGATATTTGTGCTCGGGGAAAGCCTGGTCAGCACGCTTTCGATGGTGATGACACCGCGGCTGAGCATGGTCACCCCCTTGGGCATGGAGATCTGATGAGTGTTGGCCAGATTCAGCAGGGCCTCCATCATCTCCCCGATATTCATCTCGCTGAGATCCATGGTGCCGTAATTGGCAAAGAGATCGTCGACGTCGGCGTAGAGCCTGGCGTGGTTGATCTTGGCCGAGTGAACCCCCAGGGCCAGAAGCACGCTTTTCATCTCCTCGATGTCCCGGGTGGCAATGGCCTCCACGGCCTGCCTGAAGAGATCCTTGTCTCTATTGGAGAGCACCCCCATCATCCCAAGGTCGATCCAGGCGATTTTTCCGTCCTGGATTCTGATGTTGCCGGGGTGGGGATCAGCGTGGAAAAAGCCGTCGTCCACCACCTGCTTGATGTAATTCTCCGCCAGCTTTTCCGCAATCTCCTCGAGATCGTAGCCCTGAGCCTTTAGGGTGTGGGTATCCGCAATCTCGATGCCGTCGATGTACTCCATGACCAAAACCCTGGCGGTGGTGTGCTTGTGGTCGATTTTTGGACAGGTCACATAGGCGATGTCCAGGTTGTGCTCCCGGAACTCATCGGCGTTGTGGGCCTCGATGAGAAAATCCATCTCCTGCTGGGCCGTAAACCACATTTCGTCAAAGATCATGCGGAAATCCACGGCGTTGCCCGTGCCGCCGGCCAGCTTCAGCAGGGTTGCCGCCCTGTCCAAAAGAGCGATATCCCTGGCCATGGTCTCTCTGATGCCGGGGCGCTGGATTTTAACCACCACCTCCCGGCCGTCCATGAGCACCGCCCGGTGTACCTGGGCGATGGAGGCTGACCCCAGAGGCGCCGCGTCAAAATGGGCAAAAACCTCCCCCAGGGGCTGACCGTACTCCGTCTCCACCACCTGAACCACCTCAGAAAAGTCCATAGGGCTAACCTCAGTCTGGAGCTTTCTGAGCTCGGCACAATAGGCCGCCGGCAGAATATCCTGGCGCATGGAGAGCACCTGGCCCAGCTTCACAAAGGTGGGGCCCAGCTCCTCGATGATCTTTCGGATTTTCTCCGGGGTGATTCCCCGGGTGACGTCGTTTTTCGCCAGGATTACCATGATCTCCCGGAGGCGGTGGCGGTTGCTGCCCCTGCCCCCGGAGCTTTCACCCTTACTCTGCGGTCTCTGCATCCTCGGCATCCTTGGCCTCCAGGTGCGCAAGCTTATCCTTGATGGCCTGGAGCTCCTCGGGGCTCATGCTGTCCATGCGCGCCACCACGGTATCGGCATCGACCTCATCCTCCTTGACGACGACGGTGACGTTGTCCTTGACCTTTTCCTTGAGATTGCGCTTCAGCTCCTCGTTCATCACCTTGCCCTGTTCCACGGTGAGCTCACCCTTTTCCACCAGCTGATCCACAATCTCCTTGGATTTTTCAGCGGTGGTGGCCACGGCGCCAACCCCTGCCAACAGAATATTTTTTAAACCTTCACCTAATTTTAAAGCTGCCATAATCTTCACTCCTTTATCCTTATTGATTATTGATATGCACTGCCAGGGCAGCCGCACACCTATGTAACGCTATTATATATCTCCAGACCTTTACTCACCCTTAAATTTTAGGGCGCCAAGGACCAGCTGCTGGATTTCCAAAAGGGATTTACCGCTTTTTTTCGCCAGGGCCCGCATGTCCTCGTACTCGGGCATGGCCTTTTTGATGTCCCCCAGGCTGCTGAACTTCACAGCCACAGACCCCAGGGGCGTTTCAATCTGCCTGATTTCACGGTCCATCACTACCCTCTCCACCTGGTACTTCCTTAGGCCGATGCTGCTGGTCTCCCTGAGGAGATAGTCCTCCACGGCCGCAAGCCTGTGATCGCCGCAGATTACCGTCAGCTTCATGGCCGGGCGGTTTTTCTTCATATAAATGGGCGTGTAAAAGGCATCCCGAACGCCAAGCTCAAAGAGCCCCTCCAGCACATAGCCCGCCATCTCCCCGGTCATGTCGTCGATGTTGGTCTCCACAACCCAGGCGCCGCAGGGATCGTCTGGGTCTTTCTCACCGTCCTCGCCTAAAAACAGGCGCAGGCCGTTAATGATCTCAAATTCCCGGTCGCCAAAGCCCCAGCCAATTTTAGGGGCGGCCATGGCGGGCAGCTCGGGCGTGTACTCGGCCAGCTCCGCCGCGATGGCCACCCCGGTGGGGGTGGCCGACTCGCCGTCGATGTGCGCAGAGTAGCTGCGGATCTCTGTACTCCCCAGAATTTCCGCCGTGGCCGGCGCCGGCACCGGCAGCAGACCGTGGGCACATTTCACATAGCCCGAGCCCACGTTGATGCCAGTACAATAGGTTTTGTCCGGCGCCAGGGCGTGGTGGCAGATGGCCGCCCCCACGATGTCCACAATGGAGTCCACGGCACCCACCTCGTGGAAGTGCACCTGATCCTCGGGGACGCCGTGAACCTTGCCCTCGGCCACCGCCACCCGCCTGAAAATGGCGATGGCCGTGGTCTTCACCACCGCGCTTAAATCGCTGTCTTCGATGATTTTAACAATATCCCCAAAATGGCGGTGACTGTGCTCGTGACGGTCCATCACCACCCGACACTTGGTGCCGCCGATACCCCGAAGGCTGGTTTTTTCGATTTCTAAATGAAAGCCCGGCACCCCGAGCTTGGCGAGCTCACCCTTCAAATATTCGGGATCCACCCCCAGATCCAAAAAAGCCCCCAGGGTCATATCCCCGCTGATGCCGGCAAAGCAGTCAAAATATAAAACCTTCACACTGTCCTCCTAAAGATGATTGATTTTTGAAGCCATACAGGCTGCGCCAAAGCCGTTGTCGATATTCACCACGCCGATGCCGCTGGCACAGGAGGTCAGCATCCCCAGCAGGGCTGAGATTCCTCCAAAGTTGGCGCCGTAGCCAATGCTGGTGGGCACCGCCACCACAGGCTTGTCCGTGAGGCCGCCCACAACACTGGCCAGGGCTCCCTCCATGCCGGCCACCACGATGACCACCTTGGCGTGGCTGACCACATCCACGTTGTCCAGCAGGCGGTGGATCCCCGCCACCCCCACGTCGTAGAGGCGGCGCACCGTATTGCCCATGACCTCCGCCGTCACCGCCGCCTCCTCTGCCACGGGAATGTCCGAGGTCCCGGCGGAAACCACGGCGATATAGCTGTCGGTTGCGGCATAGGGCTGACGCTTAACCACCACCGACCGGGCCTCCTTATAATACACCGCATCCGGGGTGATCTCCCGGATGGCCTCGTAGACCTCGGGCTCAGCCCGGGAGGCTAAAATATTGCCCTCGGTGCGCCCCAGCATATCCTTCACGATGCCCTGGATCTGGGGCAGGGTCTTGCCGGGGCTGTAGATGACCTCGGGAAAGCCCGAGCGAATCTCCCTGTGGTAATCTACCTTGGCGTAGCTTAAATCGTGGTAGGGCAGCTCCTTGAGCTTATCTAAGGCCGTGTCGATATCTACGGTGCTGTTTTGCACCGACTTCAAAAGTTCTCTCAGCTGATCAGTGTTCATCCTTGCTGCCTCCGTTCATTCTGCCGCAGCCGTAGCCTTCCAGATCTAAGGTAATGGTCTCGAAGCCCAGCACCTTGAGGTTGGCAATCAGGCTTTCCCTGGCCGCCAAAAGCTTGGGGAAATTCTCGGGGGGACATTCAATTTTTGCAATACCGTTCATATAGCGCAGGCGGTACTGACTGAGGCCCAAAATCTTCAGACAGGCCTCCCCCTGCTCCACCATCAACAGCTTTTTGCGGTTGATCTCCTCGCCGGTGGGAATTCTGGTGGCCAGACAGGCCATGGCGGGCTTAGCCGCCGTGGACAGGCCGTACCAGGCCGAGATATCCCGAATATCCTGCTTGGTCATTCCCGCCTCGATCATGGGGCTGACAATCATCATTTCCTCTAGGGCAGCCAGGCCCGGCCGGTAGTCCTTGAGATCGTCCAGATTGGAGCCGTCGAAGATGACGTCACAGCCCTGCTCCTGGGCCTCGCCCTTGATCTGGGTAAAAATATTCTTCTTGCAGAAGTAGCAGCGCCTGCTGCCGTTCTCCACAAAGGCCGGCTCCGAAAAGACGTCCACGTCGATGACGTGGAGGTGCGCCCCCACGGACTTGGCAAAGATCATAGCCTCGTCGTATTCTGATCTGGGCATCATGCCGCCGTTGGCGGTGATGGCCAGCAGAGATCCCCCCATGACCTCCGCAGAAGCCTTCAAAAGAAAGCTGGAATCTACACCGCCGGAAAAGGCGATACAGGGCTTGTCGTACTCCTTGACAATCCCCTGCAGCCGCTCCAGCTTGTCTCTCAATTCTTTTTTTAATTCGCTCATTATTTTCCCTCTATCAATTTCAAACTAACTTATCTCCATTATACAACCTTTAGCCTTTAAAAAAAAGCTTTGGCTTAAAACTCTCTTTAATTTATTAAAGCAGACCCGGCCCTTGGCCCAATCAAAAAAATCCGCCGGGCTGCAGCGGACTTAAATTTTAAACACCCCTTTACTTTTCAAAAAACAATCGCCGAAGACGAACCCCTCCGTCCTTCGGCGACCATTCTATACACAAACTTAGGAAAAGTGTATGGACTTATTATAATCAGAACCATCCCTTAAGTCAATGCGCCCGCTCTGTGCCCTGGGATGCGCTGTCTTCAGGGGCCTTGCCGTCCTTTAAAAACTGCGGCACCAAGGTGTCGTTTTTGGTTTTCTCACAGATTTCATCCCGGCTGACCCTGCCAAAGTCGTACCTCAGCCATTTGAACAGTGAAATCAGACAGAAGATCAGGGTGACAGACACCGGCAGCGCCGACAAGATAATGGCCGATTTCAAGGAATCCAGCGGCGCCTTGGCAAACATCAGCGCCAGGGGAATGGCCGCGATCATGACCGCCCAGAACAGCTTCAGACCCTTGGGCGGCACCTCGTCGCCCTTGAGATTTTTTAAAGAAACCGCCGACAGGGTAAACACCGCCGAGTCCAGGGTGGTGACCAGCAGCATCAGCCCCGCCACAAACCAGACAAAGAGCACAATTTTGCCGAAGGGCAGCGCCATGATCACCTCGGAGATGACCTGCTGGGGGCTTTCGGTGTTCAGGATGTTGACGAAGTCAAATTGGTTGCCCAGCTGCATCTGGAGCCCGTAGTTGGAGAGCACGCCGAAGAACAGCACGGTGCTGGCCATGCCGGCGGCGCAGATCACCAAAATCAGCTCCTTGATGGTTCTGCCCTTGGAAATCTTGGCGATGAAGATCCACATCCAGGGGGCCAGGGTGATCCACCAGGCCCAGTAAAACACGGTCCAGTCCGCCGTAAATCCACTTTTGACAATGGGCTCCGTCTCGAAGAACATGGGAATAAACTTGTCGATCATCATCCCCAGGCTGGTGATGGTGTTGTCCAGCTGGAACTGCGTATTGCCAAAGATAAACACAAAGGCCAGCAGGGCAAAGACGATATAGGTCGTCCAGTCGGAGCAGAGCTTCATGCCCTTTTTTAAGCCCGCACAGGAGCTTAGGGTAAAGATAATCGTGATGATGAGCACCAGCACCACCTGGGCGGCAAAATTATCCGGCGTGCCGACGCTGTTGTGCAGATTGTTGACCAGCATGGGAATGCCCGCGCCGAAGGTCAGAACAATCCCGAAGACGATGCCGATGATGAAAATAATATTGATGATATTGTTCCAGATGGGCTTCCCCTTGGTGACCCCCTCGCAGCCGTTGGCCAAAGACAGGCCATCCTGTCTTCTGACGTAGAAGCGATAGGCGATGGGCACCGTCCCCAGGGCGTAGATACCCCAGGCGGGAATACCCCAGTGAAAAAAGCTGTAGGACACTGCCACCCGGGCCGCCTCAATGCTCTCGGGGGTTAAGCCCTCCGGCGGCGCCATGTAGTAGTACACCCACTCCAGAACCGCCCAGTAGAGCAGCGACGCGCCCATGGTGGCGCAGAATACCATGGCAACCCAGCTGTAGGTTTTGTACTCCGGCTTTCCCTCCCCGAGCTTAATATTGCCGTATTTGGAAAAGGACAGAAAGATATTGATTAAAAAAATGCCCAGGGTGATCAATACGAAATAAAACCCGAATTTTGTGGTTACGAAAACCCGCATTTTGTTGAGGTTGGCCGTCGACTCAATGGGGTTGAGCACGGTGTAGACACAGAACACCGAGACGATGATCATGGTCAGAATGATTGCCAGTTTGTCTATTTTGTATTTTTTCATAGGTCTCTCCTTTGCGCACCATAAAGATCAGCCAGCTAAGAAAATCTTTACATCGCAAGGTAATTATATTTTACTACGTATTCTATGATTTGTCTTGCTATAACAAATATTTATCGTAATTTTTATGAAAATTCTTAATTTTGACAAAGAGCGCAGCCAAAGCTGCGCTCCCTTAGGCTATCCCTCTTTATGAACACTTCCCTTTTTTCTGACATAGATGCGAACCGCCACAGAGCAGAGCACCGCCACAATCGCCGCCGCAATCAGAAATACGCCAAAGCTCATCTGATACCCCGCCATGCCCGGATGGGCATCCAGCCAATTTCCGGTGATCACCGGAACAAACATGTCGGGAATAAAGGCGATGACCGACAGAATCCCCGTGGCCGCTCCGAAGATAGTTGTGGGCACGCCGGACTCCGTAAACTGGGAGGAAGCCACACCGTAGGCCCCGGTCAGACAGAAGCCCACCACGAGGATCAGCACAATGGCGATCATCATAATGCCTGCACTGACGGGCATGACAATCAGTATCCCTGAACAGATTGCCGTCAGGGCCATGATGACAACGAGCACCTTGGCCGGCGAATTGATTTTTGTGGCCAGACTGCCGACAATGGGCGCCGACAGCAGGGCGATACCGTAGGTTCGGATCATGCCGACGGTGGAGGTGACTCCCATGGGCGCATTGAAAACATCCGTGAGATAAGGCGTGGTATAAGCCATGGCTGCGTAGGCGCAGTAGACAAAAAACATGGACGCCGTGGTCAGCCACACCCCGGGATGCACCAGAGCCTCCTTAAACTCATTGAGATTAAAGCTCTGTCCCTCCTTGATTTCATTGTCAAATTTGGGGACAAAAAGCAGAACCGCAATCCCGAAAATACAATTCAGAACGATGCTGCTGATCAAGACAACCATAAAGCCCTCGGCCAGGTTTGTGATAAAGGCGTTAAAAATCTGCTGGGCCACAAAGCCCAGAAGCAGGCCGCCGACACCGTAAATCCCGTAGCTGAGGCCAATATTTCTGGAATAGGTCGCATCGTCGCTGACCAGCCGGATCAGCTTATAGCGAATCCCCCAGAAGATGACCGTGCTGGTAAAGCCCAAAAGACCGTAGATGATCAGCACAGAGGTGTAGGACGGCAGGGTCGCAAACCAGCATAAAACGGCGGCGGTGGTAAAAAAGCCAAAGGCCGCCAGATACTTGGCCCGGATTTTATCCGCCAAAATCCCCCCTGGAAGATAGCCGATGGTCGCAATCAAGCCGTAGATCCCGCCGGTGGCGCCCAGCTGCGCGTTGGTCAGTCCGAGGCTTTCCATCATGGTGTCGTAGAAGGAAAAGCGGAAATAAATAATCTGAAAAAGAACGGCAGAGCCAAAGCTGACCAAAAATATAATCAGCATGATTTTAAATTGGCTCAAATCATTTTTATTGACAACCTTCGCATTCATTGTTGTCTCCTTTCATCTGCATCAGCCCAGAGTACAAAATGAGTGCAAAATAGGTCTTATCCCATGCCTATTTTGCACTTATGCCATTGATCACTCAGACCTTTAGAACATCAATTCCTTGGGAATCAGATCGGAGATCATCTTTTCCTGGAAGGCTTCCAGCTTGTCCGGCAGCTGGTAGTTGGCGACGCGGTCCTGCCAGGCCTTGCGGGCCAGCTCCACAACCGTGGGGGCGCCAGCGGCTTCCCAGTTGCCGATGGAAGCGCGGTTGAACAGCGGCGGCAGGAAGTAATCCTCTCTGTACAGCTTGTTGGTGCGGGCGATGTAGTTGGTCTTGTGCTCGACGGCTTCCATCTTATCCATCATCATGGTCTTTTCGTTGATGGTTGTCCCCTTGAGGAGGTGCTTGACAATGCGGGCCGTCTGCTCATCCAGCATGTATTTTTCATAGCCCATGGCGCCGTAGGAGTCCAAAATCCCGCCGATCATGTAGATCTGCTGAGCCTCTGTCATATAGCCCGAGAGGCAGATCAGCATGGATTCTGCACCGCTCTGGTAGTCATCCTGCTTGGCGTCCGCCAGACAGCCGTTGGAGCGGCAGGGCAGTCCGTAGAAATCAGCCAGCTCGCGCATGGTACAGAAGGACTGGAAGGTTTCAGCGCCGCCGCAGACACATAAGGAGTAGCGAAGGTCGCATTCCAAAGAGCTCAGCTGATAGATGATGGGCGCCCCCGGCTTAACCAGCTGGGACAGCACAAGGCCGGCCAGAAGCTCGGTGTTGTTCTGAATGGTGGTGGAGGCCAAGGTCGGCGGTGAGGTCATGCCCGCCAGGCCGACGCCGGTGATGACCAGGGCCTGACCCATACGGGCGTAGGTGATGATGGTGTCGCACATTTCCTTGTTCCAGGCAAAGGGCGCCGAGTTGGTGGCTAAGGTGATGGTCTGGCAATGTTCGTGGTCGTCGTTGAAGTCCTGAACCAGCTTGATGAACTTTTCGCAGCGCTCCTTGGTGCCGTTGTGACCGCCGATGAGCTTGTTGGAATATTTCAGATTCGCCAGGGTTGTCCACTCGGTGTGGATCTTCGTGGGAATATCGTTGGGAACGACAATATCCGCATCGATTAAATGCATGATGTCGCTGTCCTGGTGGATTTTAACAAAGTTGATGTAGTCCTCGGCCGTCGCCTTTCTGTAGACGCCGTTGTCCAGCACGTTGACCGGTCCCAGAGATGACTGAATCATGGTTTCCTGATCGATGCCAGTGGTGAATTTCATGCCCCTGGAGTACATGTCAAAGGTCTTGGGCACGAGATTAACGCATTTTTCAACGAGATCTCTGTCAATGTAGACGATCTTGCCGTCGACCTTGCAGCCAGCCTTGGCTAAAATTTCTCTGGCTTCTTCGTTGTCGAATAAAATCCCCTTATTGGCCAGCAGGTACAAGCTTTTATCGTGAATCAGCTCGATATCTTCCTTGCGTGTGAACAGGTTCTGATAAAATTGACGTGTCATAATTACCCTCCATTGTTTCGTATTTTTATTTTCTCTTGCCACTCTATAATGCAAGTCCCGTGCCAAAAAAAGACAAAAATAAAAACGGCTGTTTTTAGCCGTTTTTATGATTTTTATATTTTTTAAGATTTCAGAATTGGAATGCGCCGAAATTTTAAGGGAAATTGTGGATTTCATAAATGAATTTTTGTTGTTTTTACGAAATTAGAGGGCCGCCGCTCGTGTTTTAAATATTTCTTTGCACAGAAATTTCTTATCAAAAAATTTAAACTTTTTCACGCTTTGAGCCTCATGCGTTTTGCCTGCTGGTAGCGGTTACCTGAATGCTGTCGGCAATGGTATAGGTCTGTCCCACCGCCACCAGATGTCCATGCTTATCATAGTACTTTTGCTTGAAATAAAACACCGGGGCATTTTCGGGAATTTTTAAAATATCTACAATTTCCCGGGTAGGCTGGATCATACGGATCTCCAAGGTCTTGTCAATCTCTTTCTCCAAGAAATAGTCAATGCGGCGCAGATTGTCGTAGTAAAACATTTTCTTTGTATCTCCCCGGGAATGGTGGAGCAGGTACTTAATATCATAGGATACCGGCGCCTCTAAAAAAGATTTGAAGATTCTTCTGATTTTTACCGTCTGAATTTTTTTATCCGCTTCCTCCCCAAAATCCTCGAGGCCGTTAAAATCAAAAATTCTGGAGATGCTCAAAATCTCCGTATCTAAAATCGTCTCTTTAATATTGGTGATCTCATTGAAATACATCCAAAACAGATCATTTTCACTTTCCTTGACAAAGCAGCCTGACCGCTCCCGGGTTTCGATATAACCTTCATTTCCCAGAATGGATAAGCTGTTTCTCACAGTGATACTGCTGACCCCATAAATCTGAGTCATGGCTTTTATCGATGGCAGCTTATCTCCCGCCACCAGTTCTCCGCCGATGATCTTATTCTTGATGTCCTCCACAATATTCTCATATTCCTTCAAAACGCTTCCTCCTTATTCTGTCTTGGCAAAAAAACGGGTTTTGTCTGGCAGCATGTAAAGCTTACCCCAACCAAAGGGCAAACCACTTTGATCGTAGACATTAACCTCCACCAGCATTAGAATACTGCCCTCGGGAATCCTCAGCTTTTCAGCCACCTCGGCATCGGCGTTGACACCTCTGATCTTGAGATCCTGATACATTTCATAGACTGAAATTTTATTTTTAACTAGGTCCGAAAAATCCTTGTATTTCAAGCTTTTTTCTGAAATATTGATCCCTGCAAAGTAGGGAAGATATTTTTCATCGTAGGCAATGGGCAGCCCATCCTCATAAATCAGCCATTTCAACGCCACAACCTTTTCATTGGGGGCAATATTGAGATTATAAACCATGTAGACATCCGGTGACACAAGGCTGGAGGAAATAAGCTTGGCTTCATCGTAGCCATTGGCAAAGATATTCTTACAGCTGTAACGCAGTGCAAATTTATTTTTCTTGACATTTTTGATGTAATTTCCCTTACCCTGAATAGAATAGAGGAAGCCCTCGGATAAAAGCACTGAAATGGCCCTTCTGACGGTAATGCGGCTGGCGCCATACTCTGCGCAGAGGGCCGTCTCCGAGGGCAGAGGATCGTTGTCTTTATAAACATCTGAAGCAATCTTTTCTTTGATGCTCTCGATAATCTCCTCGTACTTAAATTTTGATGCACTCATCCTTTACCCCTCCTGCCCTGCTCAAAGGATTTTTTCAAACGAATGCACTCGCTGACACCATCCTTGGCAGTTTTTGCAAAGGCATCTGCCCCAGAGATAGAGGCCACGTCGATATTAACCATGGCTCCACCGATGATGGTAATAATATCCTTGGTTTCTTCATCACGTTTAAGCATATCAATCGCCCGCTGAATAGCCTCCACGGTACTCGTCAGCACAGCACTGATACCAATAATACTGGGCTTATGCCGTTTTGCTTCCTCCAAGAAACGCTCTGCAGGCACATCCACACCCAAATCGATGACCTTAAATCCCACGGAGACCGCCAGGGAATGGAAAATTGTTTTACCGATATCGTGAATATCCCCTTCAATGGTTCCCAAAAGGATGGTATCGGCAAAAACGGCCTCCTCGTCAGCCACAAAGCGCATACCTGCCATACCTAAAATATCCTCAAAAATTACTCCAGCCATCATCAAATCGGAAATGCTGTATTCTCCCCGTTCGTAGAGCATTCCAACCTCATCCAGTCCCGCATTGACTGCATAGACGATTTCCATGGGTGATGCCCCCAAATCTAAGGCACGCTCTACAATACGCGTAACCATCTCATCATCAAGCTCTACTATTTTTTCGGTTAAAATTTTCAAGTCCATTCCTGTGCCTCCTGTGCATAATCTTGTATGCTCAAAATGATTTTATAATCTATGTCCAAGGGGCCAGCTTCCCGGGGATACCCCTTTATACCCTTTGCAGTGGTGCAGTTATGGTTGAAACTGCGGCATCTTACTAAAGTGCTATTTCTCTGTTATTATAGCATATTTCTCGGTAATTTTAAAATTAAAAAGCTTTTATCTGATTATTTTTTGTGTTTTAAAGGTTTTCTTACGCATTTTATTAGTAAATTATAAAAAATTAAGATTTTTTATTGACAAAGGTCTCGAATGCGATTACAATACAGGTACAGTGTATGACACAATATGCACAAACTTAGGAGGAACCAAAATGAATTTTACCTACGAACCCCTGACCAAACAACAGATCGAAGATGTTCACCAGGCTACCCTGGATGTCCTGGAAACCTGCGGCGTTGAAATGTGCGACCCGCGTGCCCACGAGATTTTCAAAAAACACGGCGCTGTCGTGGAAGGCAACATCATTAAAATCCCGCCCAAGGTCGTCGAAGAATGTATGAAGCTGGCCCCTCGCTCCTTTATTCTAGACGCTGCCAACCCCAGTCGTTCCGTCAACGTCGGCGCTTCGGACCGTCCTCTCATCGCTCCCAACGCTACTTCACCCTTCATCATTGATGACGAGTTCAAACGCCGAAACGTCACCTTTGATGATATGCGCAATTTCTTCAAGCTCTCCCAGAGCAGTGACTGTGTGGATATTGGCGGACAGCTCATTGTCTTCCCCACGGACAACTGTACTTACAAAGAGGGGGTTATCACCGCAATCTATGAATATTTCCTGCACATGGATAAACCTATGAATCTGTGCTCTGTCAACAGAAGCACCATCGATATGACCATGGAAATCATGCAGCTGCTCACCGAAAAGGAAGGCGGTTACCCCATGTTCGCCTCCCTGTCCCCCATTTCGCCGCTGCGTTTTGACGAAGAGCTTTTAGATGGTCTTTTCTATGCCGCTGAAAAAAATCAAGTCATGGAGGTTACTCCCTGCTCCGCCGCTGGTCTCACCGGCCCCATCACCGGCATCGACAATGTAGTGCTCACCAACGCAGAAAATGTAGCGATGTTCACGCTGATTCAGCTCATCAACCCCGGCCTGCCGGTGGTCTACTCCACCTACACCTGCATCACAGACATGCGTACCCTGCAGCTGTGTACTGGCGCCTCTGAAAGTGTCAAAATGTGTGCCATGGCACGCCAGATGGCCGATTACTATCAGGTTCCCTTCGACATGCCCTCAGGCAGCACCGACGCCAAAAACTGTGACGTGCAGGCCGCCCTGGAATCCACCACAGCCATCATGAATGCCTTCGGTGCCAAGGTAGACATCGCCATGTTTATGCTGGGAAGCCTCGACAGTTTCAACTCTGCCAACTACCGAAAATTCATTTTAGATGAAGAAATCATTAAACACGTACAGGCCTTTATCAAGCCGCCAAAGGATATGAATATCAAAAAGACCGTAGATCTCATCACCGAGGTTGGTCAGCATGGCACCTACGTCAAGCACAAAAATACCCTGCGCAACTACCGCAAGGAGCACAGCTTCCCCGATTTCAGTGTCCGTACCACCTATGAAGAATACGTCGCCGAAAACAAGGATATCACCCAGCGCATCGACGAACGCCTGAAAAAACGGATGGATGCTTATGTTGCCCCGGAAATTCCAGAGGACAAAAAAGCAAAGATGAAGGAAATCTTTGAAAAACATTTAAACAGCTAAATCCTGTTCAACTGGAAAGCAGTCTGACCCAAGTCTGACTGCTTTCCAAACCCATTATTTCAGATCAGCCAGCTAAGTATTCTACCACCAAGGAGAACCCTATGAATGTCAATAAAAAACATGGCGCCGGCTTCGGTATTTTCCTGGCCTGCAGCTCTGCTGTGGCCACCGGTACTTTCGGCATCTTCCTGCACTACATGGCGGAGCTCGGCCTCAGCGACGACACCGTTACCCTCATCGGCCCCGTCTTTATGTTTTTCGCTTTTTTGATCATTGCCCTCATCAAAGATAGACGTCTTTTAAAGGCACCCAAAAAGCTCTATTATTTCACGATGATTGTCGTCAGCGGCTTTGTGCTCTACCCCCTCTACAACTTCACCTATGTTCGGGTATTTGCCAATCTGCCCATGGCCATCGCATCCCTGTTCCACTTTTCCAATGCCATTGTTCTTGTATTTTTAATGCGCATTATCTTTAAACAAAAAATCACCAAGGACAAGATCATCTGCTGCGTTTTGGCCATTGCCGGTATTCTTCTGGTCCTCCAGGTCATCACCTTCGGCACTGTGGCCCCTGAGGACAATATTCCAATCACCGCCATGGGGATTTTCTGGGGTGTTGCCGTTGCCTGCTCTTTGGCATTGGTCTATTCCATCGATTATTTCCATATCAATCACGATGTGCCGGTCATCACGACCCAGATCTACGCCTGCCTGTGCAGCTCCCTCATCTTATTTTTAACCTCTAATCCCGCAAGCGTTGTCCAGAATATTTCTGAGGCCGTTTCCGCCAACGGCATTGCCGTCATCCTTTTGGCCATCGCCTATTGCGCCGTGCTGATGTGGTCTTACTACTCCATTACAGCCTGCTACAACTATATCGACGCTTCCCTAGGCGCCCTGACCTTCGTTCTGGAGCCCAGCGTCGCCGCTGTTCTGGGATTTTTCATTCTCAGTGAAACCTTAAATCCCCTTCAGATTTTAGGCATTGCCATCGCCGTCTGCGCCATCGTCTACATGCAGTATGCCGAGGGTAAACGCGAAAAGTTGGAGGCCGAAAAAAGCACACAGGCCGCCGATAACTCAGACAGCAATATCCTGGCCGAGAATGCACTTAAATAACCCCTTGCCATTTTTATATTCAAATGAAAGGAAGGCGCCTGTACTCTAAGCGCCTAAGGTAAGCCCATGCTTCATCAAAGAAATAACGGCGTAGTCCTCGGCGTCTTTTTGGCCGGTACCTCGGCCGTCGCCACCGGCACCTTCGGCCTTTTCCTCAATTATTTTAGCGACCTGGGGATCTCCGATGCAGCCATGTCCACCTTCACACCGCTGGCCGTATTCCTGGTCTACCTCATTTATACTTTGGCCACCCAGCCTAAGGTGCTGAAGCTTCCCCAAAAACGCTTCTATTTTACGCTGATTGTCTGCAGCGGCATGATTGCCTCACCGTTGTACATCTACACCTCGGTCAGATCCTTCAACACGCTGCCCATCGCCGTAGCTTCATTATTGGATTTCTCCAATGCCATCGTCCTGGTTTTTCTGATGCGCATTTTCTTTAAATCCAGGATTACCCGGGGCAAGCTGATTTCCTGTGTTCTGGCTGTCTGCGGCATGGTTTTCGTCCTGAATCTCTTTGGCACCCACGCCACGGATATCACCACCATCGGTATTCTTTGGGGGCTGGCCAACTGTGTGAGTTTGGCGGTGGCCTACACCTTTGACTACTACCATATCAAAAACGGCGTTTCCTGGCTGGCTTATCTGGTTTATTCTAACTTTATGGGCCTTCTGGTTTTTTCCATTAAAGCCAACCCCATCCAGGTCTTTTCTGAATTTTCTCAGGCCCTGTCCACCGGAGGCATCGCCATGATTTTTATGGCCCTGGCCTACATTGCAGCCCTGGCGATCTCCTACGGGACCATCGCGATTTCCTACAAATACATTGAGGCCTCAACCGCCTCTCTGACCTTTGTTCTGGAGCCCACCACCGCAACCTTACTTGGTTTTTTCGTCCTGCACCAGCATTTGTCAGGCACCCAGCTTTTAGGTATGGTCATCGCCATCGCCGCTATTATTTACCTTCAATACACCGATGGCAAGGAAGCGAATCCTAAAAGCAAGAAAGCTTTAAAACGGAAAACTGCCTAGCGCTGCCTCAACCACCTTCCAGAGCTGCGATAACGTTTCAAATCTTTGGCAGAATCCCTCTTTACTGAAGCAAGTCGGTAAGGAGGGTTATTTTTATTTTTTGCTCCTCCCACAAACTCCCAGCCCCCATCCCTCCTCCTAATAATCACAAAATTTTCCAAAGCTTGTCAACAAGCCGTCACATTGACTCTATAAAATTAACGGGAATTTAACAGGATGAAAGGAGATTGCATGAAACAAGCTCAAAGCGGCGCTGTTTTCCAGCGCATCGAAAAAAAATACCTTCTCTCTCCAGAGAAATACCTGATGCTGGGCAAGTCCCTGGCGCCTTATATCTGCATGGACGACTACGGACGTCACAGCATCCTCAATATCTACTACGATACGGACACCTACGATTTGATTCGTCATTCCATCGAGAAGCCGCCCTACAAGGAAAAGCTTCGCCTGAGAAGCTACGGCATTCCGAAGGCTGGGGACACAGTCTATCTGGAGTTAAAGAAGAAATGGCGAAAGACGGTGTACAAGCGCCGTGTCGCCCTGCCTTTATGCCAGGCCGAGGCCTATTTGGCCCAGGGCCGTCGTCCCGAGGCCGACTCCCAGATCCTCAGGGAGATCGACTACTTTCTGGATTTCTACAGGCCAGAGCCTCGGCTCTTTTTAGCCTACGACCGCATCGCCTGCTTCGGCGTCCAGGATCCCTCCTTAAGGGTCACCTTTGACGCCAACATCCGAAGCCGCAGGGAAAGCCTTGACCTCTCCGCCGGAGACTGGGGATCTCCCCTGTTGTCTAAAAACGAGGTGCTGATGGAGATTAAAATCCCCGGCGCCATGCCCCTGTGGCTCTCGGCCATTTTATCCGACCTTGAGATTTACCCCACCTCCTTCTCAAAGTACGGCAATATCTACAAGCAGGATATCATTCAGGAAAGGAGCCAAACCCTATGTTCTCAAGCATTCTAAGCACCGCCACAGCCGGTCAGATGAGCGCCGCCACCGCCCTGGCCTGCACCGGCGTCTCCCTGGTTCTGGGACTGATTATCGCCCTGGTCTACATGTCCCACGGCGTCTGCACCAAAAATTTTGTCATCACCTTAACCCTTTTGCCCGCCATGGTGCAGATCGTCATCATGCTGGTCAACGGCAACCTGGGCACCAGCGTCGCCGTGCTGGGGGCCTTCAGCCTGATTCGCTTCCGCTCTGTCCCCGGCAGCGCCCGGGAGATCAGCAGCATCTTCTTTGCCATGGCCATCGGCCTGGCCACCGGCACGGGCTACCTGCTCTTTGCCGCCGTCATCACCGTGATCTTAAATCTCGTGATGCTTTTGCTCTGCCACTCTCCCTTCGGCGAGCAGAAGCCCCGCAGCCGTTCCCTCCACGTGACCATTCCGGAAAACCTGGATTATCCCCTGGTCTTTGAGGAAATCTTTGCTGCCTACACCAAAAAGCACAGCCTGGAACGGGTTAAAACCACCAACCTAGGCAGCATGTACGAGCTCTCCTACAATATCGTGCTGAAGAATGTCGACGAGGAGAAGGCCTTAATCGACGCCATCCGGTGCAGAAACGGCAACCTGCCCGTCATCTGCGGCAGGCCCCAGACCGTTTCGGAAAGTTTATAGGTTACCCCATGAAAAATAATACTGAACCGCGCGCCAGCCTCCGGCTGGTACTGCTGAATATTTTTTTAATCACCCTGCTGATCATCTCTTTTCTGATGACAGGCTGCCAAACTGCGGCCACTGAAACCACCAGTCAGACGGTCCTTGAGGGCTATGACGCCTCGGACTACGACACAGACTACAGCGATGAAAATCCCCAGACCGTCACTCTAAATAACGACAGCATCGATTTCTCTGGTGAAGGCGCCACGGTGGAGGGCACCACCCTGACCATCACCCAGGGCGGCGCCTACATCCTCACCGGCACCTTAGATGACGGCAGCATCGTCGTCCAGACCGATGAAAACAGCACTGTCCGCCTGGTCTTAAAGGACGCCCACATCACCTCCAGCCAGGGAGCTGCCATTTACAGCGCCCAGGCCGGAAAAACCCTGATAACTCTGGAGGCTGGCACCGTCAACAGCCTTGCCGACGGCAGCGCCAGGGCCAGCGCCGAGGACCCCACTGCGGCCCTCTACGTCCAGGATGACCTGACCTTGGGCGGCGAGGGCGCCCTGGAGGTCACCGGTAATTACAACGACGCCATCACCGCCAAGGACGATCTTAAAATCATGTCCGGCGATATCACGGCCACTGCCGTCGACGACGGTATTGTGGGCCGGGACGCCCTGCTGATTGCCGGAGGCACCTTAAATATCAATGCGGCTGGCGATGGCCTTAAGGCCACCAACGATACGGACACTGCCAAGGGCTACGTCCAGCTCGACGGCGGCAGCTTTGCCATCACCGCTGGCACCGATGGCATCCAGGCTGAAACCAGCTTAACCGTTAATGGCGGTAGCTTCAGTCTCTCCACCGGCGGCGGCGCCCAGAACAGCAGCAGCCAGGCCGGCACCGCAGGCAATACCTGGGGGCAATGGCAGCAGGACGCCACCGTCACCGAGACCGAGGACACCGAGGCCAGCGCCAAGGCGTTGAAGGCCAATGGTGATTTGACCATCAACGGCGGCAGCTTTGCCATCGATGCCTCCGACGACGCCATCCATTCCAACGGCAATGTCACCATCAACGGCGGCAGCTTGGATATTGCCTCCGGCGACGACGGGGTTCACGCCGACAGCACCCTGACCTTGGGTGGCGGCACCCTGAACATCACCCAGTCCTACGAGGGGTTAGAGGCCATGATCGTCAACATCAACGACGGTGAATTCAATGTCACCGCCAGTGACGACGGCGTCAATGCCGCCGGCGGCGACGGCTCTTCCCAGACCGACCGTCCCGGCGCCAACCCCATGGATACCCAGAACGTGGACGACGGCTCCATCGCCATCAATATCAACGGCGGCACCTTAAATATCAACGCTTCCGGCGACGGCCTGGACTCCAACGCCTCCATCACCCAGACCGGCGGCACCGTTGTGGTGGATGGCCCCTCCGGCGGCGGCAACAGCGCCCTGGACTTCGACGGCAGCTACAATATCACCGGCGGCATCCTCATTGCCTCGGGCAGCGCTGAAATGCTCCAGACCCCCAGCTCCGGCCAGAACGTCATCTCTGTTACCTTCACCAGCGCCCAGGCGGCGGGCAGTGCCGTCAGCCTGACCGACGGCAACAGCACCTTGGCCAGCATCACCCCCACCAAGGCCTTCCAGAATGTCATCATCTCCTCCCCCGACCTTGCCCAGGGCAGCACCTACAGCCTGACTTACGGCGGCAGCAGCGTCTCGGTGACGCCCTCCGCCACCCTGACGAGCATTGACGAAAACGGCAGTGCCGTCCAAACCCCCGGCGGTCTGGGCGGCGGACAGATGCAGGGCCAGCCCGGCGAGGCTGCCCCCGGCGGAGCCGTCCCCGAGGGCGGGCAGCCACCGATGTAATCACAAAAAGAAGCACCCAGAAAAATCCAAGTGCTTCTCCTTGGGCGCAGACAGGCGAAATGGAAAAGGCTGCCTGCACCTAACTAAGTTAATTTATCCAAATGTGAGTTAGTTGTCTTTTTTTGCCTTTCTGGCAAAGGCCAAAGCAGAGGCCAGGGCCACAAGACCCAGGGCGGATACCGCCGCAGTGTCGGTGCCGGTGACGCCGGTGC
>JAUNGS010000005.1:0-4909 GCA_030524435.1 Eubacterium sp.
GTTAAAAAACCTTGAATTTTCAATAAAAAACACTTGATTATATGAGGAGGAAAGCATAAAAATATAAAGCTAAAAAACTCATGGAAAAATTCCTTTTGCTGTTTGGTAAAGGGGATTTTTTGCTATTGATAAAACTTCTTGATTAAAGATAAATAATTTACTTTAGCAATAGGATATTACTATTTCGGCATAATTTAAAGTTTCTGTGAATTCGCTTCTTTTTTTATTTGCGAAAACCCCTCATCTAGTCTAATATAATAGTATGAAAAAAGAAACAACCCCTAAAGTATCAATCATCATTCCAAATTTTAATGGTGAAAAATATATTGAAAATTGTCTTGACAGCCTGAGGACACAGCGTTTTACAGATTCTGAGATCATCGTTATTGACGATTGTTCCAAGGACAACAGCTTGGCCTTGCTGAAAAATTACGAGGAAGTTCAGTTGCTGGTCAACAAAAAAAATTCGGGCTTTGCGGCTTCGGTGAACCGTGGTATTAAGGCAGCACAGGGAGAGTATGTCCTGCTTTTAAATAATGACGTGGTGGTTCCCGAGAATTTTGTGGAAAAGCTGTATGAAGCAATTGCCCAAGATGAGCGTATTTTTTCTGCATCCTCAAAAATGATTCGCTACTATGAGCGGGATAAAATCGATGATACTGGAGACTTTTACAATATTTTGGGCTGGGCCTACAAGCGGGGCGACGGTAAGTCTGTAGAAAAGCTTCAGCACCAGACAAAGGTTTTTAGTACCTGTGCGGGCGCAGGGATTTACAGAAGAAAAATTTTTGATGAGATCGGTTATTTTGACGAACACTATTTTGCCTATATGGAGGATGTGGACGTCTCTTATCGGGGATTAATTCACGGTTATAAAAATATCTATGCCCCCGATGCCCACTGCTTTCATATTGGCAGCGCCACAACGGCGGACGGCAATAAATACTCGGCCTTTAAAGTAAAAATCTCGGCAAGAAATAATATTTATACCGCCTGGAAAAATATGCCGCTGCTGCAGTTTATTGTCAATTTGCCCTTTTTAGCTCTGGGTTTTTTGATCAAGGGCAGCATGTTTACGGTTAAGGGATTTGGCGGAGAATATTGGCGTGGCTTGCTGGCGGGAATAAAAGGTGCGGCTAAAATTACTAAAACGAAATTTAAGCTTAAAAATTTAGGGAATTATCTTAAAATTGAAGTGATGCTTATTGGCAATGTGTTTCGGTATATCGGGGAAAAGGTATCAAAATGAAAGCAGGAAAGCTGTCTGTTGTGGTTCCCTGCTTTAATGAGGCCCAGGTTTTGTCGGCGTTTTACAGCGAGATCAAGGGTACTCTGGGACGGTTAAAGGCAGATTTTGATGTTCAGACAGAGCTGATTTTTGTGGACGATGGCTCAAAGGATAAAACTGCAGAGATCATCAAGGCGATGCACAGGGATGATCCCAGGGTGTCTTATATCATTTTTTCCAGAAATTTTGGAAAAGAAGCTGCAATGATCGCGGGCATGAGAAAGGCGACGGGAGATTACGTGGCGGTGATGGATGCGGATCTCCAGGATCTGCCGGAGATGCTGATTGCAATGTACGAAAGCCTGATCCAGGAAGACTGCGACTGTGTGGCGGCAAGGCGCATTTCCAGAAATGGGGAGCCCAGAATCCGCTCTTTTTTGGCGAGAAAATTTTATAAATGGGTAAATCGCCTGTCGAAAACAGAGATTGTCGACGGCGCCAGGGATTTTCGGATGATGACCAGAAAAATGGTCGATGCGGTGTTAGCGGTGAAGGAGTACAATCGTTTTTCCAAGGGGATTTTTAGCTGGGTGGGCTTTGAAACAAAGTGGCTGCCCTACGAAAACTGCGAGCGGGCTGCCGGGAAGAGCAAATGGTCGGTCCGGAAGCTGTTTTTATATTCTCTGGACGGTATTATCTCCTATTCAACCTTGCCCCTGGCCTTTGCCTCCTTTGCCGGACTCTTTTTTTGTCTTGCAGCCTTTGTGTTGATCTGTGTGATTATTGCAAAGACTTTGATCTGGGGAGATCCGGTGGCGGGTTATCCCTCTATGATCTGTGTCATCTTTTTTATTGGCGGCCTGCAGCTTTTCTGTATGGGGATTTTGGGGCAATATTTGTCCAAGGTTTACCTGGAAGTTAAAGGACGACCGCTGTATATCATCAAGGAAGATTCTTAATGGGGGAGATAAAATTTCAAATAAGCTTCGGTGTATGCTATAATAGTACAGATAAAAAACAATGAGTATGGAGCTTTTATGGATCTTTCTATTATTATTGTAAATTATAAAACCAGAGAGCTGACATCGGACTGTATCGATTCAGTGCTGGAAAGTCATATAAAACCCTACACCTACGAGGTGATCGTCGTGGATAACGCCTCCCAGGACGGAAGCATCGAGGCCATCGAGGCGCACTTTGCGTCGGAGGAACGGGTTAAAATCATCAAAAACACTGAAAATCTTGGCTTTTCCAAGGCCAACAATATCGGAATGCGGGAATCCAAGGGAAGATATATCCTTCTGCTGAATTCCGACACCATCGTGGAGCTGAATACCCTGAAAAAATCCATAGAATTTTTGGATACCCACCGGGGCGTAGGTGCTTTGGGCTGTAAGGTGGTTCTGGGCAATGGAAAGCTGGATCCGGCCTGCAAGCGCAGCTTCCCGACGCCCATGAACGGGATTTATCATATGCTGAAGCTGGATCAGCGCTTTCCAAAAAGTCAGCGCTTTGGGGAGTACAATCTCACTTTTGTGGACGAGGATAAAACCTTCTCGGTGGACTGTGTTATGGGGGCCTACATGATGGTGCCCCGGGAGGTGATTGATGCGGTCGGTATGCTGGACGAGGATTATTTCATGTACGGCGAGGATATCGATTGGTGCTACAGAATCAAGCAGGCGGGCTATCCCATCATCTACTACCCCGAAGTTCGGATTTTTCATTATAAAAAGGCCAGCGGCATCGGTAAGAGAAATCCCAAAACCATCGAGGCCTTTTACGATTCCATGCTGATTTTCTACGATAAGCATTATCAGGGTAAATACAATGGTTTGGCCAAGGCCTGTGTTGTATACGGCACAAAACTTCTAAAACGCCGGGCTCTGGCGAAAAACGGTTAAAGGAGGACGCCATGATTAAAAGTAATCAGCATTTTTTTAATTTTCTGCTCGTGCTTTTTGATATGATTGCGGTGAGCTGCGCCCTGCTTTTGGCCTGGTATATTCGCTTTGTCTCCCCATTTTTTACCGATGGCATCCGCACCATGCGCTTTGAGGCCTACGTTGGTCTTTTGGTCTTTATCATCCCGGTATACCTCATTTTATTTTTGGTTTTCGGACTCTACAAGCCCTACAGAAAGCAGCGCTTCTCCCGGGAATGGCAGGAGATTATCGGCGCCAACACCATTGGGCTGTTGATTGTTCTGGCTTTTCTGTACACGGGCAAAAGCATTCACTTCTCCAGATATATGCTGGGGATCTTTTATCTGTTCTCGGTTGTTCTGATGACTTTGGAGCGGGGTACCCTGCGCAAGGGGCTTCGGATGATGCGGGAGCGGGGCTATAATCTCAAGTATATTATCATTGTCGGCGCCGGCGCTCTGGGACAGACCTTTGCGGAAAAGGTTATGGGCGATCGTCAGCTGGGCTATAAAATCTGTGGCTACGTGGACGATTACTATCCCAAGGAGGATAAGGGCGGAATCCCCATTCTGGGCACCACCCGGGAGATGACGTCGATCCTCGAGGCCTACCGGGTAGATGAAGTAATTATTGCCCTGCCCAACACCAGCTACAAGCGCATCAATGAGGTGATCGATGAGTGTGAATACCAGGGGATCAAAACTCAGATTATCCCGGATTACGTCAATTTAATCCAGGGCAGCCGTCCGGCCTTCGACGAGCTGGATGGCATTCCCTTGATCAATACGCGCTACATCCCCCTGGATGAGCCGGTCAACCGTTTTATCAAGCGCTTTTTAGACGTCGTTCTGTCTGGCGGTTTTTTGATTGTGTTCTCCTGGTTCTATTTGATCATCGCAATTTTGGTCAAGGTGACCTCACCGGGACCGGTGATTTATAAACAGGTTCGGGTGGGGATGAACCGCCGGGAATTCTATATCTACAAGTTTAGATCCATGCGCAACGATATCCCCGAAAAGGGGGATAAGCTTTGGACCACCGAGGACGATCCCAGAAAGACGAAGTTCGGTTCCTTTATCAGGAAGACGAGCATCGATGAGCTGCCCCAGTTCTTCAACGTGCTCAAGGGGGATATGAGCATCATCGGCCCGCGGCCCGAAAGACCCTACTACGTCCATCAATTTAAGGAAGAGGTGCCGAAGTACATGATCAAGCACCATGTCCGCCCTGGAATGACGGGCTGGGCCCAGGTCAACGGCTGGCGCGGCGACACCTCCATCACGGAGCGGATCAAGTGCGACGTCGAATATATTGAAAAATGGTCTATATGGCTGGATGTAAAGATCTTTTTTAAGACCTTTATGACTATTTTTGATAATGCGTATTAAAAATTTTGGAGCAGTGTATGTCTGAGAATAAACGACTATCGGTCAAGGAGAATATGATTTGGAATTCTATTGGGAGTTTCTTGTATTTATTTGGCCAGTGGTTATTAACAATTGTCATTGTTCATTTATCGGGATATGGTGATGCTGGAATTTTATCTTTAGCCATGTCCCTTACAAATATGTTTTATTGTATTGCTATATACGGCATACGAAATTATCAAGTTTCCGATATTAATGAAAAATATAGCTCTGATATCTATGTCACAACACGGCTTTTAACATCGATTCTTGCTTTTTTAGTCTGTATTGCTTTTGTATGGATGAGTGGTTATCAGGAGACTACCTTTATAGCGATTATCCTTTATATG